>NZ_CP036501.1:1210825-1513532 GCF_026230195.1 Candidatus Paraluminiphilus aquimaris | reverse complement strand
TATTTTCTGGCAGCTGGCGATTTACGCTGGTACCTGCCGTCGCCATCCCTATTTCACTACTGGGGACGCTAGCGGCCAGCTGGGTGCTCGGTTTCTCCATCAACATCCTCACGCTTCTTGCCTTGGTGCTTGCAACAGGGCTGATTGTCGATGACGCTATCGTGGTGCTAGAGAGCATTCAGCGAAGACAGCAGCGCGGTGAAGGCACCAGTGCCTCGTCAGTGCTTGGCACGCAGTCTGTTTTCTTTGCCGTGATAGCCACGACAATGGTACTGGTAGCCGTCTTCGTTCCCATAGCCTTCCTGCCTGGCACCTCGGGTCGATTATTTAGAGAGTTTGGGCTCGTCCTAACGGTTGCTGTTGCGATTTCTTCGTTCGTTGCCTTGTCATTGGTTCCCGCCCTGATGGCTCGTCTGGGCAAATCAGAGCAGATAGCCAAGACAGACATCACTCAGAAGCCCAATATTCTGCAGCGCTGTTACGCATTTATCCTTACAAAGGCACTTAACTACCCGTGGGCCGCGGCCGTGATCTCGGTTGCAATAGCAGGCCTGGCAGGTAGTGCGTTTACTCAGTTGGAAAGCGAGATCCTACCCACCGAGGATCGGGGTAAAATCAATATGTTTGCGCGGGGACCCGCCGGGGTCGGATTGCCTTATACCGAGCGACAAGCTGATCAAATAGAAGCCATCTTTCAACCGTACCTCGACTCTGGCGTCATTGACCGCCTTTACAGCGTTGCGGGACGTTGGGATCCCAACATCATCTACCTTGTTGGCACGTTAAAACCCTGGGAAGAGCGGGATATTTCACAGCAAGATATTGCGGCCGAAATTCAACCTAAGCTGAGTCAACTCCCTGGTGTCACTGCGCGTGTGTATGGCAGTAACAGCCTCAACATGCGAGGCTCGTGGCGCGGCGGTATCCAATTTGTGCTTTTGGGTAGCGACTATGAGGAAATCTACGCGGCAGCGCGGGTCTATGCCGACGCTATTAGAGAGCGGCTTACAAGTGTTTCCAGTCCACGAATCGACTACACGCCCTCCCAAGCCCAAGTCGCTATTCGTATTGACCGAGAGCGACTAGCTGACCTCAATGTGTCCATCGACGAGTTGGCACAAACACTCAGAGTCATGGTTGATGGCGTGCAAGTTGTTGATCTCAATGGGGGCGACCAGTCAATTCCAGTCATTTTGAAAGCGGGCAAAAAACGCATTCAAGGACCGAGCGATCTGATAAATCTGTTTGTACGCTCTCAAGACGGACAACTGATACCCCTTTCCTCCTTGGTCACAGTGGTTGAGGAAGGTGTTCCCGACGAGCTCAGGCGTTTGTATCAGCGACGATCCATCAGTATCGACATGCAAACCGTTGAGGGGGTTGATCTTCAAACTGCTGTCGATGACCTCAACGCATTGGCTCGCGAAGTGGTTCCGCCCAGCATTTCGGTAGTGCCTGAGGGCGAGGCTGCGCGATTAGGCGAGTCCCGGCGTGACTCTCTTTACGCCTACGGTCTCGCACTGCTGATTGTTTTTCTTGTCTTAGTGGCACAATTTGAAAGTCTGACATCTGCACTGGTCATCATGACCATTGTGCCTTTTGGACTTGCTGCCGCCATCTTTGCCCTGTTCGTTACAGGGATATCGCTCAATGTCTATTCCCAAGTCGGTCTCGTTATGCTCATCGGTTTGATAGCGAAAAACGGCATTTTACTGGTGGAATTTGCCGATCAGCAGCGCGATGCAGGCGCCTCAGTGCGAGAAGCGATTGAAAATGCGGCCAATATTCGCCTTCGACCCATCGCAATGACCCTGATCTCGACTGTGCTGGGTGCTCTCCCCCTCATTCTCTCGTCTGGCCCGGGCGCTGAAGCGCGTGAAGCGGTGGGCTGGGTCGTCTTTGGCGGCTTGGGGCTGACGGCATTCTTTACCCTGTTCCTCACCCCTGTCATTTACCTTGGCGTTGCACGATTCTCAAAGCCTCGCGCTGATTCACGGCAGAAGCTGGAGCAGGAACTTGAAGTTGCCCAGGAGCTTTGACGTCGGCTTTGCAGAAGCACCTCCGCGCCTCTCAGCCATAACGAGGGGCACAGCGCCTTAATTCCAGTGCGGTGTACAGCAAGGGCCCTTTAGCTGCAGGGCCGCTCTATACACATAGCCACCAGAGCCACCCTGTCTGTTTAAACGCAACCCGGTCAACGAGACAGTTACCCGCGCCTCTCCCAATTTTCTTCGTTGGGTGGCTTCTCCTCGTGCGCTGGGTCGTTTTGGGGCATGCGCGTCATAAACGCTCAATGAATACCAGACGCGTTATGGTCGATACCCGCTGGCAAATCAAACTCGCATCCTGCCTGTCTTTGAGACTCATTTGTGCCACTATTAACGCAAAGAAAAATGACTGAGGTGATGCTGGTGATAACCGTGAAGATCAATGGACAAAACCAATCATTTGAGGAGATCGATCCCTCAATGCCACTGCTTTGGGCCCTTCGGGATCATGCGGGTATGCAAGGTGTTAAATATGGTTGCGGCGTCGGACAGTGTGGCGCATGCACTGTCTGGCTCGACGGTTTTGCAACGCGCTCCTGTCAACTGACCATTGGCGCGTTAGACGGTCGTTCGATCACAACCATCGAGGGCCTGTCAGGCGATACCTTGCACCCGGTTCAGCAAGCGTGGATCGATAATGATGTGGCGCAATGCGGATACTGCCAAGCCGGTCAAATCATGTCGGCTGCATCACTTCTTGAGCGAAATCCCAACCCAACAGATGATGAAATTGATGCAGCGATGGCCGGTAATCTTTGCCGATGCGGTACCTACGTGCGAATCAAGTCAGCCATAAAAGCAGCCAGTAACGTCATGACTGCGTCGGCTCTTTTTTACAATGCAGTGCAAACTGAGGAGGTGTCCGCATGAACCCGTCAGTTAACAAGATTAAAAGCACCGACAGACGAGATTTTTTAAAGGTCTCACTGGGTCTGGCTTTGTCATCCTCGGGCGGTATCTCCATGATGTCGCTCGCTTCAGCAGAAGCATCAGGGGTCTTGAATGCTTATGTTGGTATTAACGCTGATGGCAGCATCACCATTTACGGTCCAAACCCTGAAGTCGGTCAAGGCGTTAACACCTCGTTACCGATGATTGTGGCGGAGGAACTCGACGCTAACTGGGATGATGTCGTGTGTCAGGCGGCCCCCGTGCAACAGCAATACGGAATGCAGTTTGCTGGCGGCTCGCTGTCGATTCCGATGCGCTGGGACGAAATGCGGAAAGTGGGCGCAACAGCCAAGGAAATGCTCTTAAGAGCAGCAGCAAGAGAGTGGAACGTGCCACGCGAGGAAGTGACAGCCTCCGAATCGGTGGTTCGACATGGGCCATCGGGCAAGGTAGCCCACTACAAAGACCTTGTGGCTCTCGCATCGCTCATGCCAGTTCCCGATGAAGCCGACGTCCAGATGAAGAAGCCAGAGCAGTACCGCTTATTGGGTAAGCGTATTCCCAATGCTTCAGCGAAAGACATTGCTACCGGCAAGCCCATATTTGGCATCGATGCCAAAGTCGATGGCATGGTTTACGCCAGCTTCGTCAAATGTCCATCCATTGGTGGCACCGCAAAGCGCGCCAATCTTGAACGCATAAAAGCATTACCCGGCATTGTCGACGCCTTTATTCTTGATGGCACACCGGGACCGTATAACTTTGACATAAGAGAGTCCCATGCCATTCAGAGCGGCGTGGCGATTGTCGGAAAAGACACATGGTCGATATTTAAAGCCCGTGAGACCCTCGAGGTAGACTGGGACTTGTCATCCGCATCCAGAGACGACTCTGATGCGATTGAGGCAGAGGCGCTGGCCGCCCTAGCTTCAGGAAAAGTGGAAGCTGAAATAGAGCGCGCGGGCGATGTTGACGCAGCCTTTGCCCATGCAGAAGTAACGGCGGATGCTACCTACTCAACGGACTTTGTCTCTCACGCGCAGTTAGAACCTCAAGGGGTGTTGGTTTCAGCTGCAACGAGCAACGTAGAAGTCTGGACTAGCAGTCAAACTCCGGTCTTCATCACTGCCAATCTGGCGAAGTTGCTTGATGTCGCGCCGGGCAATATCACCGTTAATCAGCTCCGTGGCGGCGGCGGTTTCGGCCGCCGCTTGTCGAACGAATACGTTTTCGAAGCCGCGCTCATCTCTCGACGTGTTGGCGCGCCTGTCAAACTTCAGTGGAAACGAGAAGACGACATGGCGTTCGACTACTACAGAGCACCTACCTACTATCGTCTACAGGGAGCCATCTCAAAGAGTGGTCAGCTCGTAGGCTGGAAAAACCTCGTTGCGGCGGCGTCTGCCGATGGTAAAACTGCAAACTACGGCGCGAGTTACCGGCCCTACGACTTCCCCGGTAAGGTCGTACCCAATCTGGCGATCGAGCAAAGTTTTGTGACATCCCAGACACCAACCGGCGCGTGGCGGGCGCCCATATCCAACGTTTATGCCTTTGCCGAGCAATCATTTATCGCCGAACTGGCTGACAAGGCCGGACAGGACCACCGTGACTTTCTGTTAAATGCGATTGGTGACCAGGGATGGATTAGTGAAGGCGATATGGCCAGCCTCAATACGGCAAGAGCGCGAGCCACCATCGAGGCTGCAACCAAAGCAGCTGGCTGGGGGCGCAAGCTACCAGAGGGTCGTGGCTTAGGCCTCGCCTTCTTTTTGAGCCACTCCGGTCACATAGCAGAGGTCGCTGAAGTCAGCGTAGAAGGCAAGAACATCACCGTACATGATGTCTGGGTTGCGGCTGATGTGGGACAGGCAGTGAATCTGTCCGGTCTGGAGAATCAATTGCAGGGGTCAGTGGTCGATGGCTTGAGCACCCTGGCCGCTCAGCGTATCAACATCAAGAATGGCGCCGCCGTCCAAAGCAATTACGACAATTATCCTCTATTAAGAATGCCGCAGAGCCCTCGCGTCCATGTGACTGTCTTGAACTCCGGCTACAGACCTACCGGTGCTGGCGAACCCGCCTTACCGCCACTGGCGCCCGCCGTTTGTAACGCCGTTTTTAACGCCTGCGGGGAACGTATTCGTGCGCTTCCTATCAGCAAAGAAGGCTTCAGCATCGTTTAACAGCTCACGCGTCTTGGCAACTTGGTTTGAACAAAAAAAAGCCCCCGACTGGGGGCTTTTTATTTTCAGGTCTCACCATGCTTTTCAGGTGCCGAATGCAGCAACCGATGGCGATGCCTCTGCATCGCTTCTCAGATCCGCCTTGATAATGGGCAAGGTTCGAACACGCGCACCGGTAGCATTAAAGATCGCATTCGCCAATGCAGGCGCTACTCCCGGCGTGCCAGGCTCACCCGCCCCCCCGATCTCAGCACCACTATTGATAATATGCGTCTCAATTACCGGCGAATCATGCATACGAATGGCGTCATAGTCAGCAAAACTACTCTGCGCTACCGCGCCGTTTTCAATCGTAATTTCACCGTACATGGCCGCACTCAAGCCATAGACAATACCGGACTCAATCTGTGCCTTCATGCCATCGGGTGATACCGCATAACCAGCATCGATAACAGCGACCACGCGATCCACCCATGTTTTTCCGCCTGATACCGTCACCTCCACAACTTGGCCAACGATCGAGCCAAAGGACTCTTGTAGCGAGATACCCCGACCGCGCCCCTCCTCCATGGGAAGACCCCAGCCAGCTTCTTTTGCGACTCGATTCAGAACAGCCAAGAGTCGGGGCTTGTCCTTCAGCATTTCAGCACGAAACGCGTAAGGGTCCTGTCCCGCAGCATGTGCCGCCTCATCAACGAACGATTCGGTGAAGAACCCGTGCTGCGAGTGATCAACGCTTCTCCAGGCACCGAAAGGTACATGCGTTGGACTCGCGACATGGCCAATATCCTGTGCCGCGACGGCGTAAGGAATCAGTGGCGCCTCGACGGGCTCATGCTTGTCAACGTAGGTGTTTTGCCAAGCAATCAACTTACCCTCGGCGTCTAGACCTGCCTTGAATCGGCTTTGGACCGCTGGCCGATAAAAATCTTGCTTGATGTCCTCGGCACGAGAATAAACCAGTTGCACAGGCCTCCCCACTTGACGAGCGATCATCGCGGCCTGCAACGCATAATCTGCGTTGCTCTTTCGTCCAAAGCCTCCACCCATGAAATAGTTGTGCAAGGTTACTTGCTCAACATCCAGCCCAAGGCTGGCGGCAAGGTGTTGTCGGAAGCCAAGTGGGTTCTGACAACCTATCCAGATTTCAGCATGATTGGCTGTCACTTCTGCCGTTGCATTTGGCGGCTCCATGCAGCTGTGTGCCAGATAAGGCACGCGATAATCTGCAGTGAGCACCGTTGCAGCACCATTAAATGCGTCATTTGCATCACCTAAGGCCACATCGTTTGCCCGATCCACACCTGCCGTGATGTCGCGGTCAAACTGCTCAAAAATAGACGCACTGGAAACCTGCTCTTTACCGTCCGTATTCCAGTCGAGATCCAGCGTAGCGAGCGCCTTTTCAGCCTTCCAGTAACTGTCGGCAACAACCGCAATGGCATCACCCGCTGAGTATGAACCTACCAAACCCGCTGCGCTCGACGGACCAATCTTTACGACGTCGATGACACCTTTCATGGCGCGCGCTGCGCTGTCATCAACGCGTCGCAAAGAGCCACCCGCAACAGGGGTTCGCTTAACAGCGGCATAAACCATGCCGGGGCGTTTAACGTCCATTGCAAACATCGCGGTACCGTCGACCTTAGACGGAATATCGTGACGAGGCTTGCTCTGACCCATGACAGAAAACTCACTGGTCTTTTTGAGCTTAGGCGTTGAAGACGGTGTCATTTCTGCAGCTGCGGCCGCAAACTCCGAATAAGGTGCTGATCTGCCACTGGCATCGTGATGCAGCGTACTCTTCTCAGTTCGAACCTCACCGGCAGGAACACCCCAGGCTTTCGCGGCTGTTTTGACCAGCATCTCGCGTACCGATGCGCCTGCCGCACGTAGGAAGTACTGCCCCGTGGTGCGGATACTCATGCTTCCGCCTGTCACCTGCATACCAATGGCATCTGCTAAGTTCAGCATGAGTCCATCTACTGTGGGAACCACTGCATCGGGGAAGTCCACGCCCTTGAAGAGGTAGCCGCGTCCGAGCGCCATATTCGCGTACTCAGCGTCGGCAGGCGCTTCTTCGAAGCCCATCATGTCCCAGTCCGCATCAAGCTCTTCCGCCAGCATTTGAGTCAATGCTGTCTGTGCGCCTTGCCCCATCTCTGAGTGCGGCAAAATGGCGGTCGCACGATTTTGGTCATCAATTTTTAGGTAGATATGTAACAGGCTCTCACCTTCGCCCGCCACTAAATGCCCCGCTGTTTCTGTGGGATTACCCGGGCGAACAGCGATACCAATAACCAAGCCAGTGCCACCAAGAACACCCGCCGATAAAACACCCCGTCTAGTCCATTTACCCATTCTGACGGCCCTCCATCGCATCATAGAACGACGCACCAGCCACCTGCTTAATGGCTGAGCGAATTCGTCCATACATGCCGCAGCGGCAGACATTTCCCCGCATTGCGTTATCAATGTCACTATCCGAGGGGTTTGGGTTCTCTGCTAGCAGCGCTGCCGCTGACATCAACTGACCTGATTGGCAGTAACCACACTGAGGGGCTTGCTGATCAATCCACGCTTGTTGAAGCGCATGAAGCGATCCATCTGGGCTCTTGAGCCCTTCAATCGTTGTGACGCTTGCACCCTCGAGCGAGGCGAGGGGCGTCATGCAGGACCGTTGTGCTCGACCATTCACATGGATGGTGCACGCACCGCATTGCGCCATACCGCAGCCAAACTTTGTGCCAGTTAGGTCGAGCTGCTCCCGGATAACCCAGAGCACCGGCGTTTCGGGATCAGCATCAACTGTCCTTACTTCGCCGTTGAGCGTAAACGTTGTCATTAGTAGTTTCCTCGATATCAAAGCGCCCGACATTCGTACGCCATTACCTCACTAATATGATCGACTCGCTCTGTAGTCGCCCGCTTTTACGATCGCGATGGGAGTAAAAAGGGCCGCGGTGATCTCGCAGTGTTACATTTAATGACTAGCGGTCATTTGTCAAGCGAGCTACCATCGCATCATGAGTGCAAAAATAGGTCAAATTAAGCGAGCGCGAACCCCGGAGCAGAAAAACGATCGACGGGATACGATACTCGCAACAGCTAAGACGCTCTTTATGGAAGCCGGCTATGAGGGCTTTTCAATGGGGCTCTTATCGAAACGTGCCGGTGTTGCAAAAGGGACGCTCTACCTCTATTTCGGTACAAAGGAGGAGGTACTGCTCTCGCTTTACACCCTGGAATTTGAGCGCTTTTGTCGTGAACTCACAGCGGGTGTGACGTCTCACACCACCGACGCAGCCTTCGTATCACATCTGTACGAAACCAGTATTTCTGACCCCATTTTCCTCGCACTGCACGCCAGATTGGGTACCGTAATCGATCAAAATATCTCATTGGATGCACTGATCACATCTAAGCGGGCTATGGCCGATCATTTCCACGCCATGGTCGAGAAACTCGCAGAACCCCTCGCCCTAAAACAGGACCAAACGCTCGCCGCGCTGAGTGGGATATCGGCCTTGCTAACCGGCTCGTACGATGGCGCCTCCAATTCAGTCATCACGACCGAGACCCTTCCGCAAGATGTGGCAACCTTTATGGGATACTTCAATATGAAGGCTCGCTTTGAAAAAAATGCGCGCTACATTCTCCAAGGAATTCGAGCCTCAGAGAGATGAGCTTTTTGTGAACTGCTATTTTATTAAATGCGATGAACATGTCAGGTTTAAGTTGCTGCCCATAAAGCATCACGACGCTCCAAGCCGTTGTCCCGAGCAGTTGCAACGCGAAGCGCTATGCAGGCGGCTTTTTTCATGACAATGCAATTAGCCGCCATGCTCTCGAAGTGGTTACCCAAACGAGACAATGAGGAATGGGTTCTCGGAACGGTCTTCAAGACCGAGGGCTCAAGTTATCGAAAGCCCGGGGCAATGAGCCTTATTAGCTCGGGAGGCGAACAACTCGGACTTTTGAGCGGCGGCTGTCTCGAAGCAGATATAAGACTCAACGCGCGCAAAGTGATGGCCTCAGGTCTCCCCGTTTGCATACGATACGACGGCGACGACGAGGATGATCTATCGTACCGACTGGGCATTGGCTGCGGTGGTGTCGTCCACGTACTGCTCGAGCCAGTAAATGAACACAATGACTACCAAGGCCTCTTACAGATCCACCGCTCACTGACGAGCAGGCAAAGTGGCTACTTCCGGCAACACATCCCTGCCCCAGGCGAAGTGAGTCTTGCGAGTGAGTACACCCTAGATTCAATGCTGACTCGCAAGCGTAAAAAGAGCCGACTCGAGGAATTACAGGGTAAAACTTGGCTCATCTCACACATTACGCCCGCGCCTCATTTACTGATTGCAGGGGGCGGCATCGATGCACAGCCCGTCGTCGTGTTAGCCAATCAACTTGGATGGGAGACAACCGTTTGGGATCCAAGACCCGCTAATGCGAGGGATGAGTTTTTCCATATGGCAGATCACCGACTCCGCTGCTCGGCGGAAGCGCTTGCCGACCAGGTCAAAGACCTATCGATAAATGCGGCTATGGTGATGACTCACAGCGTGCCGATGGACGCACAATGCTTACTCGCACTCTCGGGCCAACGTCTAGACTACGTCGGGCTGCTCGGTCCGACACATCGGAGGGAGGAAGTCTTTGACGAAGCAGGTCTCATCGACGATGACTTCAAACCGACCGTCGATGGCCCCGCCGGCTTTGATATCGGAGGCGAGCTTCCTGAGAGTATTGCCCTCTCGATCATTGCTAAGTGCCACAACGCCATCTTCGGTCCGAGCGTCCAAGATGGGGGCCTTCGAGGAAATGGCTGAATCGCGATTAGGTATTCTGATCCTTGCAGCCGGTGAAGCGCGCCGATTCGGTGCGTGCAAGCAGCTCGCACATTTTTTAAAAAAACCACTCCTGCAACACGTTGTCGATGCCGCACTCCCCTTACCTCACAAGCGATTGATCATCGTGACGGGAAGGTATGATGCAGAGATAAAGCGCGCAGCTGACACCGGTTTATTTATCGGTGCTGAGTTGGTTTACAACCCTGACTGGCAAGCGGGTATGAGCAGCGCTATTCGGCTTGGGTGTGAGCTTCTAGCAACTGACTGCGATCAACTCCTCGTCCTACTTTCAGATCAAATTTTAGTATCTACCGAGGAGCTTTCCACCTTGATTAATAGTACAGACAGCACAGGTATGGCGTGCTCAGGGTTCCGAAACACCGTTGGGCCGCCCGCAGTATTTGGCCGCTCGTACTATCCCGATCTGTTATCGCTTGACGCCGAGAACGGTGCGAAACAGCTGCTTACAAATAACAACCATCAGGTCTGCGTGATCCCTATGCAATCGGCTGGCTGGGATATCGACTCACCCGATGATCTCGAAAAACTTGAGGACGTCGGTTCCTACATTTTTGGCAATTAAAGGTTCTGCCTATGAATAATCAACTACAAAAAGAAATGTGGAATGGCCGAGCTGGGGCGAGTTGGGTGAGACACAATACGCTTCTTGAGCAGCTGCTTGCGGAGCCCGGACGTCGTTGCATGGACTCGCTCTCTTTACCCCCCAGCGCACGGCTGCTCGATGTAGGCTGTGGCTGTGGTAATCAGACCTTGGAATGGGCGTCGCGCTTGGACGACTCATCCAAGATTACGGGGGTCGACATCTCCGAACCTATGCTCACTTTGGCCAATGAACTGAAAGCGGCCAATCAAAATGAGCTCCAAGCTCAGGTGGAATTTATCGTGGGAGACGCAAGTGATTCGCTTTTCCCAAATGAGTCCTTCGATGCCATCTACTCACGTTTTGGGGTGATGTTTTTTGACAATCCACCTGCCGCCTTCGCAACGTTGCGTGAAGCGCTCAAACCCAAGGGTCAACTGGGCTTTGTATGCTGGCAAAGTCCGTCGCTTAATCCTTTCTTTACAGCGCCCCTGCAAGCCGCCCTCTCAGTGCTTCCAGCGCCGCCACCTGCAAAACCTGGCGCACCCGGACCCTTTGGGTTGGCAGACCCAGACGTTATTAAGCATGTACTCGCGGAAGCGGGCTTCAACAAGCCAAGAATTGAGCCTCTGGCACTTGAGTTATCCGTAGGCGCATCGCAGCCCTTTGAAGAAATATTCGAGGAACTCATTCAGATTGGGCCTGCAGCGGCCCTCATCGCAGAAAGCGATCCATCTCTGAAGGATCGCGCACGAGAAGCCGTCTATGAACGTCTGCGGGCCTTTTACTCGCCCGGTGATGGCATAGGGTTCGAGGCTAATTTTTGGTTGGTAACGGCACAGCGCTAGCCAGTTAGCATACCCATTAGCCCTGCACCCTGAGTGCTTCCCTCAAAGTTTGCCCAGTTGGGCAGCACCGATCCGAGTGACTCAGGCGCAACACCCATCCATCTAGAGATCTCAGCATACATGGCGTCGGTTGGGGTACTTGGTAGAAAACGGCCACGACCAACATCCAGCGGATTGTCTTCTACCTGCTCGGGGAAATGACCGTATAACTGACCGCCTTGCACCGCACCACCCATGATCATCGCATTACCACCCCAACCATGGTCTGAGCCTTTACCATTTGAGGTTAGGGTTCTACCGAAATCAGAAATGGTAAATGTCGTCACCGATTGACTCAGACCCAATTCCTCAAGGGCGACCTGAAACTGCCCAAGACCCGCATCAAGGGCGGGCAGCATATCGGCTTGCTGGCCCAAGGTATCTTCATGGTGATCCCAACCGCCGTAGGTCACGAAAAATGTCTGGCGTGTAACACCGAGCGATTCGCGCACACTCATTAGCTCGGCGATACGTTTCATCGCTGCTGAAAAGTAGTGCTCCGAAAAAGGCGTGCTGAGGGCTGTCGCGCCCTCCAGTGCCGAATTAAATACATCGCCGGCGTCAATCGCAGACTGAACTTTATTGCCATAGACACGGCGCAATGTTGAAGTGTTGGGGTCCTCTAAGAAACGATCGAAGTAGCGCCTAAAAACATCGTTTTCGTAGCCCGCAATGCGCCTCACACCGTCCGCGGCACTCACGGCATAGCTGCCCGTGGCAGCACCCGCTTGAAAAGAATTATTGCCTGACAGAGAGATGTTACCTGCGAGTGCCAAGCCCGCGTTCGCGGCTGGCATCGCATCGAGCATTCGACCACCAACACCGGTGCCCGCACGGTTTGCAGGTGTCGCTGTCTGCCAACTCAGTATTTGATCTGAGTGCGAGAACAAACCCAAAGGTAATCGCACATTCCCTGTCTCGAGCGCCGCGCGAGTAGTGGGCTCCACTAGGGGACCAATGTTGGTGACTAACGTTGCCTGCCCAGCATTGAACCTTTGTTGAAGACTCGACATGGCCGGGTGTAAACCAAAACTCACCCCATCGAGAGCCCCCTCTAAAGGCAGCAAATCGTTGCGGCTCAGTGCTAAGTCTGAGCGTCGAGTTTGATATTGCGCATACGCCTGCTCAGATCGCGGGACTAAAATATTGTAGCTGTCCGCGCCACCCGCAAGTAGCACACACACTACTGCGCGATAATCATCTGACGCGCGAGCCCCCGCACTTCCCAAAAGGGAAAACGGGACCACAGACGACATCCCAAGCGAGACAGCAGACTGAGCGCCACGTCTCAGTAGAGATCGACGGTTGATCATCATTGGACACCTCCAAAAACCGCCTGCTCAGGGGAAATGAGGGACAAATACAGGCTTAGTTTTACCTTCTCCTCATTGGGCGAGGAGGACAGCTCAGCCATCGCTTCTGAGAGGACGGTACGAGTAAAGTCGCTCATATTGCCGGCGAAGAACAATCTATCCAGCTGATCAAAGAAAACGTCTTCGTTGTCAACCAAATCGACCAAAGGCTCTAGATTTAAGGCCACCGGCGAAAGCTCGGGATGCGTAGCCATGGGCGCGTCGCCGTAGACCAAGTTCGCCATCACGTTTGTTACCCCGATCGCCGTGTCTTCAGTCGTAATTTGCATCTCGGGTGAGATAAGGCCCATGCCACCTTGAGGTCGATAAAAGGGCGAATAAAAATTGAACACGCTGGGCGCGGTAAGCACCATTTGCCCAGTAAGATTTTGCACGATGTAACCCGTTACACCATATTTATAACCTTCGGCGGGAGCTATATTCAACGCCCTACCCGCGGCGAGATACCGCCTGAAAGGTTCGCGCACGCGACTTGCATCGGCGATTTCTTCATCGGTCAATATAGCCCGAACGACCGCTTTCATGTCGCCGCGAACACCCTCACCGTTGTCAGCAAAGACGGCTGAAATCCTAGCGATGTATTCAGGCGACGGGTTTGATGTCACCAATCGTTGTATTAACTGCCTCCCCACAAATGGACCGACATTTGGGTGATTGAATAAATTATCGATCGCATCATCGATGTCCTCCAGGCCTGTTTGACCGTCAGAAACTATCTGACCATTCAACAAGTGTTTCTCCCCAGGTTCGTGATACTCGTTAAACATCACCATCGGAAGCGCGAAGACCGGCTGATTACGACCAAATTGCGGCTCTCTATTAGTCGAGTCGTAAGCGAGCCCCGTAAAGATTTTTGCAAACTCTTGGATATCCTCATTGTCATATGTCGCGATAGGGTTTCCTTGTACATCACGCTTCTGACTGCCGTCAGCATTGAGTTCATACAAACCAATAGAAAATAGCTGCATTACCTCGCGAGCATAGTTTTCGTCTGGGAACGTATTGGCAGCCGTATCAGTCTTAGCGTTGTTCACGTGGCTTAGGAAAAACCCCATTGAGGGGTGCAGCGTCACGGCAAGAAGTAGATCTCTATAATTGCCAAAGCTGTGCTCAAGAAGCGTGTCGTAATAACTAGACAAACCCACGGGATTTACGCCGAGCGCGCCTGAATCGGACACCACTAGAATTTGAGACAAGGCATAGGCGGTCAGCTGGCGAAGCTGATCAGGCGCGGTGAACGCTCGCTCAAAAAAGGCAAATCTGCGGTACAACGCCGGAGGAATAGCTCCATTGAGAACATCGTAGCCGTATTCCGAGCCGTAACGATAGACAATAGGCAAGTGGTAACTGGGCGGTGTATCGAATTGCTCGTCGAGCCAGTCGTCCGGCCCAATTTTTGCGGCTACCTCGAGGCTCTCGCCTGTTACACCAAACGTCGCTAGATCTAACATAACGGCAGCGGCTTCATAGTCTTCAGCTGAGGGTTCAGAGGGTGTTGGCGAGGTCGGCGCACTGCCCGAACCGCTTCCTGCTGCCGGACCCGAGGGAGCTGAACTACCACCACCGCCTCCTCCACAGCCGACGAGTACTAGGAAGATTAAGCTGACTACCCACTGCTTCATCAGATTCAAATCCACACGCGTTAAGTTCATGTTCTACGTTATCACAGCATATTCCCGTCGCTCCGCCCGTTTGTATCGCCCGCTTCCGCTCAGTCTTGGGACGGTTGCGCAATATCAGCCTTGCGCTGGACAGTTGATAACGAACCTGTATTCTCGGGCCTTCTAATTATTACCCCTAAACTGGATGAATTATGAGCAGAGAGTTCGACGTTATCGTCTATGGTGCAAGTGGATTTACTGGGCGGTTAGTGGCCGAGTACATGGGAAAGACCTACGGCACGAGTGTGCCATGGGCAATGGCCGGTAGAAGTGAGGCCAAGCTCGCAGAAGTACGTGAGCTGATTGGCGTATCAACCGACATACCGCTTGTAACCGCTGATGCGGGCAACGAGGAGTCTCTGCGCGATATGGTTAAGCGCGCTTCGTGCATCTGCACAACCGTCGGGCCCTATCAGCTCTTCGGCTCGGAGTTGGTCAGACTCTGCGCAGAGGAAGGTACGCATTACGTCGATCTATCTGGAGAACCCGGTTGGATGCACGAGATGATCGCCGCCCACGACGAGACAGCTCGCACGTCAGGTGCACGCATTGTCCATAGCTGCGGCTTTGACTCGATACCTTTTGATCTCGGTGTCTACTTCCTCCAAAAAGCGTCAATCGGTCAGACTGGCGCCCCTATGAACCGCATTCGTGGTCGTGTTCGCGCAATGAACGGTGAGTTCTCAGGTGGTACCGCAGCGTCCTTGGGCGCCACTATGGCGGCTCTGAAAACTAATCCAGGGTTGCTAAAAGTACTGGCAAACCCCTTCTCGCTCGCCAACGGATTTCAAGGTCCTGAGCAGCCTTCCGATGCGAAGCCCTACGAGGACGATGCAATCGGTTCATGGGTCGCACCTTTCATCATGGCGCCGATCAATACCAAGAATGTTCATCGCTCCAACGCACTGCTAAACCACCTTTACGGCGAAGACTTCCAGTACGACGAGATGATGGTGACAGGTCCCGGTGAGCAGGGGGCAGCCGCTGCCAGTATGGTGGCGAGTAGCAACCCGCTTGAGGGTGATGATGTACCCAAACCCGGAGAGGGACCCTCCAAAGAGAGTCGCGAGGCGGGCCATTACGACGTGCTGTTTGTCGGCACCAACGCGAACGGTAATCGGATGGAAGCCACAGTAACCGGCGATATGGACCCCGGTTACGGCTCGACCTCTAAGATGATCGCTGAGAGTGCGCTCTGCATCGTGCAGGACTGTACTGATCTGCCAGGGGGTGTTTACACACCAGCGCCCGCGATGGGTGAGAAACTGATTGAGCGTCTAGTTGCTAACGCTGGGCTCACCTTCAACTTGGGCGCCTGAGCCTCACGCGATTATTTATGACTCAACAAGCGGTGCTGAGGTAGGTCCTCGGCGCCGCTCATCACAAGCAAACCCGCAAAAATCGCCAGATTCTTAACGAAATTCTGCGTCTCATGCGCCTGGCTTACACCTTCATAGACATTCCAAAAGTCGTGCATACCGAGATTAATAATCAAGGTCATACCCGCGAACATCAAAGCCACCTGGCTAACGCGCATTCCAATCATCAACATTACCCCACCGCCGATTTGAAGAACGATAGTAATCGGGAGAAGCAAGTCTGGAGCCGGTATGTTGTGAAGCGCCATGTAACTTAGGGTGTCAGCGTAGCCCGTTACTTTGGAAATACCGGGAAGGAAAAAATACAGACCGAGCAAAAATCGGCCGAGGGTTACGGCAAAACGCATTGTTATTGTTCTCCTTTGATTGTGCCCCCATTTAACACTGTCTCGACTCGCTTGCCCACGTAAATACGCATCAAGCGCAAATACAAAAAAGGGCGCACGAAGCGCCCTCAAAAAGAAGTAGATCGCCTTAAGCGAAGGTTTCCCCCGCCGCCAGTTTCTCAGCCACGATGGCTGGAGCATCAAAGCGTTCACCGTACGCGGCACTCAGCTGCGCACACCGATCAATGAAGTTTTGTAGCCCAAACGTGTTGACGAACTGTAAAAGGCCACCGGTCCACGCAGGGGCGCCGATCCCCATGATAGAACCGATATTACCGTCAGCCACGCTGCGCAGCACACCCGTTTCCAAGCACTTGAGGGCCTCAATCACCTGACGGAACAGCAAACGCTCTTTGACGTCTTGATCTGAGATCTCGACACCCTCTTTACCGTAAAGCGCTTCAAGTCCTGACCAGACCTCTTTAGACCCGTCAGCACCGTACTCGTAGAACCCTCCACCGTGATAACGGCCGCCGCGGGCGTGCTCACCGATCATCGTATCAACAACACCCGCGGTAATAGAGCGATCGTCTCCGTCAATAACAAGGCCCATCTCTTTCCATGTCTCTTGTGCTTTGCGAGATAACTCAAGACTGACCTCGTCGTAGACTGTAAGCGGTCCCACGGGCATTCCGACTGCTTTACCGAGGTTATCGATACGGACAGGTTTCACACCCTCCACAAGCATCCGCACCCCCTCATCGAGGTAAGTGCCAAAGGTGCGTGAAGTGAAGAAACCAAGCGAATCGTTGACCACAATGGGCGTCTTTTTGATCTGCTTGGTGTAATCGAAAGCCTTCGCAAGCGCGACATCGCCTGTTTTCTCACCCACGATGATCTCAACCAGCGGCATCTTGTCGACCGGAGAAAAGAAATGAATTCCGACGAAGTTTTGGGGGTTTTGGCTCGCCTCAGCAAGCTGGGTAATAGGCAGCGTAGACGTATTTGAACCCCAAATACCTCCCTCTGCGAGACGAGGCTCGAGATCACGTGTCATTTGGTGTTTGAGCTTCATGTTCTCAAACACGGCTTCGATAATTAGATCGCAACCATCGAGGTCCTCATCCGAGGCCGTTGGGTGAATCAAGGACAAGACTTCTGTCATCTTCTCCGTAGTCATTCGACCTTTGTCGACTCGCTTTTGAAGCAGCGCTTCTGTGTACGCCTTACCCTTTTCTGCGGCTTCCAGACTAATGTCTTTAAGCACGACCTGAATCCCCACCATGGCAGAGGAATAAGCGATCCCCTGCCCCATCATACCCGCGCCCAGCACACCAACCTTCTCGGTTTTTTGTGGGGGAACGTCTTTGGGACGCGAGGCACCACCATTGATCTTGTTCATCTGGAAGAAGAACGTATTGATCATGTTCTTAGCTTGGGGCGTAAGCGCAAGCTCGGCCAGACCCCGGCTCTCAATACGCATCGCCGTTTCAAAATCGACCGTAAGCGCCTGCACAGCCACGTCAAAAATCTTTTCGGGAGCGGGAAGCAGACCGCGCGTATTCTTTCGAATCATGGGTGCACCCATGGTCACCATCTGGGCAACTTGGGGATTACGAATATTACCGCCGGGGATCTTGTAACCCTTTGTGTCCCATGGCTGAGTTCGCGCCGCCTCATCATCTTTGTTATCCAGCACCCATTGCTTGGCGACAGTAAGCAGTTCGTCCTTGGTATCGACAACGGCGTCAATCAAACCCGACCCCAATGCCTTTTCAGGCGCAACACGCTTGCCCTCAACGATATATTCGTTTGCCGCCATGAGCCCCATGAGGTAAACCGCCTTGACGTTACCGCCACCACCGGGAAGAAGACCCAGAGTGACTTCAGGAAAGCCAAGCTGCACGCTGCGATGGTTCCACGCAATCCGGTGATGACATGACAGCGCAAGCTCAAGGCCACCGCCCAAAGCGGCACCATTGATAGCGGCACATACCGGCGCATCTAACTTCTCCAGCCGACGCATAGCGGCCTTGGTTGCGCACATTCCGTTGAAAAAATCTTCAACGGTCTCTTCGGTGACCTCACACAGCATATTCAGATCACCGCCGGCAAAAAAAGTAGATTTGCCCGACGTCAAAACAACCCCTGCCAGTTCTGTCTCAGCTTCTAACCTATCGAGCGTTGCTTCAAAAAGCGGCAGAAAGGCGTCGCTCATCGAATTGACTGGACCGTCCATGTCCATGGTGACGGTGACGACGTGGTTGCTGTCTTTTTCGTAATGGAAACTCATTTCGTAAAACTCCTGTTACCGCTTAAACCCGTTCGATGATTGTCGAAATACCCATACCACCGCCAACACAGAGTGAGAGCATGGCGCGCTTTAAATCACGACGTTCAAGCTCATCAACCATGGCACTGACCAGACAGCCACCTGTTGCCCCCAGTGGGTGTCCCATTGCAATAGCGCCACCGACAACATTTGTTATCTCGTGGCTGATTCCGAGATCCTTCATATAGCGAAGTGCCACTGATGCAAAGGCCTCGTTTATCTCCCACAGATCAATATCATCTGGCGTAAGGCCTGCTTTCTTCAGGCACTTCTTTGCGGCGGGCCCCGGCCCGGTCAGCATAATGATGGGGTCCGTCGATAAGACAGTCGTTGCAACGACCCGAGCTCGGGGCGTAAGGCCCAAATCGTTTCCGGCTTTTTCACTGCCAATCAGAACGGCGCTAGAGCCATCCACAATGCCCGAGGAATTGCCCGGTGTATGCACGTGCTCTACTTTGCTGTATTCGTTGTACTTCGCAAGGATCACGTCGTCGAAGCCCATCTGCCCGGGCATTTCAAACGAAGGCTTGAGTCTTGCCAAACCCTCCATCGTGGTGTCCGCTTTGATAAAGTCGTCGCGCTCTAAAATAGTGATGCCCGATGCGTCTTTAACCGGCACAACTGATCTGTCGAACCAGCCACTATCACGTGCGTGTGCAGCTCTTCGCTGTGACTCTACTGCGTACGCGTCGACATCTTCACGGCTGTACCCGTCAATGGTGGCAATCATATCGGCACCAATGCCTTGCGGAACAAAACCCGTCTTCAGTGCAAACGCGGGATCACTGGCCATGGCACCGCCATTGGAACCCATAGGCACGCGAGACATACACTCGATGCCGCCGGCGACCACCAGATCATCCCAGCCTGACGCAACTTTCTGCGCTGCCGTGTTGACTGCCTCAAGCCCAGACGCACAAAACCGGTCCAGCTGAACGCCGGGAACGGACTCATCCCAGTCAGCGTTTTGAACGATCATTTTTGTGATGTCAGATCCTTGCTCGCCGACAGGTGTCACACACCCCATAACGACATCATCCACATAACTCGTATCGAGGTCCTGACGTGATTGAAGCTCCCGCAGCAAGCCCGCCCCCAGATCCACGGGCTTTACTTCGTGAAGCGTACCGTCTTTTTTTCCTTTACTCCGCGGCGTGCGAATCGCATCAAATATATAAGCTGCGTGTGGCATAGAGAGTCTCCAACTGAGTGAGGTTTCATCATTTTTCGGTCGTACACAGTGCCAAAACTCGACAGGAAAATCGATAATTTACGGCGATAAATTTGAACTTTGAGTATGTTTTTTAAATTCTGAGCATGCCTCGCGTACTTCTCGCAAAACCCCGTCAAACAAATGGGATGTCTGTTTGCGATCGCCATAAGCTGACTAAACTTCGAAAAGACTTGTGCCGCAGACCAAGTTCATAGCTAATGCGTGGATGGACCAGCGCACTCAATACCTACTCACGGCACCAGCACTCCCCCTGCTTACGAAACTATCGCTACCGAGCAGCGTCGCTTTTATTGTGCAATCGACGGTGAGTTTGACCGAGGTCTGGTACGTAGGTCAGCTCGGGAGCACCCCACTTGCAGCCATGGCTTTGGTTTTCCCAATGCTGATGCTTATGCAGATGTTGTCAGTGGGCGCATTGGGGAACGCCGTCTCATCAGCAATCGCACGGGCTTTAGGGGCCGGCCATCAAGAGCGCGCTGAGGAGTTAATGTGGCATGGGCTGATCTTAGCTGTGGTGGGGCCAATCATATTGCTCATCGCATTTTTGATTTCAGGAAAGTTCTTTTTATCTCTGCTGGGCGGCACCGGCGAAATCCTCGATCTGGCCTTTGCCTACAGCGCCATGTTGTTCGGAGGCAGCGTCACGATCTGGATGATGGGCGTGGCAAGCTCCATTTTTCGAGGCCTAGGGGACATGCGCTACCCCGCTCGAATGATGATTGTCGCATCGCTGATACAAGTCCCATTCTCGGGTGCCTTGATCCTGGGTTACTTTGGGGCACCGAAGCTCGGTTTATTTGGCGCGGCGGTGTCCGTCATAGCAACGAGCGCTGTCATGGCTATCGTCATCCTTACGCGTCTCGTAAAGGCAAAATTGCCCGCGAACCTGCGACTCTCTCGCTTAAAGCTTCAGCGGCACCACTTTCAGGACATTGGTCGTGTCGCCTTGCCCGCGTCACTGTCCCCCATTTCAACCGTCACCACTATTTTGGTGCTCACCGGACTGGTGGGACAATTCGGTGAGGAGGCTCTCGCTGGCTATGGGATTGGCTCACGCATCGAGTTCTTAATGTCATCGCTCATTTTTGGCATTGGAGCGACAATGACATCGCTGGTGGGTATGAGTATTGGCGCCAAGAACGCCGATCGTGCGGAAGAAATTGGTTGGACTGGCGCAGGTATGTCCTTCATCTTAGGGGGTGTTATCGGCACGTTACTTGCGGTTTTCCCCCACGTCTGGATACCCATTTTCACCGATGATCCGATGGTCTATAAAACGGCCAAAGGATTCATTCAAATCGTCGGCCCTTGTCTCGCCATCCATGGTGTTGGTTGGGCGCTCTACTTCGCCTCGCAGGGGGCGGGTGCCATGCGGGGCCCTGTCGCAGCCTTGATCGCCCGCCCGGTAGTAGCGATTGGCCTGGCATTCTTTTTACTCGGTCCTATGGACATGGGTATGACAGGGGTGTTTATCGGCGCGGTCGGGGGGATGTTTGCCTACTCCGCTATCGTAACGGCCTCGATGAAAGGCGGCGCGTGGCGCCGGCAAGTACCTGTGAGTACCAGTCAGGTCTAGTCTGAATCACACTGCTGCTTCGACTGGTTTGCTGCCGTACCGAAAATACCCTTCGCCATCAGTGATGTTTCGCCCTCACGACGCTTCTGATACACCTCCGCGCGTAAATGATGAACGGCTTTATTTTCTGGTTCCGCTTGCGCCGCAAATTCCGCCAGATGACAGGCTAGTCTCGTGTCGGTCTCAGCTATCTCTCGCGCACGCTGCGCCAGCTTGAGCGCACCACCGGAGAGTTTCGCAAGCTCCGCCGCAACCGCTGCATCGCGGGCAGGCTTCAGATTGGCGGGATTGCCTTCATACCAGCCGCCGTATAAACGCCAAATATTTCTGACTACAAACTCTGGCTCGTCATAGGTGGGGCCCAAGTACGGCTTTGCCAGTAACTCCGGCGCAACCTGCACCGCATGGATAATATCGTTCAACGAGGCCCCTTCGTTCATTAACGCCAGCGTTTGACTGACCATGGTCTCCAGAACCGTGGCAACCTCGTTTAACACTTGTTTAATGCGATCCTTACCCTCGATGGGTAAGCCGTGTGCCGGTAAAAAGAGCTCTGCATCCCGAGAGGCCATATCCCTCAATGCGGCGGCCCACTCCTTTGGGTATCGCTGTGCTTTCTGAGGATTACCGGCGTTGGGAAACGCCCAAATGAAAAAGTCACCAGCGCAAATCGCTTTGTGCTTGGGAATCCAGGCCCAGGTATGGTCGTCGGTCTCACCTTTTGCGTGGTTAAGCTGAATCTCGAGCCCGCCTACGGACATTGCCAGGTCATTTTTGTAGGTAACGTCGGGCGCTGGCGTATCGATTGGCAAAAAGTGAGACTGTCCAGCAAGGTCGTATCCTTTTTTCTTGAACTGACCAAACTGCCGCTCGTTGATGACATGGTTATACCCATTTGTCATTCGGTAGCGATCAAAGCGTGCAGCTACATTCTCGTGCCCTACGATCGTAGGTTTACGCCCTTCATAGGCCGCGCAAAATGCGCCACATCCGCCCACGTGGTCAATGTGCCCGTGCGTGAAGACCACCGTATTAAAGGGATCGCGCGTCCACGACTGAATGGCGTGGACACACTTTGTGCCGCCATGCTCATTCGATGTGTCAAAGGTCACCAGTCCATCATCTGTTTTGAACACGATGGAATGCGAAAAGGCCTCAACCACAGCCACCTCTGAGGACAGCTCCGATAGCTGATGATTTATGCGATTAATCGGCCCGGTTTCGCTTATATCAGTGCGTCCATCGATGATATCCGCAGACATCTTGAGTAAATCAGCCATGTTGCTTCCTCGTTGTTATTTCAGCTTTTGTCAGGAATACGCTGTGCCTACACTCTAAATTTTCGATTACACTCAGTGCAACGACTAATCCGCGAACGATAACCACATATACATTCTGGGGGCAGAAGAGATGGACCAAGTAATGGCGGTTATGCAAGACGACTGGGTCATGATGGCCCTGCCATTTTTCTTTGGCGCGCTTGCCCTTGAGGTTCTGTGGGCCTACAACGTCACTACGAAGCATTACGAGTCAGTCGACTTTTGGACGAGCATGCGTGTCATGTTGCTCACCGTTTTTGTCGACTTGATTCCGAAAGCTATCGGTATTGGTTTAATGTTCGCGGTCTATTCGCGCGCACCCTTGAAGGGGCTTGTCGACACCAGCTGGTACTGGTGGGTGTTACTGTTTTTTCTCGATGATCTAACCTATTACTGTTTTCACCGGGGCAACCATGAAGTCCGCCTACTCTGGGCAGGTCATGTCTCTCACCACAGTTCCCAGTACTACAATCTGGGCACAGCGCTGAGACAAGGTGTTGGTGAGCGCATCTTGAAGTACCCGTTCTGGCTCCCGCTAGCTGCCATGGGCTTTCACCCCGCCATGATTGTTACCATGCTGAGCGTGAGCCTGATCTATCAGTACTGGCTCCACACAGAGGCGTTCTACAAGTTTCCAAGACCCATCGAGTTCATCTTCAACACGCCCTCGCACCACCGCGTACACCACGGGTCAAACATACGCTATCTCGACCGTAATCACGGTGCGACGCTCATCATCTGGGATCGGCTATTCGGTACCTTTTCTGAGGAAGTACCGGAGGAGCCCGTACGGTACGGTCTTACGAAGAACATCGAGACTCACAAAGTCATGCGCGTGGCGTTTGGCGAGTACGGTGCTATGTGGCGCGATTTTCGTCGAGCAGCCACGTGGTGCGACAAGCTGGGTTATATTTTCAAGGCGCCAGGATGGAGCCACGATGGACCTGACCTACGATCTGACACGCTGAGGAACGCGTAAGCTTTCTGTGACTGATCAAATTTTGGCTATATACGATGCGGACTTTACTGTGCTTGGCGAAATTGCCTATGCCATAGGCAAAGTCACGGGTACGCGCCAGTGCTCGCTGTGCGATATCTCGCATGGGTTGAACCCCTTTGGAAAAAAGAACTGGCACCAATACTGTGAAACACGTCCCGACATCGAGTGGATACACCGCAACGATTTGGACAGTAAAACGAGGACGACACTGTCCAGCCAACTGCCGTGCGTCGTACTAAAAGACTCAGCTGGTGGCTACCGTACATTGCTTAACGATGATGAACTCGGTGCCTGCAACGGCGATGTCACGCAATTCGATAAAAAGCTTTCCCAAGCGCTAGCAAGACACGTCGCTATGTCCGATGGCGTACATGCATCATGACCTGCTCTGCAGGTCGCGTTGTCAGTCTGGCGGCTGGTACAACGGTTTGGTCTGGGACGAGCTCAAAATCAAATTTACTCACAAGTTGCGACATAATGAGCAGGCTCTCAACTTGTGCAAAACCCGCACCGACACAAAGGTGGGGGCCCTGGCCAAACGGTATATAGGCCCCCTGAGTGAGGTTTTTTTCATTCTCAGGTAGAAACCGCTCGGGCTTGAAAGCGTGGGGGTCTTCCCAGTATTTGCTGTGACGCTGTAAGGTCCAGGGCGCGATCATTACCAGAGCTCCCTTGGGCAGTCGCTTACCTTCAATCTCCACCTTTTCAAGGGCGACACGCGGGACAAAGGTGATGGGCGGATAAAGCCTCAGCGCCTCTTTGAAAAACGCCCGCGTCAACGGCAACTTCTTCGTGGCTTCAAAAGACAGATCACCCTCACTCATGTAGGGATCAATCTCTTCGCGTAATCGCGCGAGCCACTGGGGTCGCTCGGCCAACATGTAAAAGACCCAGGTCAGCGCGCTTGCCGTGGTCTCGTGACCTGCAAGAAAAAAAACACCCAACTGATCGATCAACTCATCGCGACTGAAGGGTAATCCTGTATCTTTATCTTTCGCTTCGATTACGGCTGAGGCGATATCATTGAACTCACCCTCCGCCGCATTTAAATGGGTATCAATCAACGACCCAATGTGATGTCTGATTCGCTCACATGCCCCAAGGACTTCAGGGGTTTGTTTTATCTCCGACCAAGCCGGCTTCAAGATCATTCCGAGTATGTCGACCTGCGCCACTGATTTTTCAAAGAGCGTGAAGTCCTCGAAAACCTCTTTGGCGACATTCGAGGCCAGTGGTGTTGAAAATACCGTGCGACAGATAACGTCTGCCGTTAGGTGACTCATCGCCAAATCCAATGAAAAGGATTCTCCTGAATCTGCCAGCTCACTGATCGCGGCAACATGGTCATTTGTCGCGGCGCACATTGCACCGTACGCGATGTTCAAGCGCATCAAACTGAATGCGGGGTCGATCATTGCACGCTGACGACGCCATTTAGGACCGTCTGTCACAAACATGCTCTCGCCAATAAGTGGATCAAGCGCCCCCACCATTAAATCGCTCTTAGGAAAGACGCCTTGTTCGTCGCGCATAATTTCTTTGACTGCCGAGGGGCGGTTAAAGAGCACGGTTCCCCGCCGAGAACGACCAAGATGCCCGATATCGAAGTGGTAAGCCTCAGCGGGAAGGAGCTCCAACAAATTGCCGTCTCCCTTCCACAACGACCGGATTAGCGCAATGACCGCGGGCAGAGAGTTTGGCTTTGGCGGTATGTAAAGTGTTTCATCCACGGAAACTATCCAATAGTATTGACACTATGCACAGTATGGAGCGCCAACATGGGCCTGTCGACCCATAGCATTTTTGAATCGCTGGTGATCATGCACATCATTACGGGGACCGTAGGGCTTATCTCTGTCTGGGTTCCCATTGCAGGTCAAAAGGGCGGCCTACTTCACAGGCAAGCTGGAAATATATTCATCACTAGCATGCTGACCACAGGACTCGTCGCCACAGGTATATCTCTGACAACCCTTTCTGACCCAACCGGCACTCATCCGCATCTCACCGACCATGCGTTATTCAGCGACCCAAAGCTCATTGCTGGGATATTCGGGTGGATGATGCTTTATCTAGCCACATTGACGATCAATCTGGCATGGCATGGCTGGCTCTGTATGCGCAACAAACGTGCGCACCACAAAAATGCCGCCTGGCATAACCTCCTCTCGCAAGCCGTACTGACTGCCACTTCCGCCAATTGCTTCGTCAGAGGCTTCGAGCTTAACCAGCCAATGATGATGGGGATCGCATTCGTCGGCTTCGCAACCGTCGCCACCAACCTCTGGTTCATCTACCGAAAGCCACTGACACCCAAGGCGCGAATTAAAGAACATATCAAGTCGCTGGTCGGTGCTGGCATTTCCGTCTACACCGCCTTCTTCGCATTTGGCGCCGTTAGACTGCTGCCCGAAATTGCACTCACACCCGGACTGTGGGCGATCCCTCTGGTTACAGGACTCACGCTCATCATTTATCACCAGCGGGCTGTCATGGCGCCGCAACGCCGCATCCAGCCCACCGGATGAGCAAGCGGGCCATTGTTGTTGGCGCAGGTGCAGGTGGACTCTCAAGCGCTATCGAGCTCGCTGCAGCCGGTTGGCAAGTAGACGTTTTCGAAGCGCACCCTGAACCCGGCGGTAAGATGCATCAGCGAGACGTGGGAGGGGTTGGAATAGACGGTGGTCCAACCGTGTTTACGATGCACTGGGTCTTTGAAGAATTGTTTAAACGCGGCGGCAGACACATCGACGATTGTGTATCACTCACCGAGAGTCGTCGCTTAGCGAGACACGCGTGGACGGATGGCAGTCACCTCGATTTATTTCACGACATCGACCTGTCCAGTGACGCCATAGCCCGCTTCTCGGACGAGGAAAATGTCGAGGGCTATCGACGATTTTGTGAGCATGGCGAGATTATCCACGACCTGTTAAAAGATAATTTTATGGCCTGCCCCCAACCCTCCCCTGCAAAACTGGGGTATCGGCTACTTAGGGACGGCGGCAAGAACGCGCTCGCCGTCGCGCCTCATCAATCTTTATGGAAAGCGCTAAGTCGTTATTTTAGTGACCCTCGGCTGAGGCAGCTTTACGGTAGGTATGCGACTTATGTCGGCTCATCGCCGCTGCTCACACCCTCGACCCTTATGCTTATCGCCCATGTTGAACGCCAGGGTGTGTGGTGCGTGGAGGGCGGTATGCGTGCACTGGCCCACGCGATGGCGGAGGTCGCCCTCGACAACGGCGCCAACTTCCACTTCAACAGCCCAGTTGAGGAAATCACGGGTGATGCACACAGTGTGTCTGGCGTGCGGCTCAAGTCAGGGGAGACCTATAAAGCCGATGTCGTTATTTTTAATGGCGACGCCGCCGCTTTAAACGACGGTCTATTGGGTGACCGTGTTCGTAAAGCAGCGGCGCCACGCAGCCGCAAAGAACGGGGGTTATCGGCCATCACATGGTGCATGCGCGCTCGCACATCGGGACTCGACCTCGATCATCACAACGTCTTCTTTGCCGAAAATTACGAACGCGAGTTTACGAGCATCTTCGATCATCGCGGCATCTGTGCTGAACCCACAGTCTATGTATGCGCTCAAGACAGAGTGAATGGGGAATGCAAATCGACTGAGGGTGAGCGACTGTTGGTGTTGGTTAACGCGCCAGCCGATGGCGACCGCAGCACATGGACGCCTGACACATTGCGCCAGCAGCGAGACCGTGCGATGGACGTGATCAAGCGTGGCGGAGTCGACATTTTAGTCGAGGAAGAAAATTGTGTCGCGACAGGCCCCGACGATTGGCATGCGCGCTTCCCTGCAAGCGGCGGTTCGCTTTACGGTGCCGCATCGCACGGTATGTTTTCCAGCTTTACCCGCGCTTCAGCGAAAAGTCGGGTGCGCGGTCTCTTTTTGGCCGGTGGAAGTGTTCACCCCGGACCGGGCGTGCCCATGGCGACGCTCTCAGGGTCGCTGGCGGCCCGTGAAATTCTTGGACGCGCTGTCTAGCACTGGGCGTAAAATGTTTCGATCACCGAAATGGTCTCTTGCGGATGCTCCCAATGCGGCATACCTAAACTCGGTGTGACGCGAGAAAATTGCCAGTTAGTATCCGTTTTAAAGTCCGCAAAGCGCTCAAATGACACGTTTGGGTCACGATCAAAAATAACTAGCACAGGCAGATTTAAGCGCTTGTACAGGGTGTCCACGGCGTCTTGAGTAAACAAACCCATCGATAGGAACTGCAGCGGCATCGAATGGGCGTCCGGTGCTTTCGTCGTTTTTAAGGCGTAGTCCACCAGTTCACTCGGTATGACACCCGAAAAATTCATACCGTAAAAATAGCGAATACTTCGCTCAGTGCGCAGCAATTTGAATGCGTTTCGTCCAAGCCCCGCAAAATTTAGAACCCCTTTCAATCGCTTTTGCGCTTTTTGTGAGGGTGGTTTTCGCGCGGAAAACCCTGAGGGAGAAATAAACGTGAGACTTCGTGCTCGCGCACCAAAATCAGTGATGGCTCGCGCCACAAATTCACACCCGAGAGAGAGGGCAATGACATCGGGCGGTTCATCACCCGGTATGGCCTCCATCATGGCAGCAATTTCACGTGCAAAATCCTTGGGCGTGAAGTGACCTATGTTTCGGGTCGAGCGCCCGAAACCGGGCAAGTCCGGTGCAAAAACGGACCTCGACGACTTAAAATGGGTAAAGAGCGGCTTCAACTCAATCGCGCTAGGCGCAGCGTTGATGCTGTGAATGAAGAGTACCGGCCTCTCCGTCCCCTGGGTGTCAAAGTACCAATAAAGATTGTGTCCGCAGTGGCCCTGGAAATACGCTCCCCCACAATCGATAGCGCTATCTAATTGATACATTTTGAATAACTCCCTACTCAACGTCATGTATACGCAATCGCATACGCCTCGACTTACCCACGCGAAAAAATAAATAAATTTTTACATTATTTGTGTTTAAATAAACTGACACTAATACGGCTAACCAAGAATAGGCCGAGACGCCTGTGTACAAACGGGCTCAAGTTGGGGGACTTGTCATGACTGTAGCGTATCCCTTCACGGCGATCGTCGGGCAGGATGATATGAAGCTTGCGCTCGCCATTGCAGCGGTGGACCCAGGCATTGGCGGCGTGCTGGTATTTGGAGAGCGCGGCACTGGAAAATCAACCACGATTCGCGCCCTTGCCCAGTTGCTTCCCAAGATAACCGCAGTCAAAGATTGTCCTTACCAATGTTCGCCTGACGCGTCAGTCAAAAATTCATGTCCTAAATGTCAGGACGTCACAAAGTCCAAGACTCACAAAATCCCGATTCCCGTCGTAGATCTTCCATTGGGCGCCACAGAAGACCGCGTACTGGGCGCTCTGGATATCGAAAAAGCCATTCACAATGGAGAAAAGGCCTTTCAACCCGGTCTTCTTGCCGCTGCCAATAGAGGCTTTTTGTACATTGATGAAGTGAATTTACTCGAGGATCACATTGTCGATGCACTGCTTGATGTTGCCGCCTCCGGCACCAACGTTGTGGAACGAGAAGGCCTGAGCATTCGGCACCCTGCGCGATTCGTTCTGGTGGGGAGCGGTAACCCCGAGGAAGGCGAATTACGGCCACAGCTACTAGACCGGTTCGGTTTATCCCTCGATGTGAGAACGCCACGAGATATACCCACCCGTGTAGAAATTATAAAGATGCGCGACGCGTTTGACCTTGACCCTGAAGGCTTCAGCAAACGATTCTCACGAAAAGAAGGTGCACTTCGCCGAAAAATTGATGCCGCCCGAGAAGTGGTCGAAACGGTTGATATACCGGCCGAGGTACTCGAAAAGGCAGCTGAGCTTTGTTTGGCGCTGGGAACTGATGGACTGCGTGGCGAGCTCACGCTCATCAGAAGTGCTCGCGCCCTCGCCGCTTTGGAAGGCGAGAACACCGCCTCACTAGAGCACCTAAAACATGTCGCCTTATTCGTGCTTCGCCACCGCTTAAGACGCGACCCCATGGATGAGTCTAGTGCTGATGCTCGCGTCGAGCGCACCATCGCAACCGTCCTCCCCTGAGCTCGAAGTCTCGAGTCTTTGGCGGGACGCACAGCTAGCCGCAGCGGTCGTTGCCGTGCTTGGCCACCGGTGTGGCGGTGTCCGATTATCTGCGCAGCCAGGGCCGGTACGAGACTTCTGGCTTCAGATGCTAGAGGATCTTCAGCAATCACCCTTAAGAAAAATACCAGCAAACACACCCACAGATCGCTTATTGGGCGGAATGGATATCACGCAGAGTATGCGCCTTGGCAAGCCCGTTTCCTCAACCGGTGTCCTGGCTGAATGCCACAACAGAACCATTATTCTGCCCATGGCGGAAAGACTACCAAGCGAGTATGCAGGGCACTGGTGTGCCGCGCTTGACTCGGGGCAAGTCAACGTAGCTAGAGATGGCATAAACCATACCTCCGATGCAGCGATTACCGTTATTGCAATGGACGAGGGCATCGAAGAGGAAGCGCCCCCCGAAGTACTCATAGAACGCTTGGCACTCAACATCCAACTCGAGGCAATCTCGATTCATGGCGTCGAGGACACCGAATTCACACCAAGCTGTATTGTCGAAGCTCGAGACAAACTCCGGCACTACAAATTGGCGGACTCAACAGTCAAGCTACTTGCAGAGCTCGCAGCCTCTTTGGGGGTTCATTCGACGAGACCGCTTCTCTTTGCCGCACAGACCTGCAAGAGCGTCGCGCTCCTGCTTGGGTTACCCGAAACCCATGAACACGTTATTGGGCCCGTGATTCGTCTGGTCCTGCTGCCTCGAGCAACTCAGATACCGCAGCAACACGAACCTGAGCCGCCAGAGGCTGAGCAGCAACCAGAGGACACCGACGAGAGCGAACCACCCCAACCGTCTTCAGAACCTCAGAGCAATACCGAAGAATTAGTGCAAGCTGCGATGGCAGCGCTTCCGACTGACCTCCTTGCGATGTTACTAAGTCGAGCTGAGCGGAGCCGACAGAGACAAAACAAAGCGGGCAATGCAGGACACCTGTCACAGGATAAGCAGCGTGGTAGGCCCGTGGGAGTTCGCCGCGGCGATATCAAGCGAGGCCACCGGATTGATATTCCTGCGACACTCAGAACAGCCGCTCCCTTTCAACGCGCACGCGCGCGGTGGGATGATGCCGGGCAGACAAAACGCGGGTTATACATCGAAGCATCGGACATTCGTGTAAAGCGTTTCGAGCAGCGCAAATCCAGCGTGATGATCTTTGTCGTTGACGCATCGGGTAGCAGTGCTTACCAGCGAATGGCGGAAGCTAAAGGCGCGATTGAGCTTATATTGGCCGACTGTTATTCACATCGCACAGAGGTTGCACTTATTGCCTTTAAAGGCGAGAGCGCTGAGCTACTTCTCCCCCCCACAAGATCGCTAGTCAGAGCAAAACGGACATTAGCGCAACTACCGGGTGGCGGCGGAACACCCATGGGTGCCGCACTTCAAGCCATGCACGACCTAGCGGTTGCCACAGCAACTACAGGTGCCACACCGAGCTTTATTTTACTGACCGATGGTGCGGCAAACGTAGCTAGAGACGGGACGAAAAGCCGTAGCGCCGGGACCGAGGATGCCATGAAGGCCGCAAAGGTGATTGCCTGCGCAGACTATCGCGGCATACTCGTTGACACGGCTGCACGACCGAGCCCCAGAGCTCGCGAGCTAGCGAATGCAATGGATGCTACCTATTTACCGCTCCCCAACGCTTCGGCTGAGTCAATCAATGACTCTGTGCGAGCACTTAGCTAAGGCAGCGTCACTTGCAGCTCTCCGATATGCCATCCGACTGGCCGCTTAGGCACGCGAGCCAACTGATTGAACGCGAGGGCATTCGCTGGCACGTCCAAATCATCGGCTCGGGACCACCGGTGCTATTGCTCCACGGCACCGGTGCCTCAACACACTCTATGGCCGATTTAGCGATGGCACTGAGCGATCACTACACCTGCGTATTGGTCGACCTGCCCGGCCATGGATTAACAACGGCGCTTCCTGAGCGGGAACATCTATTGCCCGCGATGGCCATGGCCGTCCAAAGTCTGTGTGAGTCCCTTCAGACCGAACCCCGGTTTATTATCGGGCACTCTGCCGGCGCCGCCGTCGCCATTCGAATGTGTTTGGATACTCGCGCATCACCCGCTGCATTACTTTCGATAAACGGCGCCCTACTCCCCTTTGGCGCCTTCATTGAGCCCATCATGCTGAAAACAGCCCGATTCTTGAGTCGATCGGACTCAATAACTGGCTTTCTCGCTCGGCGTGGCACAGGTACGGCAGATGTCAGAAGGGCCCTTCGAGACACAGGTGCTGAAATATCAGAGCCTATGATCGCTCGTTACTCATTCCTTATTTCACAACAATCCCATATCGAGGGCGCACTCAGGATGATGGGGGGATGGGAGTTAGGCCAACTTGCCAAGGATCTTCCCACGCTTAGGACCCCAATTCATCTCATTGGCTGTGATAAGGATCATATTGTTCCCGCCCTGCGGGCGCACCGCGTTAAGCGACTTATCCCAAGCGCATCGGCCATAACCCTTCACAATGCGGGACATCTCGTACACGAAGCAGCTCCAGAGCGCGTATTTGCCGAATTTATGCGGCTTTCTGATCGCTTCAATTAACGGGTGTGCAATATGAAATCCGGTGGTAGACTGTCCAAATAAATGGACATGATTGGCGTAACTAATAATGAACACAGCGCATCCGGACTTCGACAAGCTCCATCATGCCAACCCCAATGAGCGCGCCATTGTTATTGGCAGTGGCTTTGGTGGATTAGCCGCAGCAATCCGCCTCGCAGCGAAAGGCTACCATGTCACGCTTCTGGAGAAGCTCGATGCTTTAGGTGGCCGCGGATACACCTATCGACAGGATGGCTTCACCTTTGATGGGGGACCCACTATCGTCACCGTCCCCGAGCTGTTCGAGGAATTATGGGCGCTCTGCGGCAAAACCATGAGCAGTGATGTCGATCTACGACTCATGAATCCCTTTTATCGGATTCGTTTTGATGACGGACGTATTTTCGACTACTCAAATGAAAAGTCAGAAAACCTCAGACAGATCCGAGAATACAACCCCGATGACGCGCGGGGGTATGAGCGATATCTCAAGGCGAGCGAAGCGCGCCACAAAGTAGGATTCGACTTACTGGACAAACCCTTTAGCACGCTCGCACAACTTATGCGTTTCGCCCCCGATCTCGTTCGATTAAGGGGAGATCAAAGCGTTTATACCTTAGTGTCCAAATACATCAAAAATGAGCAGCTCCGACAGGCCGTTAGTTTTCACCCCCTGCTAATTGGCGGAAACCCCTTTACGGCAAGCAGTTTATATTCATTGATTTCGCACCTCGAGGTTACCGGCGGTGTCTGGTCAGCCATGGGCGGAACCGGCCGAATCGTTGAGGCCATGGGAAATCTCATCAAAGGCCAGGGAACGGACATTCGCGTCAACACCGAAGTCGATCAAATTACTACCGCAGGCGGCAAGGTTACCGGGGTCAGACTCAAATCGGGCGAGCACATTGCAGCTAATCTCGTTATATCGAACGCAGACTCTGCATGGACCTACAAGCACCTGCTCTCAGAGACCGTCAAACGTAAATGGACAGAGCGCCGAATCGACAAGGCTCACTACTCAAACGGCCTTTTTGTCTGGTATTTCGGCACCAAGAAACAGTATCCCGATATTCCGCACCACTCGATAATCCTCGGACCACGATATAAGAGTCTGCTCACCGACATCTTTAAGCATAAGAAACCAACGGATGATTTCAGCCTCTATTTGCATCGACCGACCGCCACGGACCCCTCCATGGCGCCCGAGGGTTGCGATGCTTTTTACGCTCTCGTTCCCGTCCCGCATCTCGACTCCGGTACCGACTGGACTACGCACGCTGAAACCTTCAGAAAAGCGGTCGAGGAGCGACTCGAAGAAACGGGTCTTCCAGGACTTAGCGAAAACCTCGCGACATCGCTAATGCTGACACCATTGGACTTTCAAAACAGACTCAACTCCGTCAAAGGCGCAGGCTTTTCACTCGAGCCTCGAATTACCCAAAGCGCTTACTTCAGACCTCACAACAAAAGCGAAGAGGTTGACGGGCTTTATCTTGTGGGCGCTGGCACCCACCCCGGCGCGGGTATGCCCGCTGTGTTGTCATCGGCCAAAGTGATCGACAATCTGATTCCCGCGGTTAGTCATGTCAGTTAACGCCTTCCTACCGACGCCCAGCACGGATATGGGCCTTTGCAAGCAGCAGCTGTCTAATGGCTCGCGCTCCTTTTATTTTGCCTCTCACCTACTGCCGTCAGTCATGCAGCATGCGGCCTGCGGGCTCTATGCTTTTTGCCGAGAAGCCGACGACCTTGTCGACGAGGGCGACGACCCAAAAGCAGCTCTTGCGCTTCTGCATGAGCGGCTCGATAAAATTTATCAGGGAAAGCCTGAATATCGGCACACTGATCGAGTACTGACCCAAATTGTGCACACCTACCATATGCCGCGTGGTCTTTTAAATGCGCTCCTAGAAGGCTTTGCCTGGGACGCAGAAGGCAAAATCTATCACTCAATAGATGATGTATACGACTACAGCGCACGCGTTGCAGGTGCGGTTGGCGTCATGATGTCGGTCCTTATGGGCGTACGCGACCCCAAAACCCTTGCACGTGCAGCGGATCTTGGCACAGCTATGCAACTCACAAACATTGCAAGAGATGTAGGTGAGGACGCGCGCCTGGGAAGAATTTACCTGCCTTTGGATGAGCTAACTGCCGAAGGCGTGAATCCAGAAGAGCTGCTTACGGTGCCGCAGTTTAGCGAAGGTGTTGGCGTTGTCACAAAACGCCTTCTCGAACGGGCGCAATGGCTATATCACCGCGCAGACAACGGCATCGCGCAATTACCGCGCAAATACCAACCCGGTATTCGAGCCGCGCGCAAGCTTTATGCTGCTATCGGAGAAAAAGTCGGCGAGATCGGTTACAACTCCGTTGACGAGCGTGCGATCGTTGCAACGAGCAAAAAGTTCAGCCTACTCTCTACCGCGATTGCCTTTAAACAACCTCGCAGCGAAGGCATGGACACCCCCGCACTCCCACACAATCAGTTCCTGATTGATTCAGTCGTAGAAACAGGGGTGGGTGCTCCACACGTAAAATCGGATCCTTTTAAGGTTCGAACACTCTGGATGCTCGATCTATTTGAGACCCTTAGAGAACGGGATCGTAACGCGCGAATCGCCCGTTAAGGGAAAACCGTACAATATCTTGCGCATCCTGAAGGGTAACAAGCGCTGCACCCAAGGTGAGGCGAAGCGGTCCAAGTCTAAACTTTCATGCATCACACTATTGCCTAACGCATCATGAAGATGACTGCGCGTGTAAAAAGGTGTGTCTTCAAGTGTTTTCTGCACTGTGAAGCCCTGATGACTTCGCGCTGGTCGCTTAACGCGCCAGAGGGGGCCTGTAGAAAGATCGCGTCGAGGCGCTGAATGCTCAGATGCCATCCCGGCCTCGCCATTACCAAACAAACTGAGCAAACAACTCTCACCGTCGCGGGCATGTGCCTCGTAAACAACACGACAGTTTTCTCCCAAGTCGGACCTGGACCAGTGCCAGTCGCTAAAAGTCTGCTCTAACGGTACCGTCCCACCGTTCGTATCCATATAAGCCCGACCCGACCAGCTGAGTTCAGGCGCATCAAGCGTTACCTCAACCTTGGTTGCCGGCGCAATGGGCCACCATCTGTGTTGCCCCTCTGAATGTAAGCCGAAGCACGTCTCTGTCCTGTGCTGGAGGTCGACGCGCACAGTCCCTCTAATAGGACGACGCATCGGTGCCGAACGCTCATCCAAAGCAACCTGCAAGTAGCGGCCATCGAATGACATTGAAGACGGCCCAATAGCGAGGGTATTCGGGGACACCGCCAAGTCGCGAAGGCGACGCTCGGTCATGGCCCAGTACTTGCGCCTCGGCTCATAAAATACGGCATTTACGCAGACGAATTCGCGCGGGTCAGCCTCTCCCCGCTTTCTCGCAGCGGCATAAAAAGGCGAAAACACGGTACCAATAAAGAAGATGAGCGTAACACCATGGCGACCACAGTCACTGAAGCCGTCGACATACCACCACCGGTAGCCATTTTTCCCAACGGGAGAATCGAAACCCAAACCTTCCCTGTGCGCTAACAACCCTTGCTTCATTAGTTATCTCTCGCTCTTCGCTTGCAGGGCCTGCAAGATCGGCGTAATGTGTAAATTAATATAGACAGTTATAAATGTACAATTAAAATAACACTAACACGCGAGGTAGCGGCCATGGACAGCTCATTACTTGATTGCGAGCAGCACATCGAAGACGCAATGGCCGAGCACGCCACAGCTCAATGCCCTCCACTACTGGCTCAGGCCCTGAACTACGCCGTATTCCCGGGTGGCGCGCGCGTGAGGCCACAGCTATGTAAAGCTGTAGCGCTAGCCAACAATTCCAGCGATGTCGGACTGGCAAGCGCGGCAGCTACTGCCGTTGAGCTTTTACATTGTGCATCGCTAGTACACGACGACCTTCCCTGCTTTGACGACGCGACTCAACGACGAGGAAAGCCCTCGGTACACGCTAAGTTTGGCGAACGCATTGCGGTCCTGACTGGAGACGCACTCATCGTCGCTGCATTTCAAACACTTGCGGCGCACGCAGTGCACGCAGTACGAATCGAACGAGTACCGCTTGTCACAACCATTGTTGCAAGAGGCGTTGGCGCTCCGCACGGCATTTGTGCCGGTCAGGCATGGGAGTGCGAGCAACGAGTCGATCTTGCGCGATACCACCGCGCAAAAACCGGCGCTTTGTTCGTGGCAGCCACCTGCGCCGGTGCAGCTTCAGCAGGTGTAGACCCTGGCCCTTGGGTAAACCTAGGCGCAAGTATTGGTGAAGCGTATCAAATCGCCGACGATATAAAAGACGCCGTATCTGACCCTGAAACATTAGGAAAACCAGTTGGTATCGATGTAAAACTTGACCGACCCAGTGCTGTGCGTGAGCTGGGCCTTGAAGGCGCCGTCAGTCGCTTAAAAGACTGCCTTGAATCCGGCCTCGACAGCATGCCCTCCTGTGCCGGTCAGAATATGCTGTATAAACTGGTTCGCGCACAATCGAGTCGATTTATTCCCGAAAAGCTCGGTCAAGTGGCCGCCTAATGCCCTCACGATCGGCTACAAGTGAAGGCTTTGCGCTTACCAGCGATAAACCGAAAAGTCGCTACGCGCGGTTCTTACTTTGGAGAAATCGGCTACTAAGAAGCGCTTCTTTTCAAAAGTGGGCGGCAAGATTACCCCTGAGTCAATCGATTGCCCGGCAACGCGCGACGGACCTACACCACATTCTCGCTGGCTTTGTTTACTCCCAAACGCTTAGCGCATCTTACAAGCTGGGCTTACTGGAGTGTTTAAAAGATCGCATCGCCACACTTGATGAAATAGCTGAGTACTGTGAGCTCGAAAAAGAAGCCGCTTTTACTCTAGTCAATGCGGCGGTCGCGATCGACCTGCTTCAAAAAGTCGACAATGCGCACTGGACGCTAGGTGAGCTTGGCGCTTCTATCCACGGAAACCCCGGGGTTCAAAGCATGCTGAGGCACCATGATTTGCTGTACAGCGACATGGCAGACCCCGCTCAACTGCTTCGGCGCAGGGAAAACGCATCCTTACGTGGCTACTGGCCCTACGTGGACGGCGATCACAACGATCCAGCTGCCGCTGCGCGATACAGCGAGCTGATGGCGGACTCACAACACCTCATCGCAAATCATATTTTAGACTCGATCAGCTTGACGGGAACATCACGTCTTCTCGACGTTGGTGGTGGTACCGGCACGTTTGCGCGTTTAGCGGCAGACCGTTTCCCCCACTCAGAAACGGCCGTCTTCGATCTACCTCAAGTCATTGCATCAATACCCCCCAAACACAGCCAGCAACTCCGAGCTTATTCGGGCGACATGTTCAACGACACGCTCCCAGAGGGGTTCAACACCATTAGCCTCGTTCGAATTTTACATGATCATGACGATCTGCCGGTCGAGCGCCTATTGGCACGTTGTTTTGATGCCCTTCCAAGCGGAGGCCAGATCATTATTGCTGAACCGATGGCAGGGACCCGTGGCGCCGAATCGATTGGTCATACCTATTTCGGATTTTACCTTTGGGCGATGGGCAGCGGACGCCCAAGAGAAAAATCTGAGCTATATCGCATGCTGGAGCACGCCGGCTTCGCAGGAATTCGGGAGAAGAAGACCCATATTCCGGCGCTAGTACGCGTTATCACAGCAAAAAAACCAAATGTCATTTTTTGTTGACACTTTTATATGTACTATTAAACTTACAGTATTAGCGTAATTGTTTTTGGACAGACCCAGTTCGCACTCGACTGGCAATGAGGCCTGTAAAACCGTGACTTATAAAAAGACTACAGCGGTTATTTTTGAAAAGCCCGGAGCATTAGAGCTTCGTGAGGCTTCTCTGCGCGCGCCGGCCGCTAATGAGTGTCTTATCGAGTCCGACTGGTCTGGAATCTCAACGGGCACTGAACGACTGATGCTTACAGGCCAAATGCCGCCCTTCCCCGGCTTAGGTTATCCACTGGTACCGGGTTACGAAACGACAGGTCGAGTCATCAGTGCGCCTCCCAACTCTCCCATCTCAGAGGGTATGCGCGTTTTCGTCCCTGGAGGTGTTGGATTTACCGATGCCAAAAATCTGTTCGGTGGCAGTGCGCGCCACGTCATATGCCCGCAAGAACGGGTTGTACCCATCAACGATGATCTCGCTCAAGAAGGTGTGCTACTTGCTCTCGCCGCGACAGCCAGACATGCGCTCAGGCGATGCGAGTCTGTTGGGCCTCCCGAGCTCATTGTTGGGCACGGCGTACTAGGACAGCTCATCGCTCGACTCACCGAGACCTTGCATGGCCAGTCCCCCGTGGTTTGGGAGATAGACCCACAGCGAAAAGCCAGCAAAGGCAAATATCGCGTTTGCGACCTGGAAACTGACCCACGCCAAGACTATGGCGTTGTTTGCGATGTTAGTGGCAGTGCAAGCGCATTAAACCAAATGATTTCTCGCTGCCGCCCTGGCGCGACTGTTGTTATGGCCGGGTTCTACTCATCCGCTGTGACATTCGACTTTCCACCTGCATTCATGAGGGAAATCAATCTCTTAGTGAGTGCGGAATGGCAACCACAAGACCTACAAGAAGCGGCAAAACTCGCATCGGACGGTGACTTGAATCTCTCAGATTTAATCACCGACATGCTGCCGGCTGCTCAAGCCGAATCAGCTTATAACCGAGCTTTTAACGATAAAAGCTGCCTAAAAATGGTCATCGACTGGAGATCGATATGAGTACAACGATTGCAAGCGCAACAGAATATGATCCAGGCTTAGAAGCAAGTGGAGAACGGGCAGACCTACTTGCAACCTCAGCTGATAGTGCCGAAGGCACCCAAATTATCGCCATTTATGGCAAAGGCGGCATAGGCAAAAGCTTCACGCTCGCGAATTTGAGCTACATGATGGCCCAGCAAGGCAAAAAAGTGTTGCTGATCGGCTGTGACCCTAAAAGTGACACCACGTCACTCCTCTTCGGCGGAAAAGCCTGCCCTACCATCATTGAAACCGCTTCAGCAAAGAAAGCGGCGGGGGAAGAGTGCCGCGTCGAAGACGTTTGCTTTAAGCGCGACGGCGTGTACGCCATGGAACTAGGTGGTCCCGAAGTGGGCCGAGGTTGTGGCGGCCGCGGGATCATTCATGGCTTCGAAACTTTAGAAAAGCTTGGATTTCATGACTGGGACTTCGACTATGTATTGCTCGACTTCCTAGGTGATGTCGTTTGCGGTGGCTTTGGTCTGCCGATCGCCCGAGACATGTGTCAAAAAGTGATTGTTGTCGCATCCAATGACCTGCAATCGCTTTATGTGGCCAACAATGTCTGCTCGGCGGTTGAATACTTCCGAAAGCTCGGTGGCAACGTCGGCGTTGCAGGTATGGTCACCAATAAGGATGACGGAACCGGTCAAGCGCAAGCTTTCTGCAAGGCGGTTGGGATCCCCGAGCTCGCCTCCATCCCAGCAAATGAAGATATTCGTCGCAAAAGTGCAAGTTACGAGATCATCGGTCACCCCGATGGTGACTGGGGTCCTCTTTTTGCGGGACTGGCACAAAATGCGGCCGAATCATCGCCCCACAGACCGACTCCAATGACTCAAGACGAACTCTTGGGACTGTTTGACAGTGATGAGGTCGGTCGTGACGTCGTACTCCAACCCGCCACCCTTGCGGATCTTTGCAGTGTCGAAACACTCAACAAACCATCTCTCGAGGTCGTCTATGACAACGTCTGACGCCGATATCATCGAGACAACGGACCTTGGGTGCCACGCGAGTGCCGAGCAACTAGCTGCCGCGGCAACGGCGGCGGGTAAAAATGAGCTCATGGCACAATTTGCTGAGGACTACCCCAAGGGTCCACACGATCAACCGCAGAGCATGTGTCCTGCGTTTGGCTCATTGCGGGTCGGTCTACGAATGCGCAGAACGGCAACCGTTCTCTCTGGATCAGCTTGCTGTGTGTACGGCCTGACCTTTACCTCGCACTTCTACGGAGCAAAGCGCACCGTTGGTTACGTTCCGTTCGACTCAGAGTCCCTGGTAACAGGTAAGCTCTTTGAGGATATTCGCGAAGCTGCACATGATCTTGCGGATCCGGACGCGAATGACGCAGTGGTTATCATTAACTTATGTGTGCCGACGGCTTCAGGTGTGCCACTTGATCTCCTGCCTAAGGAAATCAATGGGGTGCGAATTGTCGGTATCGATGTTCCTGGTTTCGGTGTGCCGACGCACGCTGAGGCAAAAGACGTACTCGCTGGCGCCATGCTGGAATACGCTCGAGGTGAAATCGAAGCGGGTCCCGTCGCCCGTCCCGTCCAGAGTGAATCACAAAAAGACAAGCCAACGGTCGCGCTCGTGGGTGAAATGTTCCCCGTGGATGCAATCACCATTGATCGGCTACTCGACTCATTGGGTGGTGCAGCGGGCCCCGTTGTACCTACCCGAGAGTGGCGCGAGCTTTATGGCGCACTCGACTGCAAAGCAGCGGCGATGATCCATCCCTTTTATGCCGCTACAGCGAGGCAGTTCAGAGCGGCCGGTAGGCCACTCATTGGTTCAGCGCCTGTCGGTGTTGATGGCACGGCCGCATGGCTCGAAGCCATGGGCAAACTCTTAGGCGCAGATAAAGCGTCTATCGATGCCGCTGTCGCCACACAGAAAAGCGCCATTAGGGCGGCTCTGGATAACAACCCTATCGATGCGCGAATAACCTTGTCTGGCTACGAGGGTTCCGAACTATTAGTGGCTCGACTGCTTATTGAGAGCGGAGCTGATGTTGCTTATGTGGGCTCTGCCTGCCCGAAAACCGAATTCTCAGCGCTGGACGCCGAATGGCTTGAAAGCAAGGGCGTCTCTGTCAAATTCAGAGCCTCGTTAGAGGATGATCTCATCGCGATGGAGACATTCAAGCCCGATCTTGTTATCGGGACGACGCCGATCGTGCAGAAAGCGAAAGAGCGATCAATCCCGAGCTTATATTTTACGAACCTCATTTCTGCTCGCCCATTAATGGGTGCTGCGGGTGCGGGTTCCGTTGCCCAGGTAATCAACAGTGCTCTAGCGAACCAGCCCCGCATGATTGCGATGGAATCGTTCTTCGAAGGTGTGGGCGAAGGCCCAACCAGTGGCGTTTGGACCCCCGAAATAATCGCCAAAACCGGCGTGGGAGGTACCTGCTAATGCTTGTACTTGATCACGATCGCGCAGGTGGATATTGGGGCTCCGTTTACGTCTTCACGGCGGTAAAGGGCTTGCAAGTGATTATCGACGGACCGGTGGGTTGTGAAAACCTACCTGTTACATCGGTGCTTCACTATACAGACGGCCTCCCCCCCCACGAACTTCCCATTGTTGTCACAGGACTCGCTGAGGAGGAACTCGGCCAGCACGGAACTGAAGGGGCACTGAGACGGGCGCACCATACACTCGACCCGAAAAAGCCATCGGTTGTGGTAACAGGATCGATTGCCGAGATGATTGGTGGCGGAGTAACGCCTGAAGATACAAATATCAAACGTTTCCTACCTCGCACCATTGACGAGGATCAATGGCAAAGTGCTGATCGCGCATTGGTATGGCTTTGGGAGCAATACGGCGCCAACAAAAAGCGCAAAGCGAAAAAGGCACCTGAAACACCCTCCAAGAAGGTCAATATCATTGGACCCGCCTACGGTTACTTCAATACCTGGTCGGATCTCGCCGAAATTCAGCGGCTTCTCGCAGGAATGGGCGTTGAGGTAAACATGGTCTTCCCATTGGGTTGCCACCTTAATGAGATTCCAAAGCTCGACGATGCAGCGGTCAATATTTGTATGTATCGGGAATTCGGTAGGAAACTGTGCGAGGCCCTTGATAAGCCTTATCTCCAGGCTCCAATTGGTCTAAACAGCACGACAAAATTCCTGCAAAAGCTCGGGGAATTGCTCGATATCGACCCAGAGCCCTTCATCGCGCAAGAAAAGATGACGACGCTCAAGCCCGTTTGGGATTTATGGCGGTCTGTTACACAAGATTTCTTCGCAACGGCGAACTTTGGGGTTGTGGCGACCGAAACCTATACCCGCGGACTCAGACACTTCCTAGAAGAGGATCTGGGGCTGCCCTGCGCATTCCACTATTCGCGAAAAGCTGGCGTAAAACCTGATAACAAAGAAGTAAGAGAGGCGATTCACAGCAAAGGCCCTCTTATTGTCTTTGGTGGCTACAACGAGCGGATGTATGCGGCAGAAGCAGGCGGTAGAAGTATGTTCATTCCTGCATCGTTGCCCGGCACGATTATTCGTCGTCACACGGGTACGCCCTTCATGGGATACGCCGGTGCCTGTTACCTCATTCAAGAAGTATGCAACGCACTCTTTGATGCCCTCTTTAACATATTGCCTTTGGGCACAGACCTTGACCAAACGGTTTCAACACCGGCGCGTGCCAGCCTCCCCTGGTTGGACGAAGCGCAAGCGCTGCTTGATCAGATTATCGAAGAGCAACCCGTTTTAGTACGCATCTCTGCGGCCAAGCGTCTGCGCGATAGCGCCGAGCAAGCGGCTCGAGCCGCTGACTCCGACTCCGTAACGGACATGCATGTACTCAACGCAGGCCAAGACCTTCAATTGAGGGGGGCTGCATGAGGAAAACACATTACAACAACACGGCACGACAAACGTCGATGACGGGAGGAAGCATGACCACAACCAAGCGAAACACAGAACGCAAAACTGTATGGGAACACCTTCAGTTTCGGATGCTGTTTATCACGATGTTCATGTGGTTTTTGGGGCAGGCGGTGATTAATCGGGTGAAGTTGGTGCGACAGCACGAACTCAACTGTTGGCAAGAGGCAAAACGGGCTGCAAGCAGCGTGGCGCCTTACGCTTTTATGAAAATTTAGCTTTGTGTGGTGCCAGGCTCCTCGGAGCTTGGAAATAGATAACACGGTCCGAAGCGCCACCGAGGACCAGGAGAACGGAGCGTCTAGCGCTCGGATGGGAGAAGTATGCAATGTCGATGATGAGCTTTGAGAAAAAGTATCGAGTCCGAGGGGGAACCCTTCTCGGCGGAGATCTTTTCGATTTCTGGATGGGGCCGTTTTACGTCGGTTTCTTCGGGATAACGACCCTTTTCTTCGCCGTCACAGGAACAGCCCTGATTTTCTATGGAGCGGCCCTGGGTGATACGTGGAATATTTGGCGGATAAATATTGCGCCACCTGACCTGTCATACGGTCTGGGCTTGGCACCGTTGAAGGAGGGCGGACTCTGGCAAATCATTACGATTTGCGCGACGGGTGCCTTCGTATCGTGGATCCTTCGTCAAGTTGAGATATCACGAAAGCTCGGTATGGGTCTGCACGTTCCCTTCGCCTTCTCCTTTGCCGTCTTGGCATACGTAACACTGGTCATCATTCGACCCGTATTGCTTGGCGCATGGGGTCACGGCTTCCCCTACGGCATCATGAGCCACTTAGACTGGGTTTCGAATGTGGGCTATCAGTTCCTCCACTTCCACTACAACCCAGCACACATGCTGGCGGTGACGTTCTTCTTTACGACTGCACTGGCGTTGTCAATGCACGGTTCTCTCATCCTCATGGCAACCAACCCTCGGGCAGGCGAAACCGTGAAGACCGGTGAACACGAGAACACCTACTTCCGTGATGACATTGGCTACTCCATCGGCGCCTTAGGCATCCACCGACTCGGTACGTTTGTGGCTATTTCAGCGGCCTTCTGGAGCGCTGTTTGTATCGTCATCAGTGGACCATTCTGGACAAAGGGATGGCCTGAATGGTGGAACTGGTGGCTAACGCTACCAATCTGGTACTGATAAGGGGATCTCTACGATGATTGAATATCAAAATATCTTTACAACGGTTCAGGTGGCAGCACCGGACTACGAAGGCGTCCCCGTCGAGAATACGCATGATGATCGGACCGGTGTCCTGACTCACAGCTACTTGATGGGCAAATTGGGTGATGCTCAGATCGGCCCCATCTATCTGGGTCCGTTGGGCGTCGCAGCCCTCTTTACCGGCACCATTGCCTTCCTAATCATTGGACTCAACATGTTTGCGTCAGTGAATTGGGATCCTATTGAGTTCGTGCGACAGCTATTCTGGCTTGCCTTAGAGCCGCCCGGACCTCAGTACGGCTTATCTTTCCCACCGCTTAACGATGGCGGTTGGTGGCTCATTGCGGGCGCCTTCCTGACACTGTCGATTATGTTGTGGTGGTGGCGAACCTTCGCCCTCGGCAACAACTATGGCATGGGTAACCAAATGGCTTGGGCATTTGCCGCCGCGATTTGGCTCTACTTAGTGCTAGGTTTTATCCGTCCAGTATTGATGGGTAGTTGGTCCGAAGCGGTGCCCTTTGGGATCTTCCCGCACCTCGACTGGACAGCGGCGTTCTCACTGAGATACGGAAACTTGTTCTACAACCCTTTCCACATGTGGAGCATCTTCTTCCTCTATGGATCAGCGGTCCTGTTCGCTATGCACGGTGCGACTATTTTGGCGACAAGCCGCTATGGCGCTGACCGGGAAATCGATCAAATCACCGATCGCGGTACAGCTGCTGAGCGCGGCGCCCTGTTCTGGAGATGGACCATGGGCTTCAACGCCTCAATGGAGTCAATCCATAAGTGGGCGTGGTGGTTCGGTGTGCTGACCTGCGTTACCGGCGGTATCGGCATCATCCTGACCGGCACCGTCGTTGAAAACTGGTACCTATGGGGCATGAAGCATGGCCTGGTTCCAAGCTATCCAATGATTGGCGAAGCAGTCGTCGATCCACTACTGACTGAGGGTGCACAATGAAAACGCTAATGACCAAACTCTTTGCAACTGTTGGTCTGGGTACTGCTCTATTGCTCGGCGGCTGTGAAATGCCACCACCCGAATCAACTCAATGGGGCTATCGAGGCACCGGAATGGAGGGTTTATACAACCCTGATCGTCTCGATGAGCTCGCCTCTGACAACGTAATGCCAGAAGCGATACCCGCCGTACCGGCTGTTGGACCCAAGGCGAAAGACATTTATCAAAATGTTGAAGTGTTGGGCGACCTCTCTGTTGGTGAGTTCACACGACTGATGGCGGCCATAACACAGTGGGTATCGCCCGAAGAAGGTTGTAACTACTGTCACGTAGCGGGCGAAGGCTTCGCTGCAGACACGCTCTACACGAAGAAGGTGGCTCGGGTAATGATACAGATGACCCAGAATGCCAACGAAAACTGGAGCCAGCACGTCGGCGGAGCAGGGGTAACCTGCTACACCTGCCACCGTGGTAACAACGTTCCTGAGTATGTGTGGAATATAAACCCTGGCCACAAGGTCGCAGGCGGCATGAAAAACCAGATGCAAAACGTGTCATCGGTTGCAGCGGGTCTAGCGTCACTTCCTGTCGATCCCTTTACGCCTTACCTCTTAGATGACCGTAATGGACGTCACGCGGGAACGACTGCGCTTCGCGATGAGGGCGGTGTATCGCTGAAAGAATCAGAGTGGGGCTACAGTCTCATGATGCACTTCTCAAGCGCACTGGGCGTCAACTGTACTTACTGCCACAACTCGCGTGCATTCTTCGCTTGGGAAGAGAGCTCACCACAGCGCGTAAGGGCATGGCACGGTATCCGCATGGTCCGTGAGATGAACAACGAATACGTTGATCCCACCACAGACTGGCTACCCCCTCACCGCCTAGGAAAGCTCGGTGATGCACAAAAAGTTAACTGCGAAACCTGTCACCAAGGTGCTTTCAAGCCCCTACTTGGCGCGAACATGATCAAGGACTACCCGAACCTTGCAAAGCTCGCCAAAGCAGAGCCTGAAGAGGCGCCCGCCGAAGATTCAACAGACATGTCTGATGCAGCGGCTGATATGACAACCGGCGGTGACCAGTAAAGCGCTCGGCAGGGAGTGAATGAATAATTTGACGAGGGCACCTGCCCTGCCCTCGTTACCACAGTTAACTGTGGACATATCTACCCGAGGTTGCGTGCTAACACAGACGCCTCTTTAGGAAGATCATCAGACCTGACATGTTCTACAGGGATGGTCCGATGAAGAACGTCGTAACACGGTATTCATTACTGAGCTGCGACAGATCGCGAACTACTACATGGGAGGTAAAACCATGAGTGATGAAAATGTAGGCATGTCAGGACTCACAGCTAGCGAAGCTAGCGAGTTCATGCGGTCTTACGAAAAAGGCATGTGGACGTTTGTGTTTATTGCAAGCGTAGCCCACTGGGCCGTATGGGAGTGGCAGCCCTGGTTCGGAATGTAATCCGGGACTACCACTTTAACTTAGCGACTGTCCGGCTTGACGGGCTCGTCGTGATTCCAAATGGAGAGATGAAATGATCTTAACTCAACCCTTCTCACGGATCTGGAGAATATTTGATCCACGTCGGGTACTTGTAGCGCAGGGCGTGTTCCTGTTCTCAGTAGCTGTACTGATCCACTTCGTCCTGTTGAGCTCTGCGAAGTACAACTGGATCGATGGTCCATATGCGGCACCTGCAGCCATGGCGGAGGCACTCCCTCCCTCACGGCAGTAAGTACCGTCACTTAATCGGGCCCTTTAGGGCCCCGATGTTTCGACCCACGCACCGGCTGCCCCCAGACGATGCAGTGCGAATCCAATCGGGACTTCGCGATCACCCTGCCCCCAGAGCTACGATCGCCGATCTCCACCCGAATTGCTAAATTCGCGCGTCCTTCCCCAAGGAGTGGGTCTTTTTACTCTATTTTGCGCGTCAACGACAGTAGGTACTCCCAATGAGAGACAACACCACGATTGTATCGTTTGACGACGAACCCCTCATGCTTGTTGACCCAAGCGACAACATCATTGGCTTTGAAGAGAAATTAAACGCTCACAAAGGTCGTGGAAAATTGCACAGAGCTTTCTCTATTTTCCTCTTCAACGACATGGGCGAGGTACTACTGCAAAGACGAAGTGAACTGAAGCCCTTGTGGCCTGGGTATTGGTCGAATACTTGCTGTAGCCACCCAAGACGCGGCGAAACACTTGAACAAGCGACGCGGCGGCGCTTACGAGAAGAACTAAACCTTTCGGCAAAACTCACTTTTCTATTCAAGTTCGAATATCAAGCTCAATTCAAAAACGTGGGTAGCGAACACGAGCTGTGTTCTGTATTCATTGGACACGTCAATGGGCGTCCAGAGCCGTCTTATAACGCATCAGAAATCCAAGACTGCCAATGGTTAGACTCTGATGAGGTCAGCGGCTGGCTTGACAGTGAACTCATCGGAACCACCCCTTGGTTTGCTATGGAATGGGAACGATTGAGGGCTGACTTCGAGTCCGCCCTGAAATTATCAGCCTGAGCGATTAAAGCCAGCGATACATCGGCGAAGAGTCGGACCAAAAATGCGGTAACGCAAGCCGGCCTAAAGACGTAATATTAACGACCCCTTCCTCTCGCTCGGCATATCCCTGACTTTCTAGCGACTCAACCAATTCCGCCACCTTCGGCTGAGAAAGGATTGAGAGCGGTACGCTGGCGTTGCACATAAGACGACGCATCACAGACCGCCTCGCCACCTCAAACTCACTCGCCTCGATGAGGTATTGCGTGGCCAAATGACCTTGTTTAATTGCAATACGCCAAGCGTCAAGATCAACGTAATTTTGTCCGACAATATCCTGAACTTCACTCACTGCGCCAATGCCAACACCCAATGTTTGCTCGGTTTTTTTGGCACTGTAACCCAGCGCGCTGTACTCAAGCGTTTGATTCTGCTGAGCCTGAGACAAAGCATGCCCTTTTGTCACAAACGCATTCAGTCCAACCCACTCGTAGCCTCGATTCTCTAGCCCTACAACAACGGAATTAAAGATTGATAATTTCTCAGCGAGGCTAGGCAAAGCTGCCTCGTCGATCGCGGCCTGATGCGGGAATTGGTGGGGACGGCGGGTGTATTGCTGACAAACCAGCACGTCAGGCCCCAATTCACAGATCATCGCAACGCTCTCTTTCACTGAGGCGGACGTCTGGCCTGGCAATCCAAACAGGAGATCCATGGTCAGCGAGTCAAAATTCATGTCCCTCGCCATACCAAAGACGTCCTCCAAAATACTAAAGGACTGTGTTCGACCCAGCTCACTTTGAACCCTGGAGTCCACATCTCTGACCTCGAGATGTAAATGGCGAATACCCAGCCCCAGAAGCAAGTCGAACTGCGAGCGCGATGTTCGCCTCGGGTTGATCTCCATAGAGATCTTCGCATCGGGTGCCACATCAAAAGCGCTATGAATCGATGCCATCAGACGCGCAAGCTGGATATCATTTAAGTAGTTCGGAGAACCGCCACCGATGTGCAGCTGCTCGACCGTGATCGGGCGTTTTGAAGCACTGGCCATCATACTGAGCTCAGCAGCCAAGACGTCTAAGTAGTTATCGATGGCTGTCCGATCATGTTCAATCAGTGTGAGATGGTCGCAGCTCAAGCAACGGCTCGGACAAAACGGAATGTGGACATAGAGCCCTATCCCTTTTACCGGGGATTCCGTAATCGCCGTGGTGAGTATCTGGTGTGATTTAGCATCGATGACAGCCACTGCGTCCCCTGCTATTGCATGAGGACTATGGTGTCTTTCGAAGATATCGTCCAAACCCGGAGGCTTATGTTTCGACCATTTCATGTTCATTGCATCCCGTTCAATACCGCGTTAATCGCTGGCTGGGTTCATCGACCGAAGACCGCAAACGGAAGCGCTACTGGAGCACCAGTCAGTAGTAGGCGAAAAAAAAACCTTCTCCCACTCCACTACCCTAGACCTCCAAAATAAGATCGTCAAGGAAACTTGGACATCATCTAGACACGGTGATAGTAGACACACGGTTATTTTTGTTGTCGGACTACCCGGATTTCGTTTGTATCCTGCTTGGCCCACCGCCAAAGCGTCGACTCATTAACAGGAAACATAAGGAAAACATGCTCGATTGACGCCAGAAGCATCAAACTTGCTACAAGATAAAGGGATAGCTGATACGAAACCACCTCAGATGCGCCTGCTAATGAGTAAATTTGCATCGTTACAAAAAAGCCAAGCATCGCGCTTGCCGGCAATAACCAGCTCGACTTTCCAACGCGCAAATAGGATGTCAGGTAGTGAAGGTGATTGGGTAACCATCGGTCGTTGAATACCCTGACACCAAAAAATAGGTTGAGTTTTGCACTCCAACGCATCAAACAAAGCACTGCCACAGTGTAGAAGGCGGTCGGGTTGGGCTGGCTTGCGCTCACCGCCGCTAACAAAGCCACCGACGCAATAACCGCGGCCTCGTGGTAAATCGTGGTTGCAAGCGCTCCTTTAAATCGGCTCCAAGTCGAGGCCCCAGCCTTACAGACCGAGTGGTTGGGGCCGTTGACGTAACCCAATAGGTAACTGAGCTCGAGCCAGCCCCAAATAACCAAGCCAATTAAAAAGCCAGCGGCTACCGCTATCGGCGTCGTTGTCGATGCGTTTAAGGGAAGGCAAAGCCAGGCCACCAATGTAAACAACGAATGCGTGATGAAGCCTCGGTGTGCGACTTTCTGACTTTGATGAACCAACAAAAGAGCTAGACCGGTCAACAGCCACCAAGCGGACACAGCGATGACTATGGCCGGTACTAGCATTAAAGACGATCCGCCAAAATGGGTGCAGATTCTCTATGCGCTCGGTCAAAAATGGCCCTGAACTCTTTGTAACTGGTTGGGCCAAAGGCCTCTATAGCGATCCAGTACCCTGTGGTCTGATCGATCAAAAATAGACCGCCCCGGTCAGTTAGCTCGAGATCGAAAGTCGGGGCACTCTCAATATTGCGAGCGGTGCGCTCACGAACCAGCGTCCGAATCACCCCTCTGAGAAAGCTGCCCTCGCCCGGTCCATAAGCGCGAACCTCAACCGAGTTATTGGCAGTTAGGACCTTAACCGACCCGTTATCACCGTCCAAAACAGCCAAGGTTACACTCGCAACGACGTTGGACTCTGGTTTCTCTGGTGGCCCTTGGTATCCCTCGTTATTTACAGAAATGAGGGCCCACCCCAAGCCTACTGCGGCGAGCAAAAGAAAAATGGGATGCCTAAGCACCCCGAATAACATTCCGGACCAACCCACATTACCCCCCAGCTAGCAATACGCTAGCGTGTTTAGACCGCTGCGATCTGCGTCGCTTCGATTTCGTTTGATGTTTTGGGAATATCTTCTATGACATTGACTAACAGTCTAGCCACCGCATCCGGGTCCTCTACACCTCTCAACAAGGGCTGAACTCGACTGAAATGTAGCGGTCTCACGTGCGGCCACAACATCAGCCAAAACACCTTAGTGCCTTCAACAGGCAAAAAGCTTATGTCGCCCGTGCCATCTCGTAAGCGTCGCAATCCTGCTGACTCAACCTTGGTTAGTGGCAGATTGACAATCATTGGTAGCGCTACGCCCGAGCGAATAATCAATCTTCGGCTCGTAATGGTGTAAAGCGTGCTAGCGGCATAGAGCTTGGACATAATGGCTAATATGCCCACCACCGCCAGTGCCAATCCGCCTTGCCATGCCAAGGTGCCCGTCAACATTGATAAAGGCGCTCCATCCATTATTCGATAGATGAGATGGGCAACAATCAGTATCAAGAAATACAGAGCCGCTGTATAAACTTGAAACACGCGTTTTGCCATTGCGTCCCAACTTGGAGATGCCTGCCAGAGGACCTGCTCGCCCTCCGGCAGTTCACCCGGCAACCCAGGAATGGGTTCATGTGAATATTCGTTCACAACACTGGACCTTGACGACCGGGCATGGCGTACATCGTGCCGCCCCCGTAGAAGGCGACGATCTTATCCTCTTCTTGAAGGGTTACCTGGTCAGGGTTAGCCAATCCGGGCACCTGTTGGAATTGATCGCTACGAATCGATTTAACATGCACAGTACCGTCGCGCTTGACGCGTGCCATGGTCATCGGCAACAACACACGGCGCTCACCAACGTCTAGTTCCGCATACCGAAAATGTGGCTCGGCTCGATCAACCCATAGGTCAACAACCGTGGCACCTTTTGCGCCATCGCAACCAAATACCGCCTTCCCTCTTGGATCGGGATCGTTGCCATGTACCTTATGGTCGGCATCAACACGCAGCGGAACAATTCGCGGCTCACCGTCAACGGTAAGATCGGGGTGTTCAGGTCTGATTGCGTACGCCGCAGGACCAACGCCGTCGACCATCGGGTCGCCGGTTGGCTCTAATGGTGAACCCGGATGCGGGTGGACTGGCTTGGCCTTCAATTCATACTGCTCAGGCATGGGACCGGGAACGGTTCGCTCCCCCTGACCATGCGCCAGCTTGTAGGTTTTGGGGTCGGGTAAACCGCCGACGCCGTCACTGTAGTTATCAACGACACCGTCGTGTCGAATCGGAAAGCCCTCGCGCTTACCTTCTTTGTGAAGGTAAAGCACTAGGTAAACAAATGCCCCGCAAAATGCGGTGAACATAATAGCTGCAAAGTCAAAGTAAAATTCTCCAGTACCCATGGTGTGTCCTCCTGGTAGTGGTTATCAGCTTGGGAAATCTGCAAGTTGCATAGTGAGTGGTTGGTTTTTGTTATTGCCTAACCGGCGCACCAATGGACCCAGTGCAATCAGAGAGGCGAATAGGACGATTATTTCTAGGTGATAAACAGCGCCGTAAGGTGTGGCTGACCCAAATAGGTCGGTCGTAAAGCCGCTGCGCAGGATGAGGGCTTCAGTGATGTCTCGCAGAGCCCCACCCATAAATACCGCTATGCCCGCCGCCGTTGCTTGAACGGCACCCCATGTGCCGATCACAATACCGGCCGTGGCGTTGCTTGCCAGCAGCATGGCAGCGGTGAGCGTGCCGACAGCAAACAAGCCGTTACCCACACCAATTAAAAATGTTCCCGCAGCAAAAAGTCCGAGCGAGTCGGTCGCACCTGCGATAATGACGGCGGCAAACGCAAACACACCCACGACAGAGCCATAAGCGGCGAGGCGAATAGGTTCGCCTGCGTTACCCAGATACCGCGCTGAGAGTGCCATAGCGAGAAGCATTCCAACGCCAAACATAGCGGTTAGGCGGGTCGTCTGACTGACCGTCATACCCAACACTTCAGCGCCATAGGGCTCTAATAGAATTTCTTGCATACTGAACCCAAGCGTCCCAAGTGCGACGGCGATTAACAGTCGATGCGCGCCTGCACTTGCGGAGAGCGCTTTCCATGACTCGATAAACGTTGGGCGAGCGATGTTAAAGTCGGTTAAGTCGGGACGCCGCGGCTCCATCTGCCACATAGCGATCAAATTAAGGCCTGCAACGACTAAAGCGGAGCCTTGAATGACTTGAATAAGTCGAAAGTAACTAAAGGGCTCAAGTAGCAGCGAGAAGCCAAGAGCGCCTATCACCATGCCGACCAAAAGCATGAGATAAAGCATCGTGACAACCTGGTGCCGAGTCTTCTCGCTCGCCAGATCCGTAGCGAGAGCAAGCCCTGCCGTTTGCGTAGCATGCATACCCGCGCCCACTAAAAACAGCGCGCCCAATGACATGACGAAACCCATCCATGCGGAACTGGGGTCGCCCGATGTCATGAGTATCAATACAAAGGGCATGAGTGCCAACCCACCAAACTGCCCCATGGTGCCCATCCAGAGATACGGTAGGCGCCGGAAACCCAAGAACGATTGATGATTATCTGACCGGTAACCTATAAGTACTCGCGCAGGTGCTAACAAAAGCGGCAGTGCGAGCATCGCGGAAACAAGCCAAGCCGCTCTTCCTAACTCGACAACCATTATGCGGTTCAATGTGCCATTAAGTAGGACGAAGCAGATACCGACTGACACCTGAAACAGGGAGAGCCTCGCTAATTTCGACAGGGTTAGGTCACCCTCGACAACATTTAGCCATGGCAGATAGCGCGCATTAATGCGCGCAGTCAGTGCCATGAATTGCTCTCGAGAAATCAGCATATTCGCGCGATCTCCATGGCTTGCGAGGTGTAAAAGCCTGTCGAAACGCGATGCCCTTTGCCTATTTTCCAATCTTGCAATGCAGAAGAATTAGACAATTCCTGCGTCAACGAATGCGGAGAGATCGGTTCAATAGCCGGTGCGCGATCAGCTCGCGGAAAAAGTTTTCCGACGGCATGCATCGCAGCGAGTGGCAGTGTCTTAGGTGCGAAGGTAAACACCATAGAGTCATTTACGTTCTGCGCGAGTGTCTCCAGCGTCTTTACGCCATCGCGGGCGGCGTAATGGATAATCGAATCCATTGCGATAACATGATCAAAGCGTTCGCCTTGAACTTGGCGCATATCGCCAACAACGAACTGGATACGATGGTATTCATCAACACCGGAGTAACGCTCGTTGGCCAGATCGATTAAGGACTGAGAAAGATCGACCGCGATCACTTCAGCACCGCGTTTTGCCAGCTCAATAGAGATCACACCCGTCCCGCAGCCCGCATCAAGCACTTGCTTACCGGTGAGATCTTGCGGCAACCAGCTCAACAATAAATTGCGCATAGATTCGCGTCCGGCACGGACCGTTTCGCGGACGCCGCTAACGGGCTCATCGGACGTAAGACGAGCCCAAACATCAGCAGCGGTGCGATCAAAGTAATGTTCGATCTGCTCGCGCCTTTGTTGATAGTTAGCCGTTGCCATCAATCAAACCCCAAGAAATCAAACAGGTCGCGATCCTTCATAGGCTTTACGTCAAGCGCCTCAGCCCCATTCCACATCCCTTCGGCAAGCTGCATGTATTCATCTTGAACCGCCTTCAATTCAGGCGAATCTGGCAACTCAAATAGCGTCGACTTTTTAAGACGACTTTTGCGGATGACGTCGAGGTCAGGAAAGTGCGCCACTCGTTTTAGACCGACGGCATCGTTGAAGCGATCTATCTCGTCAGTACCAGCACTTCGATTCGCGATAACGCCACCCAAACGGACCCCATAATTTTTGGATTTTGCTTCAATCGCAGCAGCGATCCGGTTCATCGCAAAAATAGAGTCAAAATCATTAGCCGTCACAACCATCGCGCGCTCTGCATGTTGCAGTGGTGACGCAAAGCCCCCGCACACGACATCGCCCAGAACATCGAAAATAACGACATCTGCATCGTCGAGGAGGTGGTGTTGCTTGAGCAATTTTACCGTCTGGCCCACGACGTATCCGCCACAACCGGTACCCGCTGGGGGACCACCTGCTTCAACACACATAACGCCGTTGTAGCCAACGTGCACGTAATCCTCAGTCCGTAGCTCTTCAGCATGGAATTCGACAGACTCAAGAACGTCAATAACCGTCGGCATCAATGCCTTCGTAAGTGTGAACGTAGAATCGTGTTTCGGGTCGCATCCAATCTGAATGACGCGCTTGCCAAGCTTGGAGAACGCCACCGACAAATTAGATGATGTCGTGCTTTTCCCGATGCCCCCCTTGCCGTAAATCGCAAATACCTTCGCTTTGGCGACATCGATCTGTTCGTCAAGGTGAACCTGGAGGCTCCCCTCGCCATCCCCAGGACCTACGTTCTTAACTGGAATAAACTGATTTGGTGAATTCATGCTGCAACCTCCCCCGTGATCCCTTCAAGAAGGTCTTCAAGGTCTTCGCCAGCGCGCCGTAGCGCCTCCAGCTGTTCCTCGTCGGCTCCCCAATAGTCTCTTTCTTGTGCTTCGATGAGCCTGTTTGCTACACGCGATGCCGCGACCGGATTTAGCTCGGCCAACCGACGTCTCATGTCCTCATCAAGAATGAATGTTTCTGAAACTTGCTTGTAGACCCATGGAGCAACGCCGCCTGCTGTGGCGGACCACCCCATAGTATTGGTCAGATGTGCCTCAATTTGGCGAACACCCTCGTACCCGTGATCGAGCATAGACTCATACCACTTGGGATTTAGAAGCCGAGTACGCGTCTCGAGCGCCACTTGCTCGTCGAGCGTACGGACTTTTCCATCGCCACCACCCGTGTGGTCTGCGATGTAAACTGGAACCGTATTGCCCTTGGCACGCTGCACAGCACTGCTGATTCCGCCAAGGGTGTCAAAATAATGATCGACGGTGGTTATGCCCAACTCCACAGAATCCAAGTTCTGATAGGCGAGATCGACATTTCCAAGCACGTCGTTGAGTAATTCTGTCTGCTGAGATACCGCGCCCGATCGTCCATAGGCGAAGCCTTTACGGTTCGTGTAGGTGTCGGCAAACTGAGATTCATCATCCCAGCGTCCTGAATCCACCAATAGATTCACGTTCGAGCCGTAAGCGCCTTCTGAGTTACTGAAAACCCTCAAAGCTGCTGTTTCAAGATCACAGTTATTTGCCGCTTGATAAGCGAGCGCATTTCGTCGTATTGGATTTAAGTCGAGTGGCTCATCGGCTTCAGCCGCTAGATACGCCGCCTCAGCCAGAAGCCGGGTTTGCATAGGAAGGAGGTCTCTGAAGATCCCCGAGAGCGTCACAACGACATCAACACGCGGTCGGCCCAATTCTTCGAGATCGATTAACTCTGCGCCACTCAGACGGCCATAGCTGTCGAACCGCGGTCTGGCACCCATGAGCGCGAGGGCCTGCCCAATAGCGATACCCTCGCTCTTTAAGTTATCTGTGCCCCAGAGAACCAAGGCGATAGAGGTCGGCATCACGCCAGCATCCTCAAAATGTCTCTGCGTTAACTGCTCGGCCTGGCGGCGTCCCTCAATCACAGCGAATGCACTAGGCAAACGAAAGGGATCGAAACCGTGGATGTTGCGCCCCGTCGGGAGGCTCTCTGGGTTTCTGATCAGATCACCGCCTGATACGGGCGAGATGAAGTGACCATCAAGTGCGCTAATGAGAGCGGGTAATTCGTGCTCGGTGCCTAAATTCTCTGAGGCTGTCAGCAATCGATTGGCGAGTTCATCAATATCATCCGACGGGACCAGATGCTCTGCAAGAAGTCCTTTCAGCCCTCCCATGTCGTTGGACTGCAGATAGCCATCCAATCGGGCGGGATCAATCTCGTGCGCACCACCTGCCTCTGCAATGGCCGCAATGGTTTCCGCGCGTTCTGACGCGAGAAGGGACCCACCAATGACGTGCATCCCAAATGGGATGAGTGATTGCTCTATTTCATCTAGCTGTGACCTGAGTTTTGAAATCCAAAGGTCCGCTTCAAGTGCAGAGGCCTCCAATGGATCATGGACGAGCTCGCAACGGTCGGCTTGGGCGGAGATGGCTTCCAACAGTTGCTGAAGATGAGTCTCTGTCGCACCCGGCTCACGACCCCGCCACAGATCAATCATTGAACGCAGTTCTTGAAACTCTTTGTGTAAGTCAGCCTTTGTAACCGGTGGTGTCAGATAACTAATTAGGGTGGCAGCAGACCGGCGTTTGGCTATCAAACCCTCTGACGGATTATTGGCCGCATAAAGATAGAAGTTGGGTAGATCCGCTATGAGCCTGTCTGGCCAGCATTTGCTCGAGAGTCCCACCTGCTTCCCGGGCATGAATTCAAGCGCACCGTGGGTACCAAAGTGAAGAACCGCGTCCGCCGCGTAATCTTCCCGTAACCAGCGATAGTAGGCGGAGAAAACATGGGTCGGCGCCAAACCGCCCTCAAAGAGCAGTCGCATAGGGTCTCCCTCGTACCCCATGGCAGGCTGTACCCCGACAAATACATTTCCAAACGATTGACCCAAAACAAATAAACGTCGGCCATCGGTCCAATGCTTACCCGGGGCAGGTCCCCATTGTTTTTCAATCTCCTCGAGGTAAGGCTCACGGGCCACATGATCATCTACAGAAATGGTTGCGTGGACATTTGCCTCAGCGCCATAAAGCTCGGCATTACCCTTTAACAGAGAATCCCGAAGCGCCTCAACACTCTCTGGGAGCTCGACGTCGTAACCCGCTCGACTCAGGGCTTTCAAACTATTGTAGAGCGACTCAAAGACACTCAGGTGCGCCGCCGTTCCCATTGCGCCGCTATTAGGTGGGAAATTAAACAGCGTAATTGCGATCTTTCTCTCTGACCTTTGCTTGCGTCGTAACGCAACGAGCTTTGATACCCGGCTCGCCAGGCGATCAATGCGCTCGGTCTCGGGACTCATGTCAAACGAACGCTTGGGGTCCTCTCGGTCACGGCCGCTGAATACCATCGGTCCCGTGGCTCCATCCAACTCGGGTATCGCCACCATGATGGTTGCCTCAACAGGCATAAGCCCCATGGGCGATTCTCGCCACTGGTTAATACTCTGGAACTCTAGCGCCTGAACGGCCAAATACGGCACATTCAGCTGAGCCAGCATTTCTTGTGCGGCATCCGTATCGTTGTAGGCTGGCCCGCCAACGAGTGAAAATCCCGTAAGCGAGATCACCGCGTCAACAATTGACTCGCCCTCGCTCATGAAAAATCGTTTGACGGCAGGACGCGCGTCCAAGCCAGATGCAAAGGCAGGTATTACGCGCAGCCCGCGCGCTTCGATGGCGCGAATGACCGCGTCATAGTGGCGCGTATTCCCCGCCAGCGCATACGAGCGCATCAACAGTAAACCCACCGTCCCTTGCGTTTGAGCCGCATCATCCACGGGTGCCACGGTATCGCTTATACGCTGCCTGCCGTCGACGTGGTAGACACCCACATCGGGATACTCAATCGGCGGCTCCTCGCGAGCCACTTTTCTCAGTACCTCACGTGGTCCCGCTGCATAGCGATGAATCAGAAAACTCACAAGCCGGGTTAAGTTGTCCTCTGAGCCTGCGAGCCAGTATTGCAGTGTTAGGAAGTAGGCACGAACATCCTGTGCCGTTCCGGGAATAAACCGAAGAATGCGAGGTAAACGCCTCAACATAGCGAGCTGGCGCTCCCCGGATGCGCCGGGTTTTCCATCTTTTGGGGCACCACGAAGACGCTTGAGAAGTGCTACGGGGCCCGAGGGCTCCCCATCCATGGTGAATCGACCCATTCGAGTAAATTGCATGATCTCGGGTGCGGACATGCAGCAGACCATGGCATCGCAGTTGTCTCGACGCGCAGCGAGTGCATCAGAAATCGCTTTGATATGGGGTTCCATAAACAGCATCGTCACAATAATGATGTCGCCTGAGGCGATCGCATCCTTACAGTGCTTCAGCGCTGAGGCATCCGCCTCCCACTCTGTGGCGGCAAAGCTTTTGAAATTTACGGCAGGTAGGTCGCAGACAAGGCGTTTCTCGGCGCGCGTGATCGCGCCATTGACATGGTTATCAAGTGTGACGAGAACGACGTTGATAGGCGTCGCGGCGTCAGCTGCTAAAGTGTGCTTTCGCGTCATATAGCGTATCTACTTGAATCGTTGAAATGCCCTGCTCTTCCGCAAAACGCTCTGTATTTCGACGCGCCTTACCTCTTACGAAGAACGGAATTTTTCGCAACTCCTTTTCCGCTTCGAAGGCCCAAACAATGTTGCTTTCGTTAATTACTTCACCAGTCTCGCTCTTTGAGCGAGCGCCCTCTCCCTCACTTCCCAAGTGAGAGGGACCCACACTGTCATTGAACTCAAAATCGTCACGAAACATGTGCAGTAGATGCTCTTCAAGGCCCATGATCAGTGGATGTACCCAGGTGTCGAACAGTACATTTGCCCCTTCAAAACCCATTTGTGGCGAGTACCGAGCAGGGTAATCTTGGACATGCGCTGGCGTTGAAATAACGGCACACGGTATGCCCAGTCGTTTGGCAATATGCCGCTCCATCTGCGTACCTAAAACCATCTCAGGTTGGAGCTCCTGAACTCTGGCTTCGACTTCCAAATAGTTGTCAGTAATGAGTGCTTCAAGGCCGTACTCTTTGGCTGCGGCTCTCACATCGCGAGCCCGCTCGCGGCTGTAAGTACCCAAGCCCACCACTTCAAAGCCCATCTCATCGCGCGCTATCCGCGCCGCGGCTATCGCGTGACTGCCATCAGCAAAGACAAAGACACGCTTACCCGTAAGATAAGTCGAGTCGATAGATCGTGAGTACCACGGAAGCCGCGAGTCACCCACTGAATCGATATTGATAGTCAGGCCCAACACTTGAGCTACTTCAGCAATGAAATCGCGGGTTGCACCCCATCCCATTGGCATCGTTTGGATCGTTGGCATGCCGAATGTTCGCGCCAACCAGCTGCAGGTGAGATCTGAAACCTCAGGACACAAGTTAACGTTGGCATCGGCATTCGGTATCGATTGCAGGTCCCATGGCGAAGCACCCAGTGGTGCTACAACATTTACGTCAACCCCCATTGAGGCGAGCAGTCTCTCAATTTCCACCACATCATCACGACACCTAAAGCCCAACTTGGTCGGGCCCAGCAAGTTAACGCTTGGGCGGACAGCCGGGTCTCGTTTTGGTCGCTCTGTACCGGGTGCGGGTGCCTGCCGCGAGAGCAGTCCGCGCACGAGCTGATAAAACGTTTCTGACGCGCCCCAGTTTTCTTTACGTGTGTACGCGGCCATTTCCAGCGGAATAACCGGGACAGGCAAATCTGCACCAAGGGCCAATGCCCCGGGTTGATCTTGAATAAGCTCTGCAGTGCAAGAGTCAGCCACCATCAGAACCTGCGGCTTAAATCGCTCAGCAGACTCGCGAAGCGACTGAATAACCATCTCCGCGGTGGATGCTCCAAGATCACGAGCCTGGAATGTCGTGTAGGTAACGGGCGGTCGTTGCCCATCGCGCTCGATCATCGTAAATAGGAGATCAGCATAGGTATCGCCTTGGGGCGAGTGCAGCATAAGGTGTACATCGCGCATAGAGGCCGCGATCCGGATTGCCCCCACATGAGGTGGCCCCTCGTATGTCCAGAGTGTTAGCTCCATGAGCCGACCTCCAGAATCGCTTCCCGAACCAGAGGCTTAGCGAAGAGCCCTGCGAGATCACCTGCTTGGTCGAACCCCTGCACCGGCGAAAATACGAGCTCAATCGACCACTTTGTTCGCAGTCCTTCTGACTCCAGCGCATTCGCAATACCCATTCCACAGATAGTGAGGTCAGGCCGCGCCTCGCGAACACGATTGAGCGCCGGATCTAAATCTTGGCCCTCGACAATCCGAACATCGGGAGACAGGCGTCGCAGCTCACCTCGCATGATCAATTGATCGTGGAAGGGTGTCCCGATCTCGTTGATGCTCAGACCACACTCCTCACTTAAAAAGCGAGCCATGGGAATTTCAAGCTGGGAGTCGGGTAAAAAATGTACGCGCTTGCCGTCAAGCTTAGACGCGTGCGAGGCAACAGCACGCTTTGCCCGCTGATAAGGTAACTCGAGGACTTGCTGTGTACGGGAATCATCGACACCGTGCGTTTTTGCAATGGCCTCAAACCACGACTTTGAGCCCTCGGCACCCAGTGGGAAAGGCGCCTCTATGAGATTTGCGCCACGCTCAATTAAGGCGCGAGCCGTCTCTCCAACGAACGGTTGTGCCGCAACAAGTCGTGTGCCTTTCCCGACTGCGGGTAAATCACCGGCTTTGCGACCAGGGTAGAAGTGCACATTGGCGATACCCAGATCATCGAACAATCGTCTAAATTGATCTTCAACGATGTCAGAGACTGTACCGAGAACGATTAAATTCTCCTCAGTGCTCGCCAACGAGGGCAGCTCAGCCACCGTGCTCTTTAGGCATTGGTCTTCCCCTTGCGTGAAAGTTGTCTCAATACCACTGCCGCTAAACGCTGAAATGCGGACTTTGTTTTCATGCTTGGCTTGCAACTTGACTGCCGCGGTTTCCAAGTCAAGTTTGATGACCTCAGATGGGCAGGAGCCAACCAAAAATAGGCGGTTGATGCCAGATCGGCGAGCAATCAACTCGGATACAACACGATCTAGCTCCTCGTGACAGTCAGCCATACCTGCTAAGTCACGCTCACCAAGGATGGCCGTCGCAAATCGGGGCTCAGCGAAAATCATAACGCCTGCAGCCGACTGAATGAGATGGGCGCATGTTCTTGATCCAACGACGAGGAAAAAGGCGTCCTGTATTCGGCGGTGAAGCCAGATAATCGAGGTAAGGCCACAAAATACTGCGCGTTGCCCGCGCTCTTGGGTTTGCGGGCCCGGATGGTGCTCTTCAACCGAACTTGCGATCACACCACTCATGACTTAGCTCCATTATTTAAATCGAGTCCCGCATAAGCAGGCTGGCTTGACACATCGGGCGAGGCCGACCGTGCTTGCTGAAATTTCATTAGGAACTGAATCGCGTTGACTAGGTAAGCAACATAGGCCGCAAGCGCGACCATCATTTGCTCTTGTGGCGTCCCGAAACTTGAGAGCCACATCAGTAAGTAAAGTGTATGCAGTGCGATTACCCCCATACTTACCACGTCCTCCCAAAAGAACGCCGGCGCAAACAGATAACGCCCAAACACCACCTTCTCCCAGATGGCGCCTGTGACCATGATCGAGTACAGAATGAATGTTTTTAATATGACTGATGCCGTGGCCGCGAGAAGACCGGTGCCGTTAAGCAGAAAGTTCACCACGAAAACCGTACTAATGGCGAACACCAAGAACTGAAGCGGAGCCAGTACACCTTGGACGAGCGTCCACACCGTCTCATCGCGACGCTTCTTTTGCTCGGGCGTATACAGGCCACCACTTATCGAGTCTCTCGCATTGTCACTCACGGCATTAACCCCGCTATGCACGTGACACGTTTACCGGCGCATCGCACGCAGATTTCGCGTCATCTTATGAATTTGCAGAGTAGTGTTCGGCCTAAACAGTGTCAACTAAATATTACAGTGATCCTGAACTAAAGATTGGACGTATTAAAGATATTGCCATTGAAGTGTAAAGAGACTGATGACGACCCGTCGAACGCTGTGTAACATTTGGATTTACAAGACAATAAAGTCGGCACAGCCGCTTAAAGCAGTCTCGGAGTTACGCACGCAGTGAATACCGTATCAGCGCCCTCTTCTGAACTTTTGCTTCAGCATCTCGCGAGCATTCAATTCACCATCAGTGGTACGGGCTTCATCGTCGATACCGATGTGAACAATCCCTCCAGCACGTTGCAGCCCGACGACCTGGTTGGAAGCTCGATCAACGAGGTAATTGCCGCTGAATCGGCGCCGGCATTGAGCGCCAAACTTACTGAAGCGCGTCGAAACAAGGGCACCGCGGTTCGGTGCGATATCACCCTAACACCCCGTAGCAGCAATTCCGTACCGCTACTTTGCTGGCTGTGCTGCGAGAGTAATAACGACGACGTTCGAGTGGCCGCGCTAGACTTATTGCCCGAGGCGAGCCTTCGCCATCAATTACTCAATGCTCAGCATGCTATGGAACGTGACTATTGGTCGAAGCGCAGACTAGAAGCACGGTACCGCAGACTACTCGATATGGTTTCCGATGGGTTTGTTGTTGTCGATGACAACAGCGGTCGAATTCTTGAAGCCAATCCGGTCGCTGCGATGTTGCTGGCGGCGCCCGGCGCCAACTTAGTCGGAAAAGCATTCCCTGTGGGTCTGGATGATGCCGCTCGCAGTATTGTCGAGCGACTGACCCGCGAAGCGCGAAGTGTCACTACTACCGTAGACGGTATGCTGAGGAATGACGGGGGTCTTGAGCTCAATATAGCGATGACCTACCTCCGACAATCGGGCGAAGGCAGATTACTCGTCAGGCTCAGAGATGACAGTGAGCGAGATGTCGCCGGGGCTGAATTCCAACCCTTCTTCAACGACGCACCGGACGGTATTTTAGAGCTCGACGAGCAGGGAATTGTAACCGCGGCCAATGGCTCGTTCCTCGAAATGGCCGGACTCGCGTCTATTGAGCTCATCGAAGGTAGACGAGCCGACCGATGGATCGGTCGATCCGCAGTTGACCTGAATATTGTGCTCGACCACTCAAAGCAAGAGGGATCGGTTCGGCTTTATTCCACAACCCTGCGAACTGAGACCGAATCATCGGTCGACATAGAGCTCTCGGTTGCGCGTGTCGGTAAAAATGGCTCCACTCGCGTTCTTTTATTTATCCGCGATATCAGTCGAAGAATCACACCAGACCAATCCGTAGACGATCACCTGCCGAGGTCGATTGAACAAATTACGGATCGTGTGGGGCGGGTCCCATTGAAAGAACTTGTGCGCGAATCAACAGATGTTATCGAAGCGCTCTGCATCGAAGCTGCGCTAAAACTTACGAGTGGCAACCGTGCTTCAGCAGCTGAACTTCTGGGCCTAAGCCGTCAGAGTTTGTACACAAAGCTTCGACGTTTTGACTTGGGCGATGCCGAGGTCGACATTGACCGCGAAGCGGTGTAAATAAATAATTACTTATAATTTGTAATGATTTGTTGACTGTTTCTCTCGGCATGTACACCATGCTGAGATGGCAAATTCGACGACGGTTACAGCGGGGGCGACGTCCGGATCATCGATCAGCGACTATATTCAGCTCCTTAAACCCATCACATGGTTTCCTCCCATGTGGGCACTCATGTGCGGCCTTGTCTCTGCCGGTGTCACACCAATCAGTGATCCCTGGTTATTTGCATTCGGAATTATACTTACGGGGCCCTTGGTCTGTGGTGCGAGTCAAATCATTAATGACTGGTGCGACAGGGAAGTCGATGCCATTAATGAACCCGACAGGCCCATCCCCTCTGGGCGAGTCCACGAAAGACGCGCCCTGCAGTTCGCTTTTCTCTGGTCGCTCATCGCTCAAATATGGAGCTTTAGCCTTGGAATCTGGGTGGCTTGCGCTACAGCCGTCGGCCTCATTCTCGCTTGGGCTTACAGCGCACCGCCGCTTCGACTGAAGCAAAACGGATGGTGGGGCAACTTATCCGTGGCGCTAAGCTATGAAGGCCTCGCATGGGTGACAGGCGCGGCCATCGCCATCGGCGGTGACCTCCCTAGCAGCAGTATTTTACTGATTGCCTTTCTTTACAGTTTAGGCGCTCACGGCATCATGACGCTCAACGACTTCAAAGCCATTGAAGGCGACCTTGCCATTGGTATCCGAACGCTGCCCGTCCAACTTGGCCCCGAGCGCGCTGCTCGGCTCGCCTGCGGGGTCATGCTAACGCCTCAACTTGCCGTCTTGGTCCTAATGCAAAACTGGGGGCATACCCTCGCCGCCACCTTGGTTGCCGTATTAGTTGTCGGCCAAGTACTGGCCATGTCACGCTTTCTTCGCGACCCAAAATCACTCGCGCCTTGGTACAACGGTATTGGCGTTACCCAATACGTCGCTGGAATGATGGTTACGGCCAGTGCAATGGGAGGCTACCTTGTCTAACTTTCAGACGCTGTCGTGGTTTGCCATTTTTCGATTGGGCCTGATTCAAACGGCGCTCGGTGCACTCGTCTTTTTGCCGACCAACACCCTGAATCGAATCATGGTCGTCGAGTACGCGCTCGCCGCATCAATTCCAGGATTCTTAATTACGCTGCACCATGTCGTGCAACTCGCGCGTCCATACATAGGTTATGGCAGCGACGGCGGCAGTCGAAGAACCCCTTGGATCGTTGGTGGGATGATCATCCTGGCTGCGGGGAGTTTCACCGCCACGCTGGGCGCAACACTGATTCCCTCTCTCGGCATTGGAGGTCACCTAATTGCCGCACTCGGCTACCTGCTCATCGGTGTGGGATCGGGCGCTGCTGGTACTTCCCTACTCGTACTTCTGTCTAAACAAGTAAGTGATGACCGCAAACCCGCTGCGGCTTCTTTAGTGTGGTTTATGATGATCATGGGCTTTGCTATTACCGGCGGCGTAACGGGGCAATTGCTCGATCCGTTCTCAGAAATGAGGCTGCTGTGGGTCGTTTCAGGCACAGCCGTAATCGCCCTCGTCATGAGCTTTATCGCCGTGATCGGTATTGAGAAAACACAGAACAACTCGCAGCCTGACGCAGCCGGAGCTGTCGAAAAGAAGCCTCCTTTCAGTGTGGCTATTAAAGAGGTGTGGGGCGAGGATCACGCTCGGCGCTTCACCATTTTTGTCTTTGCCTCCATGCTCGCCTACAGCGCACAAGATCTCATTTTGGAGCCCTTCGTAGGCCTCACCTTTGGCTGGACTGTGGGCGAGACGACTGCACTGGCAGGCATGCAACATGCGGGTATGTTGCTGGGCATGTTCGCCATGGCTTTTTCGACCTATGCTTTCAAGTCTAGAACGCGCCACATCCTACATTTATGGATCAGAGGCGGATGCCTGATATCGGCAGCATCTCTGGCCCTATTGGCGCTTGGCGGTCTCATAGGAGGCACCTCTTGGCCCATCAACCTGAATGTATTCATTCTGGGTGTTGCTAACGGAAGCTTTGCCGTTGCGGCCATTGGCGGGATGATGATGCTGGCGAGTCAGGGTCGCTCGCAACGAGATGGGCTAAGAATGGGGCTGTGGGGCGCTGCTCAAGCCATCTCTTTTGCGCTGGGAGGGTTCCTCGGAACTGTCGCTGTTGACGTTGCAAGTCTATGGCTAGACAACCCAGCCGCCTACGGACTGGTGTTTTTTGCTGAAGCAGCCCTGTTCGTCTGGGCCGCCAGCCTTATTTTTGACATTGATCAACAAGTTCAAAATACAGACCGGGAAAACGAAGTAACCACAGAACGGTTTCCACTAGAAAATCCATTAGGGGGTATCAACCCATGACCGACGCAAAGTCCGATTTTGATGTCATTGTCGTAGGTGGAGGGCCATCCGGCGCCACAGCAGCCCACGAGATCGCGCTCGCGGGACATCGCGTTCTTCTTCTTGAACGTGCCTTCCGAATCAAGCCATGCGGAGGTGCCATTCCACCCTGCATACTGGGTGAGTTCGATATCCCGAGGTCTCTGCTAAAAGCTGAAATTCAATCAGCGCGAATGATCTCGCCGAAAGCTCAAAAGGTGGATATGCCGATCGAAGGAACCTTTGTGGGAATGGTCGATCGGGATGAATTCGACCCATGGTTGAGACTTCGCGCCCAACGTGCTGGCGCAGAGCTAGAGCTTGCTGCATTCAAATCACTCAAATACCTCGATGACAACACAATCGAAGTTACCTACGTCTCCAAAGATGAGGAATCGGAAGTGTGCACAGCCACCGCGCGCTGTGTGCTCGGTGCCGACGGTGCTCGCTCCAAAGTCGCCAGACAAGGTGTGCCAAAGTACGCCGATATCCCTTGGGTTTTGGCCTACCACGAGATTGTCGAAGCGCCGAGTACCGCGACACAAGATTACGACCCCGAGCGCTGCGAGGTTTGGTATCAAGGAAAGTTGTCACCGGACTTCTATGCTTGGGTCTTCCCGCACGGGACGTCCGCGAGCATCGGTGTGGGCAGTGCTTTTAAAGACTTCTCTGCCAAAGATTCGGTAGCTGAGCTACGAAGTATCTCAGGGTTAGATAATGCACCGACCATCCGAAAAGAGGGCGCGCCAATCCCTATGAAGCCCATGAAACGCTGGGACGACGGAAAAGGGATCTTAGTTTCAGGAGACGCTGCAGGCGTTGTGGCACCAGCCTCAGGTGAAGGCATCTACTACGCAATGCTCTGTGGGCGACTCAGCGCTGACGCGATAAAAGAATTCCTCGTTACTGGAAAAGCCTCTGCGCTCAAGGCACCACGCAAACGATTCATGAAATTGCATGGACGCACCTTCTGGGCTTTGGGCCTCCTGCAATACTTTTGGTACCACAGCGACAAGCGCCGAGAACAATTTGTAGAGATGTGTAAAGACGAAGATGTGCAAACGCTCACTTGGCAGTCGTACACGCAGAAAAAACTGGTGAAAAAGAAGCGCAAAGAGCACATCCGGGTTTTTCTGAAAGATGTGGCGCAGTTACTCGGCCTATCCAAAACGGCTGCCTAGTTTGTGGAATCACTCCTCGAATCGGGGCTATTAATCGCCTTCATCGGTGTATTAATGATAAGCGAGGCGGTTATTCTCTCGCGCCGATACCGCACAACGGGACGGGGAAAAATACCGCGTCGCTTTGTTTTAAATCTTGCTGCAGGGGCTACGTTGATGCTGGCGGTTCAATCAGCCGTGTGGGACGCCTCGACCGCCCTATTACTCATACTCCTTGGGCTCGCCGGCATTTTTCATCTGAGGGAATTTACCGAATACTGGCGCGGGGATTAAACGACTCTTGAAGCCTTACCGACTCAGAGAGGCACCCCAAACACGACCTTAGCGCCAGGTTCGCGAGCAAATTCGCCTCCCCAAAAAGGGAGGCAAGGCGCCCAGCTGTCATGCCCCAGTTACGAACATCCGCCCATTACCAGGCCGGCTGCATAGCCACTTGCTTTGGCATCTCATTGCAGGACGCAGGCAGCAAGAACAGCCGCAATATTGTCGTTGCGATACCGGCTTGAAGAGCGAGCCGACGTAAACCTGTGAACAGTCCTGTTTGCCCCTCTAACGCATCCACTCGAATATTCAGATCGAGCAGCCGCTCGAGACCCCGTTGGAATTTTGGCGATCGGGTATTCAGTGTGAGCGGGAACACCTGCTTTGAAATCTCAGTCGTGATGTCGAAAACAGTGTGATCAAACTCCGTGACATCCATGCCAAACGCCTCATAAAGCTTTGGCCGAGAGTGGTCTCGCACGTACATTGTGGTGTACACCAGCACCAGGAACATTTTGATGTAGAGCTTATTGACTCCCGTGAGCAACTTAGGGTTTGCCCGCATCAGCAAGGCAAACGCCTCTCCGTGAGCAAATTCATCATTACACCACTCTAAAAACCACTTAAATATGGGATGGAATCGACGCTCAGGATTACGCTCTAAGTGACGGTATATCGTTATATAGCGAGCGTAGCCGATCTTCTCGGAGAGATAGGTGGCGTAAAAGATAAACTTAGGGCGGAAATAGGTGTACTCCTTATCGCGCTTCAGAACACTTAAATCGACCGCGACACCTAACTTGTTGAGCGCTCGATTAATGAAGCCCGCGTGACGAGACTCATCTCGCGCCATGTACCGAAAAAGTTTGGCGATCTCAGGATTCCCCACCTTACTTTCAATTTCCTGATACAAAACACACCCCGAGTACTCCGCAGTAATTGAACTGACTAGTAAATCGAGAAACTCCGCTTTTAGCTCAGGATCCGCATCGAGTTCCGCAGGATCGAAATCGTAATTTTGCTTAAAATGCTCTCGGTTCGTATCAAGGTCAAAAGCGGCCATCATTGCATCCCACTCGCTACGAACGGGCTCGATGTCGTATTCACCAATCTCTTTGCAGTTAGTCGTATAGAATCGGGGAGCAAGCGCTCGACTTTCCAGGGCTTGTGCCGTACTGGTATTCAGTGCCTCAGCTTTTGAATCTTGTGTCATGTTTCCCCCGTATATGCACTAAGGTGGAGTGTTTCGAATAGCTCTTAGTACAAATTTTTAGATTAATTTGCTGTCAACTTTATTTTACCTTGGCAGTTCAATCAAGTTAGGGGACCCTATGCTTAAACCAAAAGGTTATTTTCATGTCTAGCGCACCTGCTGAGCCCCTCTTTCATCTTGGATACGTGAGCACCGAAACAGGCCACCTTGGCACCCAAGGTATGGTCGAGCTGCTAATAGAGGCGCGTCGTGTTAACACTGAGCGCAATCTCACCGGCCTTTTGTTACATCGAGAGAAGTCTTTTTATCAAGTTCTCGAGGGCCCTGAAGAAGAAGTAAAACGCACTTTCGAGGGGATAGAACGCGACGATCGACACACCGCGGTAGACGTCCTCTTCGAGGGGACGGTTGAACAACGCGAGTTCGCCGACTGGCAAATGGGCTTTATCAATCTAGACGGTGTCGAGCTCAGCGCATTAACAGGCTATTCAGACTTTTTGAGTCGCGAAGATAACGCCAAAGATTTCCTCGAGAATCTCAGTCGCGGTAAGCGTTTAGCCCTCATGTTTCGCTCAATGGAATAACCCGTCAGTATCGTCACTAAGGCAAACCTTATTGGCTCTCAGCCTTGAAATACATACCGCACGCCCCTATAACTTGAGTAATCATTAAATAAGTTGGGGGTAAATCAAGATGGAAATCATTTCATTCGGCCTCGTCAGCTCCTTGGCGGTTGCCATAATATTGGTCGTCATTCTGGCCAAAGCCGTAAAATTCGTCCCACAAAATAGAGCGTTTGTCGTTGAGCGCTTCGGCAAATACACGCGGACGCTGGAGGCGGGGCTCAACTTTCTCAATCCCTTTTTCGATCGGGTTGCCTACAACCGAACACTCAAGGAACAAGCTGTCGATGTACCCTCCCAAGGGGCCATTACACGCGACAATATTTCACTGATAGTTGATGGCGTGCTGTACCTGAAAGTGTTGGACCCCTACAAAGCCTCCTATGGCGTTGATGACTACGTCTATGCGGTGACGCAGCTCGCTCAAACCACCATGCGAAGCGAGATCGGTAAGATCGAACTCGATAAGACCTTCGAAGAGCGAGAAGCACTCAACAACAATATTGTGTCGCAAATTAATGAAGCTGCGGGCCCTTGGGGTGTGATGGTGCTGCGTTATGAAATAAAGGACATCGAGCCTCCGCGAACCGTCCTCGACGCGATGGAGCGCCAGATGAAGGCAGAGCGAGAGAAGCGTGCCGCTATTTTAGAATCCGAGGGCGATCGTCAATCGTCTATCAACGTCGCTGAGGGTGAGAAGCAAGCCCGCGTCCTTAAAGCTGAAGCCGAAAAAGCTGAGCAGATATTAAAGGCAGAGGGAGAGGCAAACGCGATTATTGCCGTCGCTGAGGCGAAAGCTGAAGCGCTCAATAAGGTGGGGGCCGCGGCTAACACTGAAGACGGGCAAAAAGCGGTTCAGCTTGACCTCGCAGAGCAAGCGATATCAGCCAAGCAAGCCATTGCCAGAGACTCCTCAGTGGTACTCCTGAGCGACAGTCAGACTAATGCGTCAAATGTGGTTGCCGAGGCAATGACCATCGTCAATCGTCTTAATGACGTGAATCAAAAGGGCTGAGCCAATGCTTGAGTATTTTAATGAAAATCAAGCGAGTTTTTGGTTTGCATTAGGTGCGCTCGCTCTCATCGTTGAGTTATTGGTGCTCGGTATGAGCACCATTATTTTATTTATGCTGGGTATTGGCGCTCTTGCGACCGGCACGCTCATGTACATGGGCATATTAGGAGAGGGCTGGTTATTGGGAACGGCTGTAACCGGCATCATTGCATTTGCAGCAGGCGTCTTATTGTGGAAACCCCTTAAGCGGTATCAAGAGGCGGAAGTCCCCCGATCTGGGGAGAGCTCTGACTTCCTGGGCATGGAGTTCACGCTCTCGAGCCTGCTCGATGTTGAAAACACCTCGACTCATCAATTCTCGGGTGTCTCATGGCGCGTGGAGCTCGCTCGCGAAGATCAAGACAAATCACTTGCCGCGGGCGACAGGGTACGTGTCGTTGCATTGCACCCCGGAATCCTGGTGGTTGCCGCAATCTAGGGCTTGAGTGCAGCCCTATGCCTTGGGCGGCTGCATAATGGCAAAGTTACCATCGGCCGTGCAGACGAGCTTTTCTTTGACGTAAAGCTCGCCGCGCACGTTCGCAACGCGCTTCCCTTTACTGACAACGTAAGCCTTACAACTCACCTCTCCCGCGAGAACAGGCTTCAGGAAGTTCATCGAAATCTGAAGCGTCGCGCATATCTCCCCCGCATCCAGGCGCTGCATTAATGCCGCTCCTAAGCATGTATCAACCAAAGTAAACAGGGCGCCACCATGAGCAACGCCGTTAGGGTTTAAGTGCGCTTTTTGGATAAGGAGTGACCCAACACTTGTGCCATTTGACTCGGGAAAGATCTCAAGACCAACTAACTCGGCAAAACCCTCATGTTGCATAAAACGCTCTCACTACTGACTCGGACGCGCGCGAGTATATCGTCAACAAGCCACCTTCGCTGTAGTCAATCCGAGAGTTGTTTATCTGCCAACTCGATGGCCTGCGCGAACTCGAGGGGCTTGGATTCAAGGTCTGACTTCATTGTGTCACTCCAGCGATTAAGAAATCCAAATAAGCTGATTACAGCCACGATCTCAACGATCTCTCGCTCACTAAAATGGACCGACAGCGCTTCGAAGTCCGCATCGGTTGACGCGTTAGGCTGTAATGCACCGTGCCAGGCAAGCCGTAATGCGGCTCGCTCCGCATCCGAGAAAAGAGGCGAGTGCTCAAATTCAAATGCAGCAGCGATCTTTTCTGACGATACACCGAGGTTATTTGCCGAGTGCGAGGTGTGGGCCTGGCAGTAATGGCAACCGTTCGCTGCGCTGGCGACCATCGCCACAAGTTGCTTGAGACCCGAATCAACCTCACCAGTCTGGAGAATAGTCGCACCAAGTCCACTAAAAGCCCCCAACAGTTCTGGCCAGTGCGCCATCGATAAAAAGTTATTGGGGATGTAACCCATTGTGTTGTCCAAGATCTGGAACATGGGTTCAAAGTCGGGTAACTGCTCCCTCGATAAGGTTGAAATTCGTGCCATGTTGACCTCCTATTTTTAAGTCACGGCACTCGTCGCTTCCTGTGCCCCGGCAGTGCGATGAGTACACTTGCCCCCTATTTTTCAAAACGCCTTATGAGACGCCTTATGAAACGCCTTATAAAGGGGCGTTTAACACCTCAGACCTCCCACCTTTCAATCTCTAATACCAAGATGTGCTTCGAGGAACTCAGCTTGTCGGCGGTAATAAAAAAGACGATTCCCGAGCTTTCGCCAACCGTGCCCCTCATCTGGCACTTTTATATAAGGTGCCTCGATACCATTTGCTCGCAGGGTACGAACCATCACTTCGGTTTCGTAAATATCAATCCTTGGATCCATCACACCATGAGAGTAGAGCACTGGAACCCGAATCTTATCCGCCTGACGGATCGGCGAATTAACCGTGTAAAACGCTCGCCACTTCGGATCACGGATATCGCCGTATTCAATGCGATCGGACGCCTTGAGTGCGGGCGATGCAACCTGCAAGGCCGTCACCCAATCTGCTACGCCATAACGAGACACGCCCGCGGCAAATGCACTGGGGTAGTTAGCCAGCACAGCATTGACCATGTAGCCGCCGTAAGAGCCTCCTGATACCGCCGCTCGAAAAGCGTCAACGCGTCCATCTGTCTTAAAGAAGTCCAGCATATCGACTAAGTCTCTAACACTGTCCAGTCGTTGCTTTTGGTCATCCAGTTTTACGTAAGTGCGCCCAAAACCTGTGGAGCCGCGAACATTGGGCTTAAACACAGCAATGCCGCGCGCGACGTGATATTGGGAGACAGGGTCGAAGCTGGCGCGTGATTGCGCTGTTGGTCCACCGTGAACTTCAAAAATAACGGGTGGTGGCGATGCCTGATCACCGCCGAGCGGAAGGTAGAGCAAGCCCTGCAGTTCTACCCCATCTCTCGCCACCATGGTGATGCTTTCTGGTCGCACGAGTGACTCGACTTGGATCCCGGCTAGATTAGAATCGACCAACGGCTTTCCTACTCCCCCCAACAAATCAATCGCGTGAATATCCCCAGGGGTCTGCCAGCCGTTCACACCGACGATTAGGGTGCTGCTCTGTTGGGAGCAGCTAAGTGAGTAGACACCCTCAGGTATGGCGGGGAACGCGATGGACGAACCCGACGCAAGGTGACGGCCACCAAGCACATCAAAGCCATTCCGGTTTTCAGTCCATACAAGGAAGGCTCCATTTTCGCCACACAATTGCACATCTGCTAAGTCAAACTCAGACTCGACTAGGGACTCAAAACGCCCATCGATGACATCGTAAGCAACGACGGCAGCAAATTCGCGATCAGTGTTACTACTCATATAAAGCGTCTGGCTATCTGGCGACCAGGCAAACCCGCCATCACCGTGATTTGCTCGCGATTCTGGCTGGGAAACTACACGCAGCTCACGGGTAGTTGTGTCCAGCAAGTAGAGGTAGTCAGAGTCCTCCCCAACTGTTTCCGTAACGACCAGATAACGACCGTCAGGCGAGAGCGCACGGGCGAAATTTCCGTAGTTACCCTCAAAAATGAGTTGTAAATCGCCCGAGCTGATGGATCCCTGATAAATATCGTAGTGCAGTCCTGTGCGCTCGGTTGAAGCCAGAAATAGGCTATCGTTGTCTGAACCAATATCCCCTAGGGATCGAAAACCGCCTTGCGTTGCAGAGAAGATCTCGCGCTCGGACGAACCATCACGACTGATGAATAGATACGACTCCTGCTCATCGCCGTTGTTGTCCGCCCCATAGAGAATCCCTGAACTATCGGGCATCCATCTCGCGAACGTGACACCGTTGCCAAAAGTTAACTGGCGAGGTGCGCCACCCGCGACGGGCAGCGTCCACAACTGCGGCGTGCCTGTTATAGACGACCGAAAAACGACATCTTGACCGTCGGGCGATAGCTGAGGTGCCGAAGCACCACTCGCTAATAGGTAACGACTGATATCTGCAGGCGTATCGCCAGCCATTCCCACAGATAACGCTTCCTTCTGCGGCAAAATGGCCTCAAGCGTGTCGGCGTCCTCCCCTCCAGAGCACCCGACCAAACTCACGGCGAACAAGAGCAAACTCAGACTGACACTTCTTCTCAACACCACCCTATTCCTCCCTTAAAACAATTATTCCAATGAAGCCGCACTTAACTATCGAAGCGGATCCTCAATGGCCCTCACATCCAACTGCAGTCACCACCCACCTGTCGTGCGTTGAGTGATCAACGCTTTCGCACCTGTACACGCTGTGTCACGCTTCAACTATCGGTGTCTCACCGCCCTATTTAGCTCGACTATTTACCTCACCGCCGGCTCAGTTAATTCAATTACGCCTCGCGACGCATCCATGCGCGCCAGTCCACCAACCGGTACCGTGCTCTGTTGCTCGAGATGACCAATCATGGCACCAAAATAGCAAGGCACACCCAAAGGCAGGCAGTGTTGCTTTAAAACATCCATTAATGCGAAGTTACCCAGCCCGGGGTTGGGCTTCACACCGGTAAAGTGCCCGAAAACAATGCCGGCTACTCGTTGCAAGTGCCCACTTAATTTAAGTTGTGTGAGCATCCGGTCGACACGATAAATAGCCTCACCGACATCCTCGAGAAAGAGAATTGCGTTATCAAATTTAGGGAGATAAGGCGTGCCCACCAGCGCGCTCATGAGCGTGAGGTTCCCGCCGATAAGATGCCCCTCTGCGCGCCCCGGCACAATGGTTTGGATTCTGTGCTTGCGTGCAACAAGGTCATCATCTGGCTCTGTAGGGTTCATGTATCGGGCGGGCTTCGCATCGAATAGGACCTCACGCATGGAGTCATATGTGAACTGATTCCAGCGTGACATCAAGTTGGGGCCATGAAATGCAACGACCCCTGCTCTTGCGTAAATCGCATTTAACAGACTCGTGATATCGCTGTAGCCCAGTAAAATTTTAGGGTTTTCCCGTATGCCGTCGAAATCGATAAAAGGTAATAATCGACTGGCGCCCCAGCCGCCTCGAAGCGCGAAGATCGCGTCCACGTCAGGGTCCAAAAAAGCCTCGTTGATGTCTGCCGCTCGATCACTGTCTTGACCCGCAAGATAGCCAAAACGGTCCATCACGTGATCACCGACTTTTGCGTTCAGACCCATGGCCTCCAAGGCCTCAAGTGCGAGCTGTAACTGCAGCGACTCATAGGTCACCGAAGCAGGCGCCACAATAGCAACAGTTTGACCCTTGCGAAGCCGTCTCGGCCGCGTCACCACATCGGATTTAGCATAAGCCGGCACAGTGCCAAGAAGCGCCGCTGCTGAGCTGAGCTGAAGCAATGATCGTCGTTTCATAATTCCCCCTCAATTCATCGATCCGAGCTTGGCAGAGCAGGCTGCGCACGGCAAGCTAGCCACATGATTGAGCCACGCTATGTAAGCGCCAAATTAATCGCAGGCTTCATTGTATTGACGATAACGTCGGCGCTCGCAGAGCCCCGTGTGTTGATCAACGCTGGAGGCGCGATTGAAGGCGTCATGACAGACATTCGCTACGCCGGTACTGCTAACTTTTTGGGACGCTCCGCAAAGGGCTATGGAAAAGCCCACTGCCTGCTCACTCCAGAGGCCACAGAAGCTTTATTTCGCGCCCAAGACTTCGCTAAAAAGGAAGGTATGGCGCTCTTGATTTATGACTGTTATCGCCCACAGCGTGCCGTTGATGACTTCGTTAACTGGGTCAACAGCCATGAAGAAGAGCCCACAAAAGCAATCTATTATCCTCACATACCGCGAGCAGAGCTGATCCAACAAGGGTACATAGCAGAACGCTCGGGACACTCGAGGGGGAGCACGGTTGACCTCACGCTTGTCTCGACTGAGACAGGCGAGACGCTCAACATGGGAACGCCCTGGGATTTCTTTGACGAGCGCTCCCACACACAAAGTAATCTGGTGAGTGCCGACGCCCGGGCAAACCGGCACACGCTTAAGCGAATCATGGAAGGTGCGGGCTTCAGAGGCTACTTCGCGGAATGGTGGCACTTTAGCCTTGTAAACGAACCGTTTCCCAACACGTACTTCGATATACCCATCGAGTGAACCCCTACTTAATCAGACCTCCCTCGAGTCTCAAGAATCCGATACTATCGACTACGCCCAAGAATAACGGACTGAGGAAACCCTGTATGCGCCTCGTACACCTTGCTCTAAGCTTAGTCAGCTTGACCCTTCTCAGTGCCTGTTCAAATTCGGATAAGGTCGAACCAGCCGACCTTGTCTTCTCTGGTGGCCATATTTTCACAGCAGACCCTCTAAGGCCCCAAGCCTCGGCAGTCGCCGTCAGAGATGACCGAATCGTATATGTAGGCAGCTCAGAGGGTGTTGAGGTTTTTGTGGATGAGCGTACGCGCCAGATACCCATCGGCGACGGATTATTAATCCCCGGCCTCATGGACTCGCATACGCACATCTTCATGGGTTCATTTACCGATGTAGGAGTTAACCTTAGTCACGCCGATACACCCGAAAAATTACAAGTGGCATTGGAACAAATTAGAGACGATCAGCCGGGCGAGGAACCCATTTATGCACGCGGCTGGCAAAATCATCTATTTCCCAAATCAGGCCCTGAGGCAGAGATCCTCGATACCATTTTTGGGGATCGGGTCGTCATTCTCCAATCTGTTGACGGACATTCCACCTGGTTCTCCTCTCGCGCGCTCTTAGAAGGTGGCGTGGACGAGTCCTTCCCTGATCCTGAACCCGGCGTCAGCTTTTTTGAGCGAGATCCACTGACGAATCGACCCTTGGGGACAGCAAGAGAAAAAGCCGGCAATCATATTAAGGAGGCCTTTATTCCCGGTGATAAAGCCGCCTACAAGGAACGATTGATAAGCTGGCTGCCCAGAGCTTCAGCTGCGGGACTCACCAGTGTCTTTGATGCCTGGGCCGGTGCGCCCACGGAGGAAGAGGCGTATCAGATCTGGCAGGAATTAAATGCGCGTGGAGCACTCTCGCTTAGGGTATTCGGGGCGGTTCGTGAGCTCGATGATGCGGATATCATTGCAGAGCGATTCGCTGATTACACTGCCCAATACAGCAATTCCATGGTTCGCCCGGAAGCGGTGAAAATGGCCGCTGACGGCGTACCAGAGGGGCACACCGCCTATTTACTCACCCCCTATGTCGACTCTTCTAATGAAGACTTTGGCAAGCCCATGATGTCAAAAGCCGAAATGAAGGCGAATATTGAGACGTACTTTGCCCAAAATATACCGATTCATATTCACGCCATAGGCGGCGCTGCTGTGCGTCAATCACTCGATGCGATAGAAGCGGCTCGGGCAGCCACCCAGAACCAAACCGTTAGGGCCACCATCGCGCATATGGACTTCGTACATCCCGATGACATAGAACGCTTCGCGGCGCTCAACGTAACCGCGCAAACGTCAATTCAGTGGGCGGCGCGAGACCCCTCTTATTTTAATATCGGCTCGTTCGTCGGCATGGAGAAGGTTGAAAATGCTTACCCCGTCCGATCCATTATGGATGCAGGCGTCAATCAAAGTTTTGGCGCGGATTGGCCTGCCTCAGCCTATCTCTCAACCTATAAACCACTTGAGCTGATCGAATCTGCTATCACGCGTCGTCTGCCTGGCCAGCCAGAAATGCCTCCTCGCAATCCAGCTCAATCTGTTTCTTTGGCTGAAGCTATTATTGCGATGACACGAAATACTGCGATTCAGGTGGGTGAACTCGACTCCCTAGGCTCAATTACCGAGGGCAAGTTGGCTGATTTGGTTCTCTTGCAAAAGGACTTGTTTGACATCCCAGCTGAGACAATCAGCGCAACGAATGTGGCTATGACGGTGGTGAACGGAGAAATCGTTCACGAAAAATAGGCGCCTCACCCTCACTGCAATGATCGTATGTCGCGCATGTGCTGCCTGAGTCTGTCAAAGCGCTCTTATGCGCCTGACATGACCCGCTTGAACACGCGATCGAAGGTCTTCAAATCTTCAAGCCTACCCATACTGACTCTCAAGTGTTGCGGGTAGCCGTCGTATCCTGCGTTAATCAGCACGCCCTCTTTCGCCATGGCACGCCTTACGGTCATCGCGTCCCGGCCCACATCCACAAAGACGAAATTGGTCTGTGATGGCACGGGCGTCAGACCCATCTGCGCACATGTTTTTTCAACCATGGCTCGGCCTTGGAGAACTTTCTCCCGCGAAAATCGAATGAAATCTGAGTCAATGTAACTGTGGTAAGCGGCGGTCAGGCCCACACCATTTGGCCAGGCCATGATGTGCTTGGATGTTTTCTTAATGATGTCTGGGCGCGCAATCCCGTAGCCCACCCGTAACCCTGCCATTCCGAATATTTTCGAAAACGTGCGCGTAACGAGAACGTTGTGTCCCTCTCGAACCAGATCGACCATCGTATCTTTCTCAGGCTCGTCGGTAAGCTCATTGTAGGCCTCGTCGATGATTACCAGCGCCTTGGGACCTACCGAGCGGCAGAATGCGCGCAACCGCTCCGCATCGATTGGCAAGCCCGTTGGATTATTTGGATTAGCGAGGTAAACCACGGCTACTGAATCATCAAGCTGGGCTTCCATGGCGTCCAAATCGACTTGTAGATCACTGCGTAATGGCACCCGCGTAACCGATACACCCAGGGCCTCAGCATAGCCAAGGTGCGCATCGTAGGTCAGACTTGGCGTCATGACTTTACCGCGTTGCCCATAAGCCATAAGAGCCGCTTGAAGTCCCTCGTTGGATCCCGATGAGACAAACACGTTTTCGTGGTCAAGCCCATGGTTACCGGCGATGACGTCAAATAAATCATCGCGAATCGGATAATCGTAGGGGGAATCCGGATAGTAGGCGCTCAATGGCAGAATTTTTCGCACCTCAGCCAACGCCCGAGGACTGGGCCCATAAGGGTTTTCATTAAACACCAGCCGCACCTGCCCCTCGGGAACAAGGTATTGAGCAAGGGCGGGCATGGCAGAGCCTGCCAGTGTCGCGGTCCCCAATGCAGATAAAAAATGTCGTCGTTTCATTGTTGATACCCTGCGGTTTACTTCACTAAACGCCCAGCACCACTATAAGCCTCTCAACTGATTTTTTCCCGTGCAGATTGTCGGCCTCAAAACAAAGCTATACGACAGTAGTCTCCGCCAATGCTGAGCGCGCGTGCGTATATTCCTCGGGCGTATTGAAATTGAGACAAGGCTCCCAGTCGTCGGGCGCGAGCGCAGTTTGCCAACGCTCGTTATCTAAAAAGCCCATAACGGCCCGACCACCAGCTATCAGATAGCGCTCCATGCTGGGGGCGAGCTGAGTCGAGAAAAGGCCATGCAATGGATGTAATCGCCGCCCTTTTAGCAGCACTACGTCCGCGGATTCTGTCGCGGTATCGACTAATAGGCGGTGTATCTGTGAGGGTGGAATCAGCGAATCTGTTGGCATAACCAAAACATACCCATCACCGCCATTTAATGCCTTGGCTGCCTTCAAGGCCTCTGCAATTCCCGCCAAGGGACCCGCATCATCGACCTTGTCTGATACATAATGAATACCGTGAGGCAAAAGCTCCGGGTAACGCCGAGAGCCCGCACAAACAAAGACCGGAAGAGCTGGCAATACGCGGCGAAGGTCGAGAACTTGATGTGAAATAAGCGATTGATGCGCCTCTACTAGGGCCGCCTTATCTTCACCCATACGGCGGCTATTTCCTCCGGCGAGGATGGCCACGGCAATGACGGAGCGAAGATCGCTCACAGATCCTCTGCCCACGGAAAGACGGAAACTGAAACCTTGGAACCTGCGCAGATGTGTTCGATATCTGCATCGATCTTGATGGTGCAGTTGGCGCGAGCAAGGCCAAAAACGCGATGAGAATCTTGACTACCTAAGGCTGCGACACGCATCACTTGATTCCCGGCGTCATCAATATCGCCTCGTAAGATGCCGCGTTGAAACTCCAAGCGACCACCACGTCGAGTGAGGTCAGCATCCAGCACAGCTTCTCGTTGCGTATTGGCTACGACAACCTCTCGGTTTGAAAGGAGCTTAATCACAGGCAGATAAAGCTCAGTCAGGACAACAAAAGAGGAGACGGCATTTCCGGGCAGGCCAAAAAACAGCGCCTTACTGCCCTGCCCTCGATCAAGATGGCCGAAACAGACAGGTTTGCCAGGCTTCATGGCGACTTTGTAGTCGGAAATGACACCCATGGACTCTACGCACTGTCGCACGTAGTCGTAGTCTCCAACGGACACGCCTCCACTGCTGATGACGACATCTGCCTCGGTGCTTGCTCTTGTTAAACACGCCTTTATGGCTTCGGGCGTATCCTCGATGACGCCCATATTTATGAGCTCAACTGGATACTGCTGAAGCACGGCATCGATAGACGCGAGATTACTTTCGTAGATATCCCCCTCATCTAAGACCTCGCCGGCGGCTTTCAATTCGTCTCCTGTGGCAAAAAATGCAACACGCAGTTTTCGTCGAACCTCCACCTGCGCTATACCTTGACTCGCGAGTAGCGGAATCATGTTGGGCCTTATCAATTGGCCATATCTTGCAATAACGGTATCCCTGGCTATCTCCTCGCCTCGACGACGAATATTCGAACCAGTTGGCGTGTCATGGCGCATGTGAATCAGGTCATGGTCGCGCTCAACATTTTCCTGGATGACCACCGTATCCGCGGATGCGGGGACCACTGCCCCTGTGAAAATACGAATGCACTCACCCGGCGCCAATGCTCCACCTTCAAAGGGTTCACCAGCGCGAGACTCTCCCTTTAGCGTAAAGGTCTGGGAGGATTTGGCACCCACTGCGTCGGGGGAGCAGATAGCGTAGCCATCCATCGCTGAAACATCTGACCTCGGTAATTCTAGCGCGGCAACAATGTCTGCCGTCAGGTAACGGCCAAGTGCCTCACCCAAGCACAGCGTCTCACTCACCTCAGGATTTGATGCCAACCATGACCGGCATAAACGCTCTAAATTTTCCTGTGCTTGTGCAAAGCTAATCATAGGTGAGCCTCGAAGATCGAGCCGCTATTGTGCTGTCGCGCCGCTTACGGGGCAACAGAGCCAGTGCATTCTTATCAGGAGGGTGTCAGTGCGCTCTTCGCGAAAAAACCTCTCTGACCATGGGCTCGAAATGGTCAAGCGAGCGCGTGGGGTACGTCGGGTCGAAGGATGCCTGATCCCATGCCTCACAAAAGTGAACGCATTGATCATAAAACGGATGATCTTTGTATTGGTCTCGCGCGTGACGATCGCCACCGACATGATGGGCGTAATAGTACGCCTGAAATAAGCCGTGCTTCTCTACCACCCAGACGATCTCATCGCTGACAAACGGCTTCAAAAGTGCCGCCGCAAACTCTGCGTGACTCAATGGGGCAAGCTCATCGCCGATGTCGTGCACCAAGGCCGCGACTATCCAATCAATACTCGCGCCTTCATCCTCCGCACGCGTTGCGGTCTGCAGAGAGTGGTGCAACCGATCAATCTTGTACCCGGCTAGCCCATCCGATAAGCCAGCTAAAGCTTTCATAATGCGACCCGGCAGCCCCTTAATATGGTCGTCCTCCAGCTGCTCCAAAAATACATAGTCGGCTTGGGTGCCATCTTTCATTTGGGTAAATGAAACTTCAGTCATGCGACCTCGCTAATACCGTAAGCATGTTGCGCACATTATCGTGCTCGAAATACGCATCCTGTAGATGCCGATAACCCGCATCGTCGATGACCTCGCGTCCGTGAAGGACTCGGTGACTTGCGACAATCAATATCTGCCCACCCTCCAACCGAAAGCGCCTCACCTTGTCACTACTGAACAAGCGGCGGCTTAGTTTGTAATAGGCATCGTAAAACACAGCCGTATCAGGATCTGCAGGGTTCATTACCTGCATCAACTGATTCGAATAACGGAAAATAACAATTTCGCCCTTAGTATTTAGCCGGATGATGGGTTCACAAGCGTACGTCTCGTTGCTCTCATCAAACTCTCTAAAGGGTACTTCCACGCGGCATAGGACATCGAAAGCCTCGGGCTCCGCTGATCGAAACTCCTCCAAGAGTGCCCAGCCATCAAAAATCGTCGATCGCCCGCCGCTCGCCTCGTTGGCTAGCATATGAAGCGCCTGCACACTTGGCGGCCATGAATAGCTTGCAAAATCGTTATGCGGCGGCAGACCTAAGTTGGTGTGGGCGACGTTGTAGCCCCTAGGGTCTACTTTCACATTGTGGATGCGCTCAAACAGCACTTCACGGATAGGGCCAAGCCGCTTGGCCAGTAATTCCAGTGTCGCCTCTTCGGTTGGTGCGTTTGAAAGTATGAGTACACCGGACCTCAAAAATTCTTCGATAGCCAGCAAGGCCATTCGGTCATTCGCTTGAAACGCCTGAAAGTCGAAATAAGCAGGCGTGTAGTCATCGCTCCAAGGCTGCCACTGAGGCATCACACGAGCATGATCCTTGGCGAGAAAGCTTCTGGGGTATTGACTCGAATGCCCACCTGTCCACGCAACCCAAAGTGCCTCATCGCTGACCCCAAGCGTCTCAATACTCACGGTTTCAAGGGTTGCGAGATGAAAGCGTTTCTCCTGTGTCTGAGCAATCCGACACGCCTCGCAGGGACAAACATCACGAAGCCACAAGATGGGCAAACTCATACGTTCGCCATCGGGCCAGTTGACCTGAACGTTACCGAGTGCCTCGGCATTCATTGAGTGGCATCCCGCATGGTTTTCCTCTGCGACTACGAGCACCTATCTCGCACTATAGAAAACCAAAATAAAGGCGAAATCAAGACAAAAACCGACGGCATCTCGACGCAAAATGAAGGGCCCTAAACGAGCTACACGCTGCCGCTATTGCCACGATTTTTCTCTTCAAAAACACCCGCCTTTAGCGGACATTACAGGGACGTAATACCAAGGGAATCTCACCCCTTGAGTCTGACCTCGAAGCTACTTACGTTCAGTTATTGCGCCAGCTGCCGTGGAAGCCGTAGGGTATGCGATGGTCTAGCATAGCGACTGCGACGGGCCCATCGCCGACCGCTTGCGCGTTAAGAATCACCAGCGAGGATGTGCTTTTCTGGCTGTCATACACCGTCGCGAGCAGCCAGCCCTCTCCCTCTTTTGCGCCACTATTCTTTTCAACAAATACAGGCTCCGAAACACCGTTACCAAAACCCGCGTCCCAGGTGCTGACGTCACCCGTATCACAGTCAATGTGCGTGATCTCATGGAACAACCCACCATCCCCCTTGGCGCGCTGTGAAGCGGCGGCGATATAGCCATGACGGTGACGGGAGGCAGCAAACCGATTATCGATGCGCGGGAATTCTGAGGCCACATCCAGCGTCTGGTATCGATCTATCGCCCCGGTGTCGACATCCAAGGTCCACCGCGTCAACTTACCCTGCGCATCCGCGTGAGCTGGAATACTGCCATCGGCATTAGGGAAGTTGGGCGCAACGGGAAAATCGACCGAATCAAAGGTCACCTTTGACCCCTCATTCCATGCATTTAGGTAATGGAAGACGTAACAGACGGGGGCCTCTAGCCAACGAATACTCGAGACCGGTGCGCCTCGCTTTAAGACGCCAATGTAGGCGCCGGCGCTTCGATCAAATGCAAAAGGGAAACCAAATTTGGCAACGCGATCCAAATCACACGTCAGAGGAAACAGAGGGAAAATCACGTAATCACGAGTGATCATAAAGTCGTGGACCATCGCGGCGTACGGTGCTTCGAAAACATCTGAGCGTAGCATCTGACCGTTTCGATCAATAACATGATAGGTCATCGTCTTACTACCAAAATGGTCAGTCATGTAGCCGAAGCCGTGAAGCTCACCCGTTTCAGGGTCAATTTTAGGGTGCGCGGTCATAGCGCCTTTTATACCGTCCGCATAGTGACCATAACCCTCTGACTCAAGTGATTGGGGAGCCACGCTAAACGGATGACTGCCCTCTTCCAAGGCCACCAAATGATCGCCGTGCGCCATAATATGAGTATTAGCAACACCATTACGGCGGTTACTTTCAATTTGCCCTGTTTCTTTGTTGATATTGATTTCGAGGTTAAGGCCCCTTCCCAGCTCAATCTCTTTCTCAAACTTCGGCGTTCTTACCCAACGGTTCACGTACCCGACTTTTCCCTGGTCGACATGGAATGCGTGAATCATGCCGGTACCAAAAAACCAGTGGTAGGTTCCCTCGACAAATTTTGGATTAGGCCCTATTCGATAAAGCGAACCTGATAAGTCAGCGGGGACATTGCCTTCAATGACCAAGTCGTCACATGACGCCTCGAAATTAATGGGTCCGTAGTTACCGCGAAGTTGTGGATGATTCGGGAGTGGAGCAGCCATAAGCTGAAAATCTCGTTACTGGAGTGTCTATCGATCTTACGCAACTTCAGTACTTTCGGATAGCAACTGAACGAGGGCACACCTAGGCTCCGAGCCGAATAGCCAAACCGGCGGAGATGACATAGTTCGTTAAGTTCAGCGGCGCCTAGTCAGGCATCACACCATCCGCGTGACTGACCAAATGAAGCAATCTAGATGCTAAAGCCAGCCCTTAGAGGATCACAACCGCAGTATCAGTCTTTGGCACAAATCAATTTAGCTTTGACCTCGCCGACAACGGCAAGATTCATTTTAGCCCGTCCTTCCATACCTCCTCGGACCTCGCAAGCCTGAAGCGTATCTTGAACGATCGACTTGACGACCTCGGCAAATTCGTCTGTATCGAGATCAACGAGCTGAGCTGACGGCAGATTAGTCAATTTCGCACCCGGTTCTGTGTACTGAGTTGCCCAGGACGAAATCCACCATCGATCCGCCATAAAGAGCAATGAAATACTGTTAAATCCTCCGCCATAGGCTTGGCCCTCTGGCGCCGTTTTCATCTCAAACTCACTCCAGACATGAGCCACGTTGCCAAACCGCTTTACCTGCCTGTCGACTTCAACCTCAAAAAACGCGGACTCGTAAGGACTGACAACCAAGGCTTGCTCTGTCTCAAACGGGTGTTGCTGCATTGATCCGTCCAGTGAGAACTTGGTTATCAACGCCTCTTTGGCATGAATATTCGCATCTCGGTCGGCGTCATAAACAAACCCCTCTGGACCTGATATCACGTCGTAATAAGCGTCAATAATTGCATCAACCGATGCGGTATCGTCAGCGAAACAGGGTACGGCAAGAAACGCGCAAGCCAACAGTAATCGTCCCATAACTACCCATCCTGTAACTCGATTTGATTAAAAGGCGGCGATCCCCGTTTGCGCGCGGCCCAGTATCAGCGCGTGAATGTCATGCGTACCCTCATAGGTATTGACGACTTCAAGGTTAACCATGTGTCTCATAATCGGGTACTCGTCGGAAATACCATTGCCCCCCAACATGTCCCGCGCGGTACGCGCTATCTCCAGCGCTTTGCCGCAAGAATTGCGCTTTATCAAACTGATGAGATCTGGAGAGATTGCCCCATCACTTAACATCTGGCCAGCTCGCAAGCAGGACTGTAATCCAATCGCGATTTCCGACTGCATGTCGGCCAACTTTTTCTGAACAAGCTGTGTTGCCGCAAGTGGCTTACCGAACTGCTTTCGATCTAGCGTGTAATTGCGCGCCGTGTGCCAACAGGTTTCTGCTGCACCCAGCGTTCCCCAAGCGATACCGAAGCGGGCGTTATTCAAACAACCGAATGGTCCCTTAAGACCTGACACATTGGGGAGTAAGTTTTCTTCAGGGACAAAGACATCATCCATAACGATTTCACCGGTAACCGATGCACGTAGCGCCAATTTCCCCTCAATTTTTGGCGCAGAGAGCCCCGGCATACCTTTGTCGAGAATGAAACCGCGGATAATGTCATCGTCGGTCTTCGCCCAGACGACGAAGACATCAGCAATAGGGCTATTGGAAATCCACATCTTAGCGCCTGTCAGACGGTAGCCACCATCAGTTGTGCGAGCCCGTGTAATCATTCCACCCGGATCAGACCCGTGATCAGGTTCAGTCAAACCGAAACAACCTATCCACTCACCGGTGGCGAGCTTGGGGAGGTATTTCTCTCGTTGCGTATCATTGCCGTAGGCAAATATGGGATACATTACGAGCGACGACTGGACGCTTAACATTGACCGATAACCCGAATCAACGCGCTCTATCTCGCGGGCTATGAGACCGTAGCTCACGTAATCGACACCGGGACAGCCATAACCTTCAATGGTTGGACCCAACAAGCCGACCTCCCCCATCTCTCGGAAAATAGCGGGGTCCGTGCTCTCGCTCCTAAAAGCGTCGGTCACTCGAGGAGCAAGCCTATCTTGAGCGTACTGCCGCGCAGACTCTCGCACCATCCGCTGCTCTTCGGTCAACTGCGCGTCGAGTTCGAACGGGTCTTCCCAATTGAGCTTTGTCCAATTTGTGGCTGATCCCATCGACTTTACCTACTCGCAAAAGACATAGGTTAAATTATTGATGTCCCTGCGCCAACGCCACAAATGAAGACCTAACCCGCAGTGGGTGTGGGTCGACCTGCGAGTAAACCCAAGAGCGCGCAAGGCAATTCGTATTTCCGCTAAATTAACGACTTTGGATCGCGTTTGCGCGAATAAGTCTACGCGTGAAGGTACACTCAAATTTTTGTGGCTTTAAATCGGTCCCCTCATCAGTGACCGAATCTGAGGTGGCTATGCTAACAAATAAACGAATTCTTCTTAGCCAATTACCGACCGATAAACTGAGTCTCGATTGCTTTGACAGCGATCAAGTCCCGGTACCGGATCTTGAAGTGGGTCAGGTCTGCATAAAAACTCTTTTGCTGTCTCAAGACGCCGCGAATCGAGCTTGGATGCAGGGTGCTACCTATCGCAGTGCGCTTGTCGGCGGTGATGTCATGGCAAGCTATGGGATTGGAGAAGTCATTGAGTCCAAAGATGCCGCGTGGAAACCCGGTGATCTGGTGATGGCGGATATCGGCTGGCAAGAATACGCCGTGATCGACGGCGGACAGGTGACCGCAGCGCCAAATCACAAAGGCCCAATAAGCCACGGATTATCACTCCTTGGCGTCGCGGGATTAACGGCTTATCACGGTTTAATCAATGTGGCTGGGATTCACGCGGGCGAGACCTTACTCGTCTCCGCTGCGGCAGGCTCGGTTGGATCGATTGTCGGCCAGATTGGGCGCATAAAAGGTGCGCGTATTATTGGTGTCGCAGGCGATGACGCTAAATGTCGGTGGGTCGAGCGCGAGCTGGGGTTTGACGTCTGCATAAACTACAAAAGTGAAGACCGGCAATTGCGTGACCAACTCCAAGCTGCAGCACCCAATGGCATTGATGTTTACTTTGACAATACAGGCGGAGATATTCTTCAAACCGCTTTGTTTGCTATGAATTTAAAGGGCCGTATAGCCTGCTGTGGCGCCGTCTCGATGTATGACACAAAGCCTAAGCCGGGGCCTTTTGGCGTGCCCGGTCTGCTCGTAACCAAACGGCTCCGAATGGAGGGCTTTATTGTTAGCGACTATGCGCACCTCGACGCAGACGCCCTACATGACCTCTCAATGTGGGAGCACCAAGGTGGTCTCATGCTCTTCGAGGACATCATCGAAGGGCTCGAAAATGCGCCGGCCGGATTGATCGGCCTGTTGGCCGGCGAAAATCGCGGGAAGCGCATGATTCGTGTCGCGTAATGTTCAGCATGCACCTATAATCTGGTCATAAAAACGATAAGGGGATTTTCATGGCTACACCCGCAACAGTGGCGCTGCCCGAGGAAGTAGCAGAGGTCGAAGCGCTTATTAGTCGTGCACGAACCGCTCAAGCAGCCATTGCTGATTACACACAAGACCAGGTCGACCAGCTTCTAAAAGCCATGGTTTGGTCGTGTGCACAACCAGGCGTAGCCGAGGAGCTTGCGCAGCAAACACTCGATGAGACACAACTCGGCGACTACAACGGTAAATTTGCGAAAATTTCGGTGAAAACCCGTGCATCACTGATGGATATCCTTCCCGATAAGTCGGTTGGCGTTATCGAGGAAGACGTCGAGCGCAATATCATCAAGATTTGTAAGCCGGTTGGTGTTATCGGCGCGCTATCACCCTCCACGAACCCTGAAGCGACACCCGTCATAAAGAGCATTAATGCTGTGAAAGGTCGCAACGCCATCGTCATCGCCCCACACCCCCGTGCAAAGTTCATCAATATGACCATCGTTAACAAGATGCGCGATGCCCTTGTAAAAATGGGTGCGCCAGCGGACCTCGTCCAAACTATGGCGCAACCGTCGATCGGGAAAACTGAGGAATTGATGCGTCAGTGTGACCTTATTCTTGCCACGGGTGGACCTGGAATGGTCACTGCAGCTTACTCAAGCGGTACACCCGCGCTGGGCGTTGGAGCCGGCAATGCCGTTATTACGGTCGACGACACCGCCGACCTCATTGATACTGCTGAAAAGATTCGCATCTCCAAAACACTCGATCTCGCTGCATCTTGCTCATCAGACAACTCAGTCATTGTTCTTGAGAGCGTCTATGACGCACTTCTTGGAAATCTGATCGCCGAAGGCGGTTATGTTGCCTCACCAGAAGAGGCCGAGAAGATTGCAACGGTCCTTTGGCACAATGGCGCGCTCAACACCGCGGCAGTCGTCAAGCAGCCGCAGGTACTCGCTGAGATGTCTGGGTTCTCCATTCCGGAAGACCGAAAATTTATTATCGTGCCATACGAGGGTGTTGGTCCGGACCACCCCTTCTCGGGCGAAAAGCTCTCTGCCGTTATGGCATTTTATAAAGTCGCCGATATTCACGAAGCCGTTGCGCTCACCAACGCCATCCAGGAATACCAGGGCATGGGCCACTCCTGTGGCATCTACTCCAACAGCGATGACAACATCATCACCCTCGCGAGTGGCACCAAAACCTCGCGCGTCATGGTCAATCAGCCTCAGGCAGCGTCGAACAGTGGCAATCTGTGGAATGGCATGCGCCAAACCTTCTCTCTCGGTTGCGGTAGCTGGGGCGGTAATTCCACCAATGAAAACATTAACTGGAAGCATTTGGTGAACATCACCTGGGTCTCCAAGCCGCTCGCGCAAGCGAAGACACTGCCAAATGACGAAGAACTATTCGGTGATGTCATCACAAAACTGAGTTAGCCAGCGCGTATCATGGTGCTTTGTAGCCGATACGACTGCTTTGGCCTCACGAGGGTGAGCATGAAAAGACATTATGTGCCAACAAGCCCCTAAAAGCGCACCAGCGAGAGCACCTCGGTACTAGCCCTTGGTAACCGATACCGCGAAAGAGATTGAACTTATTTCAGACTCGCTCGAGCTTTATGCCGAGCGCCATGGTGATATAGCGCCTAGAGTCTACATGCGCTTTTTCGAGCTTAATCTTGAGGCTGCAGCGCTAATGGAGTACTCGGATGAGTACATGCGGGGACGTATGTTTGCATCGGTCCTCGAACTCTTTCTATCAGATGAACACTTGGATCCAGGCGGCTATCTGGCGTGGGAGTTAGAAAACCACATCAAGGCCTACTCTACGACCACAGCCATGTACGAAAGCTTGTTCCAAAGTATGCGTGACGTGTTCGAAAAAGACTTAGGCGCCGAATGGCGACCCGAGTGGCAACACGCTTGGGCGAGCCGTATAGCCCGCATCATGCAGCAAGTCGCACAGTTCTGACCGCATGTGATAAACCACAACGAGCAGGCTGTTAGAGTCTCTGGGGCGAATACCCTACTCGAACGAGCCTATGGAAGGCCGCTTGCTTAGGGATCATCAAATCAACATCGTTACCTCGCTGTTCTGCGGATGATTTCAAGACCAACAGAGCCGGGATTTTGAGTGCGGTGACTTACGTTTGACGCGAAACTATGAAGAGCTTACAGAGCAAAATGCATGCTTCAGTTTGAGTGATGAGAAATCAGTTGAGGGACTAAGACCCTAACGCTGAGGAGACGGAAGCCGGCGCAATTAGGCGGAGAAAAATTCGGGGACAGGCCAAGATGGCCAAAGAGAAACGAGCAACCGACGCGATCACCTAACAAAGGCGTAGATAAGCACTTATATTGACTTAGGCAAAGGAAAAAAATGGTCGGGACAGCAGGATTTGAACCTGCGACCACCACACCCCCAGTGTGGTGCGCTACCAGACTGCGCTATGCCCCGAAGGTGGCTGGGTAACAATTGGGTAACATTTTTCGGGAATTAAGCGCCTACATCGAGCTATAGTTAGCTTTGATTTTGGTTTGATTTCTGAGGCTTGTAAATGGCTCGTGGCGGCTTTCGAAAAGGAGCAGGGCGTCCATCAGGCTCCACCAATAAATCCTCTCCTGAGCAATCTCAACGCCTCTCAGAGCTTGCCAAGGCACACACCGAGGAAGCACTCCAAACACTCGTGGAGGCTGCCAGAAACGGTCGTACAGATGCCGCTAGAGTCTCTGCCGCTAACGCCCTACTAGACCGAGCCTACGGCAAGTCTGCGGTTAAAGAAGAACAAGAGATAGTGGATTTACCACCAGTGGTTATTCAGCTTACAAAATGAAGAGCCGCTAGCATTTTTTCTTGCGTCGCGCTCGCCACCTAGGGAATTCTTTAAGCACCTCACTCAAACTCAACAGGCAGAGAAACCCATACAGATGCTCAAAGAAAAAAACCTCCCCTCTGCCATTTTTAAATTGGTAATCGCCCTGAAACCAAAAATCCAATGGTGGCGGAGCAAAAAATTCGAGAATGGCAAATAGGCAAAAGAAAAAATAGCCGCGTTAAGTCTCCCACCCAGAACCCGCCTCTCAAAAAAAGTATGCGTAACAAAATCCAAACCAAGGGATTGCGATTTCTGTCAGCCATTTCGATTCCGCACAAACGAATTTCCAATCATTCTGCCGACAGAACGAGGCTCGACAAATACCAGAAAAAGTACTGCAAAAGATGAGATTCCAAAAGCCGAAAAATAAGGGGTAAACTCCGTCATATCGACAATGCCTCTGTAGAACATCAGGCCAAGGCTGACCGACATGAAGAGCATCATACAAATCAGAAATCTTCTGGGCGTGTAGGCAATTAACCCTGTACCCAACGTTGGATTCGTTATGTAGGCAAAGAAAGCTATCAGCAGTGCAATAACTACGAGAATAGCGAACACATCAACCACGAAGGGTGCGTCGACCAAACCAAAAAGGGGAGATTTAGCGGCTTCTAAGGCTTGCGCACGAACGATATGAATCGATCCCTTCTGCTCAACCACGCAAAAGAAAAAGCCAACAACGAGACTCACCCAATATCCGATTCGGAATCGATAACTTTCAAAACGTATGAATCTACCCAAGAACTCGTCGTTCATAACCTAAACCTCTTATAGGAATTCTAAAAGTGTCTTCTGGACTCGTGGGTAAGCATCACTTCGCCCCGCTATCGCTCTGACCGATTTTGATCACCTGCGCCTCTAAATTGGCGATTTGTTCGTTAATCATGCGCATCTGATCGCTAGTAATTCCGCCGTAGCGTCTGCCATATTTCTTCAAGCTTTTAAAACGAGTTAATGCGTAGGATATCTCTGGCTTATCTTGGAACATCAGCGATGTGGCATAGAAGATAATGGCCTGAGCAACGGCACTCTTGCTGACGACATTGCCCTCTCTGAGATATGGCCCTAACAGCGACGGTCTTGCCAACTCCACCACTTTCTTATCGTTTCCTAACTCGTAGTAATGGGGGATGACTATCGCGGCCGCCTTGATACCGAAGTGCCAATAACTGTTGCCACCGTTTTCAAGAAACTCGGTAAAACGCTCTATTGCCAGCGCCTGATTACCCATCATCCACGCTGAGTCCGCGGCGTAGTACCGAAATACTGGATTTTTATCGATATTTTTTAGTGCGTAAGCCTCAAGCTCCGACCACTCTTTTGCCGCAGTCAACTTTTGGATTTTCCGCACCTGCGACTTTTTGAGTTCAGTAATCTGGATATTGATATCCTGACTACTCTGGTTTGGGAGGGAGAAGACGACTCTGTGTTGAAACTTCCGAGGAATGCTTTGTAGACGCTCAGGCAGTGGCTTAAATTTCCACTCGGCAAGTGCCTTGACGCTGGCTTTCGCAAAATTACTACAGTACTGACCACCCTCCGACCAATTGAACTGCAGGCGTGGATCTCCCTTCCCTGAACTGCAATACAAAACCTCTACGCTCTCGACAGATCCGTCTTCATTAATCGAAATTAAACTATCAACAACAGCCGCGTACCCTCTGAGTTGAGCCGACTTTGGATACTTAACAGGCGCAGTTTTCCTAACCTTCTTGAGACCCATGAGTTCTAGATAAAACTCTACCTCACTAAACTGGCAACGCTCAGCACTCTCCTCGCGACACGCGATATACCGATTAAGCTCCTGCAAATAAAGCTTTTGAAATCCGCGGTTCAACGCGTCTTTAGAGTCGCTGGCTTGAGCTGTAAACGAGAGGGATGAGCTACAGATTGTAAAGAAGACCAATGCCGATATGTATTTCATGACGCCCTCCACAATGAGTACCCCTTATACGGCGTAGGCATCACGGCGAGTCCATAAACCGCAGAGGTAATGATCACAATTAAGGTGATCAAAAAGAAAATATTTTTAGGAGCAGCTTCAGAGGTCACGACAGTCTCAACTCCGACTCAAGCTGACCTTTGTTCAAAGGATGCTGATATGTCCCCCTTTTTCAGATATTCGATAGCGGAGATCTCTTTATTCAAAGTGAGGAGGTAGCCTCAACCTTTGGCAGCCATACACTGCTGCGCTTCCGCACCGACCCTGACCATTGTTGCTTGAATTTTAGATTGGAACGTCGGCATGACATCCATCATCGCTTTCTGTCCCGCTTCGACACCCGCAAGCGCCAAGTCTGGCGCCATTGCTTTCAATTTTTTACCAATCGGACTCTTATAGAAGTCCAGCATTGCTCTCAACTCGTCCTCAGAGAATTTCTCTGCATAAATCTTCGCGGTTGCTTCCAAAAGGGTTTTGTCAGTAAACGCTGTCATTAGAGAAGCCACATCAGATTCCAGAGCCTTCAGCACTGGGTCACCACATTCACCAAGAGGTTCTAGCTGCTGTGCTATGGGAGCAATGGCGGCTTTCAAGCCTTCAGTCTGCGCAATTTCCATGCTTTCAACCATTCCCGACGCGTCAATGATTTCCCAAACCAAATCCTCATTACTGGCACTTGCAGTTGAGATCGTCACTCCCAAAACTAGAGTGGCGAGCCCCTTGTAAACATTGATAACCATGTGACGGCTAATAAACATAACTTCTCTCCTAGAAATGGCGATAGCGTTGCTTATTTACGCTAATGGGGGCGAGATATTGATGTAAAGCTTTTTTAGGGAGCGCAGAGTGATAGGTGACAACTCAGACACAGTAGTAATAATTGTCAGGAGGTGCATGTACAAAAAGACCTTCATAGAGACTCCCCACGCACAATGCATCTCTCATTCGCTACTACGCTTTCTCGCCTTCCAAAAAAACACTATTGAGCCAAGTACTGCCACAAAAAATAAAAGTCTTGCATCACTAACTTGACCAAAATCGCCTGAGTACCAGCCATAACCGCCGAATGCAGCAGCAAAAAGATTTAGGTACCCGTAGACCAAATTCATTTCTCTTGTAACCACTTAATTCACCCCCTCACCAAAATCCAAAGCTTTTAAACCGTATTAATCTACCCAAGAACTCGTCATTCATAATCTAACCCTCACATGGAGGTCTGAAGACATGGTTTCGAGTCAATCTCTACCAAGCGTTAGGCTCCCGTTTACGAAACCACCTTTAACCTTCCACACGCCATCTCGCATGACGAGCAAATAAACGACATCTGTGGTGGAAATCACTTCGTCATCGTCGTTGTATCGCGAGAAGTTGATATCGACCATTGCGGATATATCGTCTTGATAAACGAGCTCATTCTTATGGATTCGAGAGTAAGACCATCCCGACGCCTTCATCCCATCGAAGTCGACAGCATCACCATATTTTGGATAAGCAGTAGGCTTTCCCCCAATGATGAATACAAAGGGTTCTCCTGAAGACGAGTTAAGTGACGCTCTGTCTTCATTGTTGAAAAACTCGAAGTAGTTTTCGACGACCTGCTGTGGCGACAACCCTTCGTCAGCGAAAAGAGGTGAAGCGATAAAGAGAAAACAGATTGCTAATCTTTTCATGGCATACCGTTCAAGCATCAAAGTTTGAATCAGTCTAGAAGGCGGAACTTACGAAGTCACGCAGCTCCATCTGAAGTGATACCCCTTTGTGTCAATTTCGATGCTGTAATTTGACTCGTTGGCACCACCTAGCGTCAATGTTCAATCGAGGCGAGGTCAGTTGTTGAGAGTCACTATGAAGAAAGTTTGGGATTTCCTAGCCAAACACGAGTTCTGGTTTTCTTGTCTCGTCATCATTGGTTTGTATCTTGCTGAAGACCAAACAGGTGAGATGAGGATGGGTAATCTCGCACTGGTAATGTTTTTGATTGCAGGAATTCGTCTAGCAATGCACCCAATGTGGAAGAAGAGTAAAGACTAAGTTGTGAGCCCAGAAATGGTCGTACAGATGCCGCTAGAGTCTCAGCCGCTAACGCCCTACTCGACCGAGCGTATGGAAAGCCAGCGGCTAAAGAAGAAACAGAGTTGGTGGACTTACCGCCAGTGGTTATTCAGCTGACAGGGCCAAGCTAGCCACCAGCACCCTATCGCCTCTTGGGACAGCTATGATGAATAGCCGTAGCTGGGATTGAACGTAAGAAAAGTAAGAAGGTTCACAATCACCCATAGGCCAACGTACTCCATGATGATGGGGTTCGATGCTGTTCGGAAAGAAAAAATGAAGGTGAAGAAAATAAGATACAGAAGAAAGACGATGACAAACCGCAGTGGCGTATATTTGAAGATACCCTTCCCCCGCATGTCACAAAAATAGGCAATTAAAACCATAAAAGAAGGGATAGTGATTGACCAAGCAAGCACGTCAAGCCAAAAAGGTAATGTAATCAAGCCGAAGAAAGGCGCCTCTGACTCAGCCCTTTTGATTTCCCAAAACAGCTCAATCGAGTCAGCTTGATGAATGTCAACCACCAATAATGCTAGTGCTGTCAAACTTAAATATGAAAGACGAAATAAAAAGCTTTCGAAGCGAATAAATACCCTCAAAAAATCGTTAAGCGTATCCAGCAATTTAGGTCAATCTCTGTTAGTAATCTGACTCAGTCGACCCAGCGGCTTCTTGATACATGTCGCTCGTCTCACGGTATATTTCGCTCGTTATGTTTGCGGCGCCAAAAGTCACTCCCATAATAAAGATGCCTGCCCAGAAGTAGATAGCATCCCCTTTTCGAAGGTATGCAACTGTCACCATTATTGTTCCGAGCGCGTAAAACGCCCAAGAACCGAAATAATCGTCGATTTCAGATAACGCAATTGCTGACACCAGCATCAAAAACACACTGGCCCCAAAAGCTTTGTTCATAACAAATTTCTCCATGATGGCTCTAAAAGCAGTGTAGAAACCTCAATCCACGAAGTCACGCGGCTCCATCTGAAGTGATACCCAACTGTGTCAATTTCGATGCTGGAATTTGATTGTTTGGCACCACTTAGCTTCAATGTTCAATCGAGGCGGGTTTAATTGTTGAGAGTCACCATGAAGACACTTTGGGATTTCATCGTCAAACACGAGTTCTGGTTTTCCTTTCTTGTCATCATTGGTTTGCATTTTGGTGAATACAAAACAGGTGATGGATGGATGGGTGGTCTCGCAAATCTAGTATTCCTCATTGCAATAATGCGTCTCGCATCTCATCCGATGTGGAAGAAGGATAAGAGTGAGGACTAATCCTTCTTTGATGGATCAACCAAAATACCTTTTCTCATTAGGTATTTGTTGATTAGGGGTATTTGTGCCAACCATATAAGGGTGAAGGTTGCACATAACGAGGGGAACCAGACCACTGGGTCTCCCCCTCTCGTAGGTATCCACTCATACCAAGAAGGTGGTGCGAACACCGACAATCCCAAAAATAGAACTGCCAACGAACCAAAAAGCACTGAAAGTTTATTCATCGGTACGCACTCTACACCAACATACTCTCACAGCGGGTCGCTAGCTTGCTGGCGACTCTTCTCTATTAAAACTTATCTATTCTTACTTAATATCCACTCCTTTCTCTGGCACCTTATCGTCGGTAAAGGCAACTAGCTGATTTAAACACCTGAGGTAGTTTGCCTCTGTTCCACTTGCTAACTGCTTGGCCTCAATGACGTACTCTCCAGCACTGCGAAGAGAGGTTTTTAAGAGCTTCTCTCGCTTCATCGAATGACTGTCAGACTCTTTAGCTTGTCTGATTAGTCTCTTCAGCGCAGGCAAATTCGGTAAGTCCAAGGTGTCTATTGGAATGCTTACCCTCACCTGCTTTTTCTTAGAGTCTCTTCTCAATACTGAAATGGACATTGAAGAAGGACCGACACGTAAATAGCACCCACCGATATCTGTTCGATACTCATCACGTTGAGACGGTGGATTGGCCACTAACTTCTCTAGATTAGCCTTGGTGAGCTTTATCTGTTTCATTTGCAAAAGTCGCTGGGTAACTTTTGGGTAACAGAATTACGAGAAAGCCTTGGAAAATCAAGAAAATTTAGGAATGTAGCGCACTACCAAACAGCGACTAGCTTGTAGAGGGAAATCGCTAAAAATGGCTTAGGTAAGCTAAAAAAATGGTCGGGACGGCAGGATTTGAACCTGCGACCACCACACCCCCAGTGTGGTGCGCTACCAGACTGCGCTACGCCCCGAAGATCGCGGATTATACGGGTATTCACAACGATAGGGAATCGCAATTAACCCATGGGAACGCCTCTTAAGCGATAGGGCGATCGTGCGCTTTCAGACAAGCGCGGGGCATCGGAAAAACCCCGATACCCGAGCTATGACATGAAAGAAATGACTTATTTTTAGGAGGCGCCGGCTAGTCCGGATCTCGAGCCAACAGTCCCCTTGCCAACTCCAAATCGCGTAAAGAATCTCGAACGGTTGTCATAAGTTCAACAGGGCTGGGACCATCTTCACTCGTCAATCGCTGACGTGCACCACCAATCGTGTAGCCTTCCTCGTACAGCAGGCCTCGGATTGCGCGCACCAGTTCAACGTCGCCTCGCCGATAATAACGACGATTACCGCGGCGTTTCACGGGTTTTAACTGAGGAAATTCGGCTTCCCAGTAGCGCAGTACATGGGGCTTAACAGCACACAGCGTGCTTACCTCACCGATCGTGAAATAGCGCTTACCTGGAATGGGGGGCAGTTCGTTGTTATGACTTGGCTCAAGCATCGCCTTGGATCTTCTCTACTCGTGCCCGCAACTTTTGACCTGGCTTGAAGGTGACCACGCGTCTCGCCGAGATCGGCACTTCTTCACCCGTCTTTGGGTTACGACCCGGTCGAGTGCCCTTGTCGCGGAGGTCAAAGTTACCAAAGCCCGAGAGCTTCACTTGCTCATTGTTCTCGAGGCAGATCCGAATTTCCTCAAAGAACTGCTCAACCAGTTCCTTAGCCTCGCGCTTATTGAAACCAAGTTCCTCAAAAAGCTTATCGGCCATCTCTGATTTGGTTAACGCGGACATATTACTCTTAGCTTCGCAGTTCGATATCCAGTTGAGACTTCAGCTTAGCAAGCACGTGATCAACAGCACTCGCCACCTCTGACTCGTCGAGGGTGCGACTTTGGTCTTGGAATGTCAAACCTATAGCAAGACTTTTCTTGCCATCCGCTAATCCTGCACCTTCATAGACATCGAATAAATCCAGCTTTTTCATAAGTGGGCCCGCGGCCTCGTGCACCAGCTTCATGACCTCACCAGAAGAAACGGCATGATCGGCCACAAGCGCAAGATCACGACGAGTCTCGGGGTACTTGGAGATATCCTGATAAGCCGGCATCGCCACTTCAGTCGCAACGACTTGCTCGAGCTCTGCAACAACGGTGTTAACAGGCACACCCAGTGCTTTACGAATCGTAGGGTGAACGGCTCCCATGCGCCCTACTTCACGACCGTCAAGCAATATAGCTGCGCTCTGCCCATCATGAAGCCCTGGATAGACGCGCGCCTCGAAAGTAATACGATCGCCAAGACTTGCGAGTAACGCTTCAACGGTACCTTTCAAGTCATAAAAGTCAGCGGCTGCTTTCTCGCTCGACCAACCTTCAACATCCCTAAGCCCCGACATGGCGAGCGCCACCATAGGAACTTGCTCGGTCTGCTCCGTAGGAAGGAATTTGAGACCGGTTTCAAACAGGCGAACGCGGTTCTGTTGACGACTTGTATTGTGCGCAATGGCTTTCACCAAGCCTGGTATCAAGCTGGTGCGCATCACGGCGAGATCCGTTGAGATGGGATTGCGCAATGGGACTGGGGAGAGCTCCGGATCGAAGAGAGCTTGAATTTCAGGCGAGACAAAACTAAAAGTCACCGCCTCGTAGTAACCTCGCGCTACCAGCTCGTTTTTCACTTCGCGGAGCACCCTTATATGCTCGGGCACTGGCGTTGAAATTAGGTTGGCTGTAATAGGCTGTGAGGGTACTGCGTCGTAGCCAATGATGCGGGCGAGCTCTTCAATGAGATCGACCTCGAGTCCCATGTCAAAACGCCAGCTTGGTGCCGTACACAACCAACCCAGCTCATGTGATACAACCCAAAATCCGAGCCCTCGAAGAATACGCTCGACATCAATGCGCCCAATCGAAACACCCAGCACCTTTTCAATTTGGGTCTCGCGCAAGAGTACCGCCTCGTTAACTGGGAGCGTGTCTTCTGAGCAGACCTCAGTAATTGGACCTGCTTCCCCACCCACCGCGTCGAGGAACAGCGCTGTAGCACGCTCCATCGCTTGACGCTGCAGTTGAAAATCCACCCCACGCTCATATCGGTGTGATGCGTCCGTATGTAAACCGTAAGAACGGGCTCTTCCCGCCATCAATTCGGGCGTGAAAAAAGCACTCTCCAAAAATAGGTTGTGGGTCTCGTCGCTGACGCCACTCGCCTCGCCACCCATAATTCCGGCCATCGCGAGTGGTTTGTCGTGATCTGCAATCACGAGGGTACCCTTTTGCAGTTTCTGCTCCACACCATCGAGTAATGTGAGTACCTCGCCCTCTAGACACTCCCTGACGACAATACCGCCACTTAACTGATCAAGATCAAACGCGTGAAGTGGCTGGCCAAGCTCGAGCAACACGTAGTTGGTAACGTCCACGGCTGCATCAATAGATCTGAGCCCCGCTCGCTGCAGGCGCTCACGCATGTAATCAGGCGTTGGGCGCGACAGATCAACATTTTTGATAACCCGTCCCAAATAGCGAGGACATTGAGCTGTCGCTTCGATGACCACAGGAAACTCATCATCAACGACGGGTGAGACATTAGGAATTGTTGGCTCAAGAAGCGCCTCATCGAGTGCGACAGCAACGTCGCGGGCGACACCCCGCATGCTTAGACAGTCGGCGCGATTAGGTGTCAAACCCAGCTCGATAACCTGATCGTCTAGACCGAGATAATCTCGGATATTAGTACCTATGGGCGCGTCAGAAGGCAGCTCCATTAAACCGTCGTTATCTTCAGATATCGTCAGTTCAGCACCTGCACACAGCATACCCTGCGATTCAACACCACGTAGCTTCGCTTTTTTGATCTTGAAACCGCCAGGCAAAACGGCGCCGACTCGCGCCAGCGGCGCTACAAGTCCTGCACGAGCATTGGGCGCACCACACACGATCTGTACAATTTCATCACCGACGTTAACCTTGCAAACCCGCAACTTATCAGCATCCGGGTGCTGCTCTGCACTGATAATTTCAGCGACGACTACACCAGAGAAAGGCTCGGCAGCGGCGTTGATGCTGTCCACCTCAAGGCCGATCATTGTTAACTTATGACTCAGTTCTTGTGTCGTTACCGAGACGTCCACCCAAGTACGCAGCCACTGCTCCGAAATAATCATGGTGCTAACTCACATAAATTGCGCTAAAAAGCGCAAATCATTGTCAAAATTCAGGCGTAAATCGCCAATCCCGTAGCGCAGCATGGAGAGTCGCTCGACGCCCATACCAAACGCAAAGCCGCGATACTTGTCGGGGTCTATGCCACTCATTTCGAGGACTTTTGGGTTGACCATGCCGCAACCGAGTACTTCAATCCATCCTGTGTGCGAGCAAACACGACAGCCCTCGCCCGAGCATTTCACGCACTGAATATCGACCTCTGCAGAAGGCTCGGTGAATGGGAAATATGAGGGACGTAGTCTGACCGACAGATCATCTCGCTCGAAAAAGGCCTGTAGAAAATCTTCAAGCAGTCCTTTGAGATGGCCAAAATTAGATGTCTCGTCGATTAATAACCCCTCGACCTGATGGAACATCGGCGAGTGGGTTAAGTCTGAATCACAGCGATAAACGCGGCCCGGACAAATCACGCGAATCGGTGGTGACTGCGTCTCCATTGTGCGCACCTGCACGCCCGAGGTATGAGTTCTCAGCACGTGGGTGTCATCGACGTAAAACGTATCGTGCATTGCACGCGCTGGATGGTGCGCAGGAATGTTGAGCGCTTCGAAGTTGTGATAGTCATCCTCAATTTCTGGACCTTCAACAACGTCAAAGCCCATGGATGCGAAAAACGTTTCCATGCGCTGAATAGTGCGGGTAATTGGGTGCAAGGCTCCCGCCTCTGCGCGACGACCCGGGAGGGTCACGTCGATGGCCTCGGTCGCGAGTTGCGCCGATAAAGCCTCACTCTGCAGGGCATATCTGCGCGAATTTAACTGCTCGTTCAAGACTTGCTTGACGGCATTAATCTCCGCACCCGCCTTGGGTCGTTCTTCTGCGGAGAGCTGACCTAAGCCCTTAAGCAAGCCGGTAAGCGCCCCCTTTTTGCCCAGGTAACTGACACGCAGCTCCTCGAGGGATGCGATATCAGCAGCCGCATCGATCGCCGCTGCCGCCTCCGCCTTGATATCTTCCAGTGACTGCATGTTGCGCTAGCTCCACTCATTCAAAAAAGGAGGCCGTAGCCTCCTTTACACTGTTCGCTCTACCTGTTTTGGGTTGGTAGTCCGAAGTGCGTTTAAGCCGCGAGGGCAGACTTTGCTCGTTCTACCACCGCTGCAAACGCCGGCTTGTCATGGACAGCCAGGTCAGCCAATACGCGGCGATCGAGAGCAATTTCAGCACGCTTGAGGCCGTTTATGAGTCGGCTGTAGGTCATGCCGTTAGCACGGGATTGCGCATTAATACGCGTAATCCAAAGTGCACGGAACTGACGCTTGCGCTGACGACGGTCGCGATAGGCATACTGGCCTGCTTTAGTGACTGCTTGCTTTGCTACGCGGAATACACGTGAACGTGCGCCGTAGTAACCTTTCGCTTGCTTTAAAATCTTCTTGTGTCGACGGTGAGCCGTGACACCACGCTTTACACGAGGCATGTCTTATCTCCTAACTGGTTAACGATTACTTGGCGCGCAACATACGATCCACGAGTACCACGTCGGACTTGTGAATCATGGATGTGCCTCGAAGCTGACGCTTACGCTTCGTCGTCATTTTCGTCAGGATGTGGCTCTTATAAGCACTTTTGCGCTTATAACCACTGGCCGTCTTCTTAAACCGCTTAGCGGCACCACTGTGAATTTTTGCTTTAGGCATCTTAGATACTCCTACTAGGGCTCTCGCAGCGGACTGCTCAAGCGTTTCATCAACCGAGGTATAGGGCATTCACGGGCCACTACCCTCGTTTCTTGGGTGCAATCACCATCGTCAACTGACGACCTTCCATTTTTGGAAACTGCTCGACTGCTCCCAACTCGCTCAGGTCACTCTCAACGCGTTTGAGAATTTCCATGCCGAGTTCCTGGTGAGCCATTTCACGACCGCGATAACGCAGCGTCACTTTGGCTTTATCACCGTTTTCCAAGAATCGGGTCAAACTGCGAAGCTTGACCTGATAATCACCCTCGTCTGTACCAGGGCGAAATTTCATCTCTTTAATCTGTGTCCGCTTAGCTTTCTTTTTCTGAGCCGCTTTCTGCTTCTTAGACTCGAAAATGTGCTTTCCGTAGTCCATGATTTTGCAAACAGGCGTTTCACCGTCTGCCATCATGACTAAGTCCATTCCCGCGGCCTCTGCCTTGCCCATCGCTTCCGCGTTGGTCACGATCCCGACCTGACTGCCATCGGCATCAATCAAACGCACATTTGGCGCTTCGATCTGCTCATTCGTCAGAGCTTTTTTGCTCTTGCTGTCGTTCTTGATACTGAATCTCTCCAAACACAGGTTTTGGTGCCGCGACTAGAGAAACCAGTTATAGCCGCACGCACCACCCAAAATAGGGCGGCGATTTTATAGTGAAGCGGCTGGGATAACAAGGCTGACGCCTTGTTTTAGCTGGCTTTTTCGAAGAACAACGCCTCCAAGTCATCGACGGCGCATTACGGCAATAAAATTGATCGCAGCAAGAAGGCGATAACACTCATCGATACGACGCTTGCAGCCCAGATTCCGACAAACCATAGAATGCGGTTAAGCCAACTGGGTTTCGACTCAGTGGTAGCCATTTTCTGCCGTCACCTTGCCGCGAAAAATGTAGTAAGAGTACCCGGTGTACAACAAGATGACGGGGAGTAACAAGCCCGCGCCAACCAGCATAAACCCTAGGCTTACGTCGGGTCCCGCCGCCTCGTGGATCGTAACCGCATGCGGCACGATATAGGGGGCCAAGCCTACGCCGAGCCCAACAAAACCGAGTGTGTTCAGTACGATAACGGCAGGATACAGCATGTAGTCTCGGCGTCTGCGGATGGCGCTAAAGATAATGCCAGCCGTCCATAGCGTCAGCGCAGGAATCGGCGCGACGTACCAGAAATTGGGCGTGGTGAACCAGCGATCCCAGACAAGCGGCGACTGAAACGGCACCCACACACTTACCACCGCGGCAAAGCCCAAAGTAACGAGCGCCATTCGGAAACTGTATTTGTACGCAATGTCCCGTATATCGTCAGACGTTTTCATCACCAACCAGGCTGAGCCCAGTAAGGAGTAGCTCGCAAGCAGAGCAAACCCACACATAATGGTGAAGGGCGTCAGCCAATCCCACCAGCCACCGCCGTAAGCACGACCGTCAACCTCAATGCCCTGAACAAAAGCACCAAGGACAATGCCTTGCATAAACGTCGCCACCACCGATCCCCAGTGGAAACTTAAGTCCCACCACTTACGATGATCGGGGTCTCGCCAGCGATATTCAAACGATACACCGCGAAACACAAGCGCAAGCATCATGAGGATGAACGGTGCGTACAAGGCGGGCATGACAATGGCATAGGCCAATGGAAATGCGGCGAAAAGGCCGCCACCACCCAAAATCAACCAAGTCTCATTCCCATCCCAAACGGGTGCAACAGTATTCATCGCTACATCGCGCTGGGTATCGCTCTGTAGATACGGGAATAAAATACCGATACCCAAGTCAAAGCCGTCCAATACCACGTAGATGAAGACAGCAAGACTGAGTATGGCGGCCCAAATCAGCGGTAGATCAATTGCCTCACCCATTTTGTGGTGCCACCTCTCCCACGTTCAGCATTGAAGCGACCGGTGTTGTCCCGGCGGCGCGAGTAGGCTGCCCCATGGGCAGTTCATCTTTGTTAGGTGAGGTTGCGAGAATTCTCAAAATGTACATAACACCCGCTCCGAAGAGGAGGAAGTATACGACGATGAACGCTAAGAGAGATCCCGCAACGGCAGGTGCCTCGATCGGGGAAGCAGATTGAGCTGTCGTGAGCACGCCATAGACCGTGTAAGGCTGACGCCCGACCTCAGTCACGATCCAACCTGCAACGACGGCAATGAACCCTGAAGGCCCCATAAACGTTGCCCACTGCAGGAAGGGTCGGCTTGTGTACAGCTTACCTTTGACGCGTAACCAGAGTGACACAAGGCCAATCAGCATCATGAGGGTACCAATCCCAATCATTACCCTGAACGACCAAAAGACGGTTGCAACAGGTGGCCTCTCCTCGGGAGGCACGTCTTTAAGTCCCGGGGTCTCACCGTTCAAGTCGTGGGTGAGGATCAGCGCTGACGCGTAGGGGATTTCAAGCTCGAACCCGTTTGATTCGGTCTCTTCATCAGGAAAACCAATGATGATAAAGGGCGCCCCCTTCTGGCGCTCCCAATGCCCTTCCATCGCAGCCACTTTCATGGGCTGATGCTCTAGCGTATTTAGACCGTGAAAATCGCCCGCTAATATTTGCAGGGGCGCCACGAAAGTGGCCATCCACATTGCCATACTCAGCATCTTTTTCGCATCTTTGGTCTGACTTCCGCGCGATAAGTGCCAGGCTCCCGTCGCGCCAACAACGAAGGCCGTTGTTAGGTAAGCGGCGAGCGTCATGTGGACGAGTCGATAGGGGAAACTAGGATTAAAGATAACAGCGAGCCAATCAACCGGAATAAACTGCCCTACCTCATTTATCTCGTAGCCCGCTGGCGTATGCATCCAGCTGTTAACGGCTAGGATCCAGGTGGCCGACAGTACGGTTCCGAAAGCCACCATTCCAGTCGCCGCAAAGTGCAACCCTTTGCCTACCCGGTTCATGCCGAAAAGCATAATGCCAAGGAAACCGGCCTCCAGGAAAAAGGCGGACATCACTTCGTAAGCCATGAGCGGCCCGATGACCGGACCGGCAAGATCGGAGAAAACACTCCAGTTTGTTCCAAACTGATAGGACATCACTAGGCCCGACACGACCCCCATACCGAATGCGATAGCGAATACCTTCAACCAATACTTAAAAAGCCGTAAGTAAACATCTCGGCCCGTCCAGAGCCAAAGCCCTTCAAGAACAAAGAGGTAGCTTGCTAGCCCAATCGAAAACGCCGGAAATATGATGTGAAATGCAACGGTAAACGCAAATTGAATGCGTGCAAGCAGCAAGGCATCGAACAATTCGAACATGATCATGTCACTGTGTTTGAGGTGGCTATGTCACCACGTGGTAATAGATCGCGGCTACGGATCCCCGATCTTTCGCGCCGGATTATAGAGGATTTGGACGCCCGCAATAAGGATGAGCCCAAGTTGAGCCCAATTTCTAAAATCCATAAAGCGAATACAGTGACAGAGGGCCATTCCCAAAATCTATACCGAGATTTCAAAGAGCCTGTTCTGAGTAGAGACGTTGCGTAAATCGCACCGGAGCGTTGTGCCACGGCGGATAGACGACACGTCAGGGCACGAAAAGCTTCACAGCGGAAAATTCAACTAGCGGCTCTATACATCGCAACTCAAACAAGCCGGAACCCAGAGTCTTAAAGCGGCTCACGTGTGACACGTTCCCAGTGTATCGAAGTAAAGAAAAGGAGTATGGTTTTCAAACAATAAAAAATGGGTCAAACATGATGAATCACCTGACGCCACTTCGTGTTCTCGTCGTCGCATCGCTGGCAATACTTGCAGCAGCTGCGATGGTGACGCCGATCCCAGAACAGCCAGCGAACTGGGGGAATACCCTCACCGCGATCGGCTCGCTAGGTTACCTCGTCAGCTTGCTCCTCATACTTGTGGGTAGCACCAAAGCCCGCTGGGTTTTCCTCCCTAGCATCGTGATCTCACTTATTGGCATGCCGTTCGCCGCGTACCCCGCCGGCGAGCTCAATGCGCTCTACGACCTGACGATGTACGGATCAGGTTTTTTGAACGGGGCCATCGCCCTGTTGATTCATATACCCGACGCTTAAATCGCAGGCTCATGAACAAGTCGCTTGGGTGCCCTAGCTGTCATTCCAAAGTAGCAGTATGACACCCAGAACAATAAACCCGCCGACAGGCGATAAAAACAGGGGCCATTGGTAATACCAGAGCATCCCTGCGGTAACCACCGTAGCAAAACAAAACGTCAACACAACGACCAACATACTGGACGCTACGTCTTTGAAAATATCGCTAATAAATGCGAGCAAGGCGGAGAGGAACCCGCGGGGGGCGTCTTTTTGGACGCCTGACTGGTCACTATTTTCCATGCTAACTCCTGTCAGGGCTAACGCTTTACGACCTCAACGCGTCGGTTACGTTTGCGCCCCTCTTCGGTCTGATTGGTAGCCACCGGCTGAGCTTCGCCAAACGCTTCTACCACCAGACGATCGGGCCCGATACCCTGACTCACAATAAAGTTCGCTACCGCCTTTGCGCGTTGCTCAGCGAGTTTTTGATTATGTGCCTCAGTCCCGAGCCAACAAGTATGTCCTGCGATGGTGACGATGACCTCCGGCAGTTCACGAAGATAGTCGACGACGGCCACTAACGCCTCTTTAGAGCCAGGCATCAATTCGGCGCGGTCGAGTTCAAACTGAAGCGTCCGAGAGTCGAATGTAAAAAGCACCGGCTGGGCTGCGGGGGCAGGCGCCTCGAACACGAGCAGTGGCTCACGCACCTCTAAGGGCTGAGAAAGGTTTCCCTCAACACTCACGTCTAACATATCTGGAGATTCGGTGATCTCGGGCTCTTCGCACAATACGAGTGCCGCTGCCGCTCCCACTGTACCGGCCCCGATTACGGAAGCCGCCTTACCACCGGGAATTCCCGCACCCGTGCTGGGGTCATTAAACCCCTGCAGGCATCGAATATATTCCTTATCCGTGCTGGTAGCGCATGCACTGAGCAAGCCCAACACCAAAAGCGGAAATACGAGGTTTTTCATCATTCTCAACAACCGGTTTGCCGGCTTCCCTGCGGTTACACTCATTTTGACCTTTAAGCACCGATGAAGGCGATTTGTTTCAGCTCTGCGATCTGATCTCGCACCGATGCCGCCTCTTCAAACTCTAGGTTCTTCGCATGCTCAGCCATAGTATTTTCTAACGCGTTTAATTTACGCGACAACGCCGCTGGCGTCATGCTCATTATTTCCTGAGCAAAGCTTGCTCTGTCATTTGCAATCTTTGTCTCACGCGCACCTCGCGCTTTTGTGGGCATCCGCCTCGCACCCTCTAGAATATCGCGGACAGACTTCTCAATACCCTTTGGCACTACGCCATTTTGCTCGTTAAATTCGAGTTGCTTGTCACGCCTCCTCTGGGTCTCGTTAATGGCACGCTCCATCGAGCCCGTCATTTTATCCGCGTATAAAATCGCGCGGCCATTCAGGTTTCGCGCTGCACGACCAATGGTTTGAATCAGGGATCTGTCACTTCGCAAAAACCCTTCCTTATCCGCATCCAAAATAGTGACCAGTGACACCTCCGGCATATCGAGCCCCTCTCGAAGCAAGTTAATGCCCACAAGAACATCGAAATGGCCGAGCCGAAGATCTCGGATGATCTCCACTCGCTCAACGGTATCAATGTCAGAGTGTAAGTAACGGACGCGTACATCGTGCTCGCTCAAGTACTCGGTAAGGTCTTCTGACATACGCTTCGTCAGTGTTGTCACTAACACGCGGTCGCCCTTGGCGGTGGTCTCTCTGATCTCAGCTAGAAGATCATCGACCTGGGTACGGGCCGGTCTTATTTCAACAATAGGGTCAACAAGACCTGTTGGTCTGACCACCTGCTCAACCGTAGCACCCGCATTCTCGTTTTCGTACTTGCCCGGTGTCGCAGAGACAAAAATTGCCTGGGGGGCCATTGACTCCCACTCTTCAAATTTCATCGGCCGGTTATCAAGCGCTGAAGGCAACCGGAACCCATACTCCACGAGCGTCTCTTTTCGAGAGCGGTCTCCGCGATACATAGCGCCAATTTGTGGCACTGTCACGTGCGACTCATCGATAATCATTAGCGCGTTATCGGGCAAATATTCAAAAAGCGTCGGTGGCGGCTCACCCGGCGCCCTACCTGATAAGTACCGAGAGTAATTTTCGATACCCTGGCAGTAACCCAACTCTCGTATCATCTCGATATCGTATCGAGTGCGCTGGGCAATACGTTGTGCCTCTAGGTGCTTCTCTGCCTCTTTAAACTGCTTTACGCGCAGTTCAAGCTCTTCTTCGATCAGATCAACAGCACTTAACATGGTGTCTCTTGACGCAACATAGTGGGTTTTAGGGAAAATCGTGATTCTGGGAAGTTTTTCCTCTACTGCGCCCGTGAGAGGGTCGAAGCTGCAAATATTTTCTATCTCTTCATCAAAGAGCTCGATCCGAATAGCAAGCTCATCGGAGTCTGCCGGGAAGATATCAATAACGTCACCCCTCACTCGGTAAGTACCGCGCTTGAAGTCCAAGTCATTTCGGGTGTATTGCAATTCGGCAAGCTGCCGCAAGATACCGCGCTGATTGATAATCTCACCGCGCGACAAATGCATAATCATCTTGAAATAAGACTGCGGGTCGCCAAGACCATAAATTGACGAAACGGTTGAAACCACGAGACAGTCGGGCCGCTCCAGCAAGGCTTTCGTTGCCGACAGTCGCATCTGCTCGATATGGTCGTTTACCTGCGCGTCCTTCTCAATGAATGTGTCAGAGGAAGGCACGTAGGCTTCTGGCTGATAGTAGTCGTAGTAGGACACGAAATACTCAACCGCGTTATTAGGGAAAAATTCTTTAAATTCGCCGTATAACTGCGCAGCCAGCGTCTTATTGTGCGCCATAACAATCGTTGGACGCTGCAATTTGTGAATCACGTTGGCCATTGTGAAGGTTTTACCACTACCGGTTACACCCAGCAGTGTCTGTGACGCGAGGCCCGCTCCAATGCCATTAATCAATTGGTCTATCGCGCCGGGCTGATCACCCGCCGGTTGATACGAAGATTGAAGATCAAATTGTTTGGCCACGATCCAATGATGCTCGGTTTTGACGGCCACATAGCTTAACGGAATTGTCTGTGTGATTTGTACGCTCTGTTCTTCTTGACGCAAGAAAATCCGGACGTGTATAGTCCGCGTCCTCGAAAGAGACTATTCCGGCTTAGCTCAGTTGGTAGAGCAAATGACTGTTAATCATTGGGTCGCTGGTTCGAGCCCAGCAGCCGGAGCCAAATCAAATAAGAAGGGTCGACATCTTTAGGTGTTGACTCTTTTTTTTTGTCTGAAACGATCGCTTTGCAGGCGACAAGACCAAGGAATCCGTCTATCCGGAACCCCTCGTCCCACCTCTATCACTCACCATTTTGGGATTGGGGCGACGCTCGGTAAACCGCATAACGTAGACGGTTCGGCTCAAGCCCGCCTGAGCACAACGATCACCGTACAGAGTAAGCCTTGATAAACACTTAGGGCGGGAACTGCACGTCCACCGCTGAAATATGTGCCTGCACGCGCGGCTACTGCTGAGCCTTCAAACGTCTTGCGCGTATGGCTCGGCCTTTGACTTTCCCGTTTGCGAGGTAATTCATCGCTTGACGCAGCGCTAAGCGATCAATTGCAACGTAGCTGCTGGTTTCGGCAATTGTAATCTTGCCGATTTGACCACCCGACAGACCCGCGTCGCCGGTCAGGGCACCCAGTAGGTCGCCCGGGCGAATTTTTTGTTTTCTGCCAGCGTCAAATTGGAGCGTGACCCTACTGCCTTGCAATTGATAATTGGGATCTCGATCGAGTGAGGAAAGTACATCGCAGATGCAATTAGTGCTCAAGTACTCCTCTACAACCCTCATACGCGGGGCCTCAGGAGGCGTCACCAAGCTAAACGCCTGACCAGACTCGCCAGCCCTTCCCGTACGCCCAATTCGGTGTACGTACGTATCAGCGTCTCGAGGTAACTCGTAATTGACAACCATCTCTAGCAAAGGAATGTCTAGTCCACGAGCGGCAACGTCGCTGGCCACTAAAACAGGGCACGAATCGTTGGCAAATTGCAGTAGCACCTGGTCTCGCTCGCGCTGATCAAGGTCACCATGAATCGCGGCCGCCTCAATATCATGCGTTCTTAGAAAGCGAGCAACTTCGGCACACTGCTGTTTGGTGTTACAAAAAACCATGGCATTTCGCGGACGATAATGCTCAAACAACGCGAGTAAACACCGGTCACGCTCATGCTTCTGAACTTCAAAGAAAAGCTGCTCAACAATCTGTTTCTCACGTCTTGCCGGCTCCTCAACACGGATTTGCAGAGGGTTTAGTTGAATTGATCGACTGACTTTTTTGATGTCTTCTGGAAAAGTAGCCGACAACAAAAGCGTCTGTCGGTTTTTTGGCAAGCGCGCTGTGATATCAGCCATCACCTGAGCAAATCCCATGTCCAACATACGATCAGCCTCGTCCAGCACAAAGGTCTTAACCCCCTTCAGCTCCAAGTTACCGCGTTGGAGATGATCTTCGATACGCCCAGGAGTACCGACAACAATATGAGCACCATGCCGCAAGGAATCTCGCTGTGGGCCAAACGGTTTTCCGCCGCACAAGAGCACTGTCTTGATGTTCGACATTCGACTCGCCAACTGTCGTATCGACTGGGAGACCTGCTCAGCAAGCTCACGAGTGGGACACATCACCAAGGCCTGCACGCCAAAAAACCGGGGGTTTAAATGGTTCAACAAACCAATACCAAACGCCGCGGTTTTTCCGCTGCCTGTCTGTGCTTGAATAATCACGTCTTTTCGCTCAAGTATGAGCGGCAAACTCTCGGCCTGCACAGGCGTCATCTTAGTAAAACCGGCCCCATCCAACGCCTCGAGTTGCTCGGGACTGATAGGCAGTGATGAAAAATCAAGTGAAGTCATGGCAGGGAAACAAGTTTTGTGAGACGCGACCATAGCAAAAGGACAGCAAAGGGTGGTTATGAATCAAGGGAAGATCCGACGCATTACCATAATTTCAAACAGACTTCGCGTATTGCGACCCTGTCGGCGTCCCTTCGTTTGTTAAAAAGCACTAAATTGATTCGAAATGTGCGTCCATTTTGATGGCCTGATGGCCGAGAGAAATGTAACGTTTACTTCCCAACCATGAAATGATACCTTTACGTTACATATTGAGTATTGAGGAGTAATCAAATGGGCGAACTAATTCCAATATTTGGCATGTTGACCGGCCTCATCATTCCGTTGTCAGTCTTCTTCTGGCAATACCAAGAAGGCAGAGAGCGTCGAGAGACGATCTTAGAGATATCTCGCACCATCGACGATCCCGATAAGCTCGATGAACTGCTCAAGATGCTCGATGAAAAAAAAGAAGAACCAACCGATTACCGGCGAGGTGGTCTCATCACCTTATTTGTCGGACTGGGTATTTACGCCCTGGGTTTTTATGCGTTTGGCAATTTTTTCAAGGCCGCCGGCGCACTCGTCGGTTTTATCGGCTTTGGCATTACGGCCGCAGGTTACCTCTACCCACCGTCCAGCAATGAAATCAATCAGGCTGTTGAAGACTTCGAGGAGCGATAAGCACCCTACACACATGCGACTTAACTCGCCGTCGTTGAGCGCATCCAGTGGTTGGCGGCGAGCCACCTGAATCGCATGTTTTCGAGATAGCTAAAGGCTTTTATTATGGGAAAACACCACCCAAAACTGCTCAACAACCTCGAGACTAAGCGGCGTGAAGCAAATCTAACGCAGGCACAGCTCAGCAAATTTGCCGGTGTCTCACGTAAAAGCATTAACGCGATCGAAAATGGCATGTATGTGCCGTCAACCGTCCTTTCGCTCAAAATCGCTCGGACACTTGGGTGCTCAGTTGAGGACCTGTTCCGACTCCCACGGGCCGAATCTTAAACAGCGTCAATCGGCCGACTCAATGGTCAGTAAGGCGCCAAATAACTGGTCCTCATAACCATAGCTGATTAAAGTTGACGGGGTAAAACAACAGAAAGAACCAGTAAATTATGTCAATTACCCTGCTTACAGACCTTGCCGACAACGGTGTCCTTACCCTCACGCTCAACCGGCCAGAAGTTCTCAATTCACTCAACGAAACGCTAACCATGAATTTACTCAGCGCACTGAACGATGCGCGAGCAAACAAAGACGTTCGGGCGATCGTCATTACTGGCTCAGGACGCGCATTCTGTGCAGGAGCCGACCTCGACAGCAAGAGCTGGCCATCGCCCAAAGGTTTATCTGCAGGCGAGGCGACGGCGGCTAGTATGGATCGCGGGTTCAACCCGCTTGTGAAAGCAGTTTCTCAATCCACAAAGCCTGTCGTGACTGCTATCAACGGTATCGCGGCGGGTGGCGGCGTTGGCCTGGCGCTCGCAGGCGACATTACCATCGCCAGCGAATCGGCCAAGTTCAAACTTGTCTTTGGCCCCAATTTGGGAATCATCCCCGATATGGGTGCATCTTGGTTCCTGCCCAATCTCGTTGGTAGAGCCCGTGCCAACGGTTTAGCGCTGCTCGGAGATGACCTGCCCGCTGCGACTGCAAAGGATTGGGGGCTTATTTGGGACTGTGTGCCCGATGACCAACTTCTCACGAAAGCTCAAACGATTGCAGGGCGTCTCGCAGATGGCCCAACAATTGGTTTAAAGGCTGTCGTAAAGGCTCATGACCGCGCTCTCTCCAACACCTTGAGTGAACAATTAGAATACGAGAAGGAAACTCAGAGGATGTTATTCGACTTCCCCCATGTCGCAGAGGGTGTTCGTGCCTTTATCGAAAAACGCAAACCAAACTTTCGCGATGTAAGTTAATTCTCCCAACGTGTAAACGCCCGAGGTCAACTCAACCAACGATCTCCAGTAGCGTTTTGGTTAACTGATTCGACGTGCGATAAAGCATTCTAGGGTTATGCATTCGGTTGCATAAGAATCCGTAACCCAACCCATGCTCGGGATCACCAAACGCCACTGTGCCGCCAATACCGCAGTGCCCAAAGAGGCGGTCAGGATGTGGTTCCGAGCCTATCGTGGTCGTACCAAGGCCGAGGTCGTAGCCTACGCCAAAGCGGATCGGAGCCCCCAGAATAACGGTGTCTGGACCCTCGGAAAGGGGAGTAACAGCGAGCTCAATGGTCTCTGGATCCATGATTTTATGACCATCTCGTTCACCACCTGTGCTGAGCACACCAAACAACTTCGCTAAGGCCGCGGCTGTTCCATGACCATTGGCAGAGGGAATCTCCGCCTGCCGCCATTCTTCTGTGTTCATCTCGAACCCGCCGGTCGAACTCCCTCTCGACGAAAAGGCAACTTTCATATCGCCCAAGCGCACGTATTTTTTTACGTGACGCAACTGCGGTGACAACAAGAAATCGGGAACCAAGGTGAGGGCCATCAACGCCCAAGGTTTGGGCGACGAATCGACCAAAATGTCGCCGCAACGCGCCATCGCCGCTTCGTCTAAGCCAATGTGAAAATCAAGGCAAAGCGGCTCTGCAATCTCCTCGCGAAAATATCTACCAGCGCTCCTACCGTCTACACGACGAATTAATTCACCCACCAACCAACCGTAAGTCAGTGCGTGATACCCCTGAGTGGTACCGGGCGTTCTAAAAGGCGCCTGTGCCGCAAGGGCCGCAGTCCATTTGTCCCAATCACGGTAGTCAAACTGTGGAACCCCCCCCTGAAACCCATGCATAGCTGCGCGATGACATAGAAAATCGCTCACCTTTGTCGCTTCTTTACCCTTGCAGCCATATTCAGGCCAGTAATCCGAGACAGGGGCGTTCAGGTCCAATTTCCCACGCTCGATAAGTTGCAAAATGCAGGTAGCGGTAATCGCCTTGGTGGTCGAAAAAACGTTCACAATGGTGTCTTCAAGCCAAGGTTGCGTTCGCTGTCGATCCTTGTAACCACCCCATAGATTAACCACCATCTCGCCTTGATACTCGATGGCGACGGAGGCACCCGTATCGAAACCGCTCTGAATGGCCTTCGAAAGTTCGTCTTCGATAGCGGCGAACCTGGGGTCGCAATAGCCCGAGACAATGCGTTCACTCATTTTGTTTTACCTGTGTTTTATAGGTTGGGTGATCAGAAACCTGTCGGCTTAGCAGTACGCTTCTCAACGAAAGCGCTAACACATTCTTTAAAGTCGTCGCTGCGCGCAGCCAAGATCCACTGATCCTCATCCATGTGCATTACTGCCTCGCTTAAAGCGAGAGCATATTGATTCACACTGCGCTTGATCATTTGCACAGCAACGGGTGGCAGGTCGGCGTATTGACGAGCCCATTGAACAGCGACGTTTTTAAGCTCAGTGTCCGGACAAACCTCATCCAGCAGCCCCCACTGCTCCAGCGTCTCGGCACCGAGCAGGTCGCCCGACATGATGAGGCGCTTTGCCCGTGATAGACCCAGCAACTCCACAAATAATGGGACGGCATTCCACATAAGGTTCATTCCCACCTTCACCTCACCAAGGCCTATGCGAGCACTCTGACTCGCAATGCGAAAGTCGCAGGCGGCAGCGAGACAGGCACCACCACCCGTGGTAACCCCTCTTACGGCGCAAATCGTTGGTTGGTGGATACTTTTAATGGTCGTCAACAGCTTTCGACCCAACTCGGCGTCTCGGCGCGCACGTAGGAGAGAACCTGCAGGGTCCATACCAGCGACTTCTTTTAAGTCGGCACCAACCGAAAAATCTTGGCCCTCTGAGGTAAGCAGAACCGCACGTATATCCTCTCGGTCGGATACGGACTGGGCGACGTCGATCAAATCGATCATTAGCTGCCGATTTAGCGCGTTTCTTACATCGGGACGATTCAAGACGATCGTTGCAACATCGGCCTCGACGTTTAGCTTTATCAGCGACCTCTCTTCAACTGTGGACATAATGGCTCTCTATTATTGTGTGGCACGGTCAGCACCACTGATCTCTACGTCAACTTCCTCACCGGCGTTTTCATATTAGCTTATTGCCAGCGCTTGGTATTCGATTCACTCAACCGCCTGAAGTATCAAGCGATCCGGACCCCAAAAGAAAGTGGTGTCTTGAATCGATCACTTCTCGTTACCACAAGGCGCGTCTGACGCTTAGCTTGAGTTTATCGATATCCAAGGAATCGGCCCCCACTAAACTCGCACAAAGATTTATGAGTTTCGGTGCGGTCTGCTGAGCCGCCTTAAAGTAGGAAGTAATATCGCTCTGATCGTTCAGCAAGGACTCACTGAGTAATGGGCTCATCGCACCTGCACCCGGCTCCAGATCAAAATCGGCAAACGTATTGAGGGCTTTTAACAGCTTTGGCCCGACCATTTGGGGCGCTATGTGCGCTGGATCTGCGCGGTGGATAATCGACTCGACCGTGTGTATCAAAAAGTCGAGCACAGGGGAGCTCGCCGTAAACATGAAATAGGCATTGTGCGGTTGCTTACGTATTTCTAAGCGCCCTGCTTTATCCCGCTGTAGCCAGAGCTCCTGGCCAAAGATGCTGTGGGAAGGCGTGGTGGGCTGCCAATCAGGCTCAATGACGAGCGTATCTGAATCGCACCAAACCACGGCTTCATAACCGTCCTGTAACGCGGCTCTTGCATGGATCAAGCGGGCTAGGTCGGCGAGGATAGGCCCTCTACCCTCCAGCTTCTGTCTGTACCCGATGGGCAAAACGTCAAAGAACTCATCGGCCAAGCAGTTGTACTCAAAGTCATTATTTTCAGCCCACTGCTTGACACCCGCCATGCAGCCTTCGACCCAATCGGGTCGCGTTGGGGGGGCGGACTGAATAACAACCGTTTTCAATGCTGGTTACGCGACTTTGAAGCGCGAGCCCTTAGCCGGGGGGGGATTTGCTGCGCCTGCAAAACACTGTGCCTTTGACATCCATGTTTCTGCGGGGTCGCCCATCACCGTCAACGCCGTATCGGCCACATTACGTGTCTGGGTGACAACTCGAGCAAAATCGACCGCGGCACCACGCACGAAGTTGTCCTCTTGCAGGTCACCGTAGGTCCAAAGCTCACCACTGGGAGCGACCAATTCTACGTATGGCATAGGCTCAGGCGGCGCCTCATTACGTACCTTGAAGGTCCAGCCGAAAGTATTAATACCCAAGACCACAATATTTCGGATCCTATCGTGCTCACAACGGTCAGCGCCGAGCGCATCAAAGACCTCTTGCCCGTGAGCCCAAGTCTCCATCTGCCGAGCAGAGATAGACGAACGTGCACTCATACTTGGACCCGCCCAAGGCACACGAGCACTTGGATCCATGGCGGCATACGCATTCGCCGTCTCATCGACCAAGTCAGACCACGCTGAACGCAAAGCCCCACCACTCAACCCCTCGAGATATTGCTTTTCGTACTCCGGTAGAGAACCGCCCTTGGTCATGTGGGCACCAACGCCTTGAAAGAATTCACCGAAGGCCTCTTCCCCCTGACTCGCCACCATCACAGCTTTGTTCCAAAAGTGGAGGTGCCGGAAAACATCGTTAATGGTCCAACCCTTGAACTGTGTCACCGCCTCAAAGGCCCCATCGTCGAGATCCTTGATTACAGCCTTCAGCGTGAGGCTTTCCTCACGAAAATCGTTTGCCTGTTGCATCACTCACCCACTCCCACCAAGAACCTCTCAACACGCTGAAAGGCCTCTAAATACTCGTTTTTAAACTCCATCATGACATCAGCAACGGAGCGCTCCTCATTCATGAGGCCCACCGCTTGCCCAACCCAGTAGGTTGCCAAAGCCTCTGCACCTCGGTGACCTGCTGCGGCAGCCGCATCGACCTTTTTAAGTGCTGGCTCAGACACCAGCCCTTGTAAGGGCATGGGGAGAGGTGCAGGTGCATCAACCCTCTCCCAAGCGTCGGTCCAGACGGAACGCAACTGTCGCGACGGTTTGCCCGTTCGAGATTTCGCTCGCACCGTATCGCTCGCAGACGCTTGCAGCATCTTCGCTTTCACCGTCGGCGTTGTCTCAGCTTCGACTGTGGTCAACCAAACGCTGCCACACCATGCCCCCTCTGCGCCCATCGCCATAGCCGCCGCCATCTGCTCACCCGTTGCAATGCCGCCCGCTGCAAGCACAGGAACCTCTAAATTGTGCTGGTGCAACGCACGGCACACCTCGGGTATCAACACCATCGTGCTTACCGCGCCACAATGCCCACCCGCTTCACCGCCCGCCGCAATGAGTACATCTACGCCTGCGCGAGCCTGATTTAAAGCGTGATTTACGGTCCCAACTAACGCCCCAACCTTGATGTTATGGCGCCGTGCGAAATCGAACATCTCAGGGGGTGGAACCCCCAATGCGTTCACAAGTAATGCGATGGGATACTCAGCCGCCACTGCCAACATGGCGTCCGTTTTATCCCCACTTACATTGTGGTGAAAAGTCAGCTGGCCCTTGCGTCGTTCATCAAGATCACCGGCGTCAATACCTTGAGCATCGAGTACCGCAGCGGCAAATTCCCGATGCTCGTCGGGGATGCGTGCAATCATCGCCTCATCCGAGATCTGCTCTCCCCGTCCCTCAACTTTATTCGGAACGATTAGGTCCAGCCCAAAGGGACGACCGTTCGTGTGAGCGACTATCCAATCAAGCTCCACCCTGAGCTCCTCCGGGGTTAGCTCAACAGCGCCCAATACACCGAATCCACCGTTTCGCGAGACGGCTGCCACCACATCGCGACAGTGACTGAAGGCAAAGAGTGGAAACTCGATATCAAATGTTGTGGTTAGAGACGCGCTCATTCTTCGCTCTCCAGACCCTCTAGTTCCAGCACCATAATCAGGTCGCCCGCACCAATCTGCTTACCCGCCACAGCCGCAATATCGACGACCGTACCGTCACCGGGCGCGGTCAACTCGTGCTGCATTTTCATGGCCTCGAGTACAGCTATTCGCTGGCCCTTACTAACACGTGCACCCGTCTCAACATCGATAGAAAGCAGCTGACCGTGCATAGGTGCCGCGATGGTTCCTCCGCCAGCAGCATCCTCTGCTTCTGGTGGAATGCGCGTGCTGTCGGCCAATAATGCTGAGCGGTCACTCGAAGCGAGGTATAGCGAAGCCGGAGCTTCGCTAACGTAGTGATAGCGCTGCATCAGTCCATCCACCTCAGCAGACAAGTCGTTCTCACCCATCTCGCTTACAGTGACGTGATGTGTCTTGTCACCTACTGACACTTCGTACTCACCGATAGTTAAAGGAATCAATGTCACTTCCTGAGGCACACCATTGGCTTCGTAACACTTTGTGTCGGTGACGCGCCCCATCGAAACCCAGTCAAGCAGCTCCTCGTTTACTGAGGCCGCCTGGCTGTGATGCGTCTCCATAGCCACGACATGTTGAGTTGCAGCAGCTACCGCCAGGTCTGAGGAGTCGATCGCCCTCGGAGAGAACGCTTCGCCGTAGTTATCACCAATAAATGCGGTGGTCGCATCGCCTCGAATAAATTCATCTTTATCCATGACATCGATCAGGAAATCACGATTATTCTCGGGGCCAAAAAGTGCCGTTTTTTGAAGGGCGGAGCGCATTTTCATGCGAGCGTCTTCACGTGTTTCGCCGTAAGTGATGATTTTGGCGACCATCGCGTCGTAAAACGGTGTTACCTCGTCACCCGTTTCCACACCTGCATCCACACGAACACCCTCGCCCTGTGGCTGCGTAAAGAGTTTGATTTGACCCGTGCTTGGCAGGAAACCCGCTGCAGGGTCCTCAGCATAGAGCCTAACCTCTATGGCGTGACCAAAAAGCTCAATGTCGTCTTGCTCGGCGGGTAACGCCTCACCTCGGGCAACACGAATCTGCCACTCGACGAGGTCATAGCCAGTCACCATCTCGGTCACCGGATGCTCGACCTGAAGGCGCGTATTCATTTCGAGAAAATAAAACTCACCGGCCTCGTCGAGTAAGAACTCCACTGTGCCAGCACCCACATAGTCAACCGCCTTAGCCGCATCCACCGCGGCTTGCCCCATGGCCTCTCTGAGTTCAGGCGTCATAACAGGGCAAGGCGCCTCTTCCACCACCTTCTGGTGTCGCCGCTGAATGGAGCAATCGCGCTCGCCGAGATAAACGGTGTTACCCGCCTTATCTGCAAAAACTTGAATCTCAACGTGCCGTGGTCGCATGACCGCTTTTTCAATAATCAGCTCGCTCGAGCCAAACGCGTTTTGAGCTTCTGACTGGGCGAGATCAATCGCTGACTCAAGTTCAGAGGCATCATTGACGAGTCGCATACCACGACCGCCACCACCGGCTGCCGCTTTGACCATTACCGGCATACCCATCTGCGTCGCCTCAGCCACCAGCGTTTCAACCGATTGATCATCGCCTTGGTAACCGGGCACACATGGGACACCGGCCTCGATCATCGCGCGTTTTGCTCGCGCTTTATCGCCCATCACCTCAATAGCCGCATTTGGTGGGCCAATAAACTCGATACCGCGTGCCTCACACTCTGATGCAAACGCTTGGTTCTCGGACAGGAAACCATAGCCAGGATGGATACAATCTGCCCCCGTTTGTGCAGCCGCATCGAGTATCGCATCGACTTGCAGGTAAGATTCGGTAACCGGAGCGGGACCAATGCAGACAGACTGATCAGCCTCGCGTACATGCTGAGCGTTTGCATCAGCTTCTGAATAAACAGCTACGGTTTTCATACCCATCGCTTTGGCGGTGCGCATAACTCTTACGGCGATTTCACCGCGGTTGGCAACGAGTAATGTCGTTAATGCTTTCATCTTTAGATCTCCGTGTGCCAATTGGGCTTTCGTTTCTCGAGAAAGGAGGCAACGCCCTCTTTACCCTCATCACCCTGCAAGCATCCGCTGAAATTTTGTGCGGCGAACTCGACCTTCTCCGTATCCGGCGTACCGGGCATACCAATAATTAACGCTTTACAGGCAGCCACTGCACCGGGAGCGCATTCGAGTACGTCTTGCTTCACACGTTTTTCTGTTGAAGCCAGATCCTCGGCAGTTTCAGCCACGAAATCGAGGACACCCAATCTACCCGCCTCTTCCCCTTTGAAGCGCGCGGCCGTCACCATGAGACGACGACCTGTTGAGTACCCACACTTTTGTAAAACATATCGCGCGATTTGGGCAGGTGTTATGCCGATGCGGGTTTCAGAGAATCCAAATTTTGCATCCTTCATACCGATCGTGACATCGCAACAACAAGCAACACCCAAGCCGCCTGCCATAGCTGCACCCTCGATGACCGCCACGGTCACCTGCGGTAGCGCATTAAGATCGGCAAGCACATCGCCAATGCGACGACTCATGGTCATCGAGGCGTCGTTCTCGCCAGATGCCAGGGCCTTAAAGCCCTTGAGATCGCCGCCCGCGCAGAAAAAGCCACCTTTGCCGCGAATGGTCATACCGCGAATATCACGTTGCGGAGCAATCGACGTGATGACGGTCGCCAGGTCCTCCACGGCCTCATCCGTTAGCGGATTGCGTCGCTCAGGTTGGTTAAACCAAACGGTAAGCCATCCCTGATCGAGCTCAAGCGCGAGAGTTTTTGTCTCAGGTAGTGTCGCCATGATCACATCCTCGCAACGCCAAAGGCGTTGGCTCTTGTCTCTCTCAAACGACTCTCAAGCACTGTCTCCAAACAAAATGCCAAGACCTTTCGCGTATCTCTCGGATCAATAATGCCGTGATCAAGTACGCGGCCGGAGGTAAAGAAGGCATCTTCCTGTGCGTCAAAGTGCGCACGAATGGTGGCTGCTTGCTGCTCCAGCACCCCCTCTGGAATCTCTTGCCCCTTCCTCGCGGCACCCACTCGAGCCACCTCAGACATCGTATCGGCGGCGCTTTGTCCCGCCATGACACCGGTGCGAGCATTCGGCCACGCGAATAAGAAATCGGGCTGGTACGACCAGCCACACATTCCGTAATTTCCGGCACCGAAGCTTGCGCCGATATAGAGTGAGATTTTGGGCACCCGCGCATTCGAGACGGCTTGAATCATCTTTGCACCGTGCTTAATCATTCCGGCCTGCTCGTACTCGGTGCCCACCATGTAGCCGGTGGTGTTATTGAAGAACAAAATAGGCATGTCAGCCGCGTCGCAAAGCTGTATGAACTGTGCAGCCTTCGTCGCTCCATTGGGGTCAATCGGTCCGTTGTTACCAATGAAGCCAAAGCTAATGCCCGTGATGGAGGCATAACCACATACCGTGGAGACGCCATAGCGTGACTTAAACTCCTCCACGCAAGAGTCATCAACGATCCTAGTCAGCACTTCCCGGAAGTCGTAAGGCACTTTGGGATCAACTGGAATCGCACCTGCAAGCTCTTCAGCTGGATACCTGGGTGGCTCATAAGGTCGTCGCACGACAGTCGTTACACGCTTATTCCAATCGATGCTTTTCATCACCTCGCGCGCCTTGAGAATCCCGTGGGCATCGTCCTCCACCAGGTACTCCACCACACCGGAGACACTCGCGTGCATTTCGCTGCCGCCTAGCTCGCGGTCGTTGGCTTCTTCACCCGTCGCGGCTTTAACGAGAGCGGCACCACCAAGGGCGGCCATACCGTTTTCCTTAACGCCTATAACGTAATCAGACATGCCAGGCATGTAGGCTCCTCCCGCCGTGGAGCCGCCGTGTAAAACCACCATGGTGGGAATGCCCGCAGCTGACAGCCTTGCAAGATCCCTAAACACATTGCCAAACCGAGACCACAATTCGACTTTGTACTTCAGAAGGTTTGCACCGGCGGACTCGACCAAATGGATTACCGGTAACTTTTGTCGCATACACATCTCGAGGATGGAGGTCGATACAAACCCTGTAGATTCTGTCGCTGCACCGGCTGAAATCCCTGAGTCGTCAACCCAGATCATGCAACGCACGCCCTCGACAAACCCAACTCCCACGATAACGGAGGCCCCGGGCACACTCGTCTCGCGATCCGGATTCTCAACACAGTAGTTGGCCATAGAGTGCATCTGCAAAAACGGCATGCCCGGATCAAGCAGTCGCTCGAGTCGCTCACGCGGTGAGAGCTGACCCCGAGACTTAAAGGTTTTCAGTCGCTTATTTGAAGCGTCAATCGTGCGTTGTTCGAGTCCACGCCAGTGTTCAATGAGCTCAAACATGCTCGCTCTGTTTTCTTTGAAACTGTCGCTCGATGGCTGAACAGTTGAGGTCAACGTTGTCATATCAGGCCTCCAGCAAATGGTGAGGAATAGAGATGGGAGTATCCAGTAGAACTTGCGCGTAGGCCTTTGCCTGAGGATCGTTTCTCAAACTGGCAATACCGCCTCCACCAAGCGCGTTGTGGAGTAAAAAGTTCAATGCCGGCAGCCCGGGCATGTAGAAACGATCGATAGCAGGTTCTGTCATGAAATGAGCAAAGCGGTCACGCACATAGTCGGCGGTAAGCGCTTGAGCAATCCAAGGTAAGTACTCCGCCTTTCTCGCAATGATTCCGATATTGGCTTTATCTCCCTTGTCACCAGACCGACCCCACGCCAGTGTTTCTAAGGGCACGTCAATCAAGTCAGTAGTGCTCGTTGGCTGTGGAATGGGATCCGCATTGGCGGCGAGAACATCTGTTCGCGTCGCGGGCGGCGTAAAGTCGAACTCGCCATCGTCACTGACAAGTTTGAGAGCGAGTGATGACTTATCGACCAGCAATGAGAACAAGCGAATAACGGGAGAGGGCTTTGCCCGGGCACCCGCAAAAAAGGCCATCCCGGCAGGTGCACCCAGTGCGCAGCCCGTCATCTCTCGCAAGAAGAGACCCACAGCTCGGGCATCCTGATGCTTACAGGCGACCTTTAACGCTACCTCTCGGGTGTCAGATACCGCTGAATGTGCACCCCAAAAATGCTCCTCACCAACGATATCAATAGCGATCTCGTCAAAATCGTCGGCGCCCATTGCCGTCAGCTTTCTGCGTGCACGCGCCACGGCCTCATCGGCAAAAATACGGGCTTTGTCCGCGGCGCGCCGACCCACGTACCAAAATGTGGAACCCGCTCTGAAGCCATCTGCCCAGGTCATGCTTGTCTTGTACGTCGATGGAACACCCCGACCCCTTGCGCCTGTCATTTGCACGCGGTCGGGCCCAACTTGCTCAAGCTGAATTTGTGTAAAGTCGCAAATTACATCCGGCAATATATACGCCGCAGGGTCGCCAATTTCGTAGAGCAACTGCTCAGCCACACTGCCGCGATTAACAATCCCACCTGTTTTTTCGGGCTTATAAATATCGCAACGGCCATCTTCATAAACCTCAGCGATGGGGTAGCCCACCTCATGCAGTGATCCAGCAACTTGCTCCCAGTCCGTGAAGTTACCGCCAGTCGCCTGAGGGCCACATTCGATCAGATGTCCCACTGCAGAGCCTGCAGCCAACTTGTCGAGCTCGTCGGCTGACCAACCAAACTCGTGAATACACGCACCGAGTGTCACGGCGCTGTCCACACACCGACCCGTGACAACAATATCAGCCCCTGCATTTAAGGCCGCAGCAATAGGAAAGGCGCCAATGTAGGCATTCGCGCTCGCAATTTTCTCTCTTGGTGGAAATGTCTCGCCCGTAAACATCTCGGAAGCGTTACTCGCCGCCAATCGGTCCAGATCAGCTATCAAGTCATCACCGGTCACGACAACAACCTTCAGGTCCAATCCTGCATCACTGATAACCTTGCGAAGTGCCTCACCACAGGCCTCCGGATTCACTCCCCCAGCATTACTAATCAACTTGATGCCAGCGTCCGCAATACGCTCGAGATTCCTCTTCACGATGGCCGATACAAAATCGGACGCATAACCCAGCGTTGGATCTGAGGCCCGAGCTCTCGCCATGATGGACATCGTTATTTCGGCGAGATAGTCAAAGACGATGTAGTCAAGGTTACCCTCGCGCAAAAATTGCGCCATGGCCATATCCGTCTCACCCCAAAACCCTGTCGCCCCGCCAATTTTGATTGTTTTATTTGCCACTTTAGCCGAAGCCTCCCGCAAAAATGATTGCGCCTCATTAATAATGAGGCATACTCATTGACTATAGGTGTTATTAAAAATTACAGCAAGCAATATGAGGTGACTGCACTTAGGCCGTCATCTGCCTGCGATACAAACTGAAAAAGGCGGTACTTTGGGCGATACCCAACGACAGAGACTTGAAGCGCGCGAGGAGGCGATCCTTGCAGCCGCTACCTCACTCTTTGGTGAGTCCGGCGTCGACGGTGCTCGCATGGCTGAAATTGCGCGACGGGCCGATGTCGCGGAGGGAACGGTCTACCTCTACTACAAGAATAAGCATGAACTTTTAGAAGCTGTTGTAGACCGGTTTTGGCGCGAGCTTACAAAAGGTGCCAAAGCCGCAATTACAGCTGATGCGCCCCTAAGTCAGCAACTAACCGAACTGGCGAATTACCACTTAAGCTCACTGATTGACGATTTTAAGATTGTTGAAATCACCTCGCGCGCGCGTCAGCGCCATGGTGAACCGGGACGGCAATTACCTCAGATCAGGGAATACGTTCGGGTGTTTGACCTCATTATGCAACGAGGAATCACATCGGGCGAACTGGAGGCGGCAACACCTGTATGGCAAATGCGCGACGTATTTTATGGCACCTTAGAGCACTCTGCACGAACACTGGTGCTGCGCAATAAACCCTTCGACACGCGCGTCGTAGACAACTTACTTAGCTTATTCGACGGCTATCGCTTAAAACATAAGCCGAGCAAGCAAGAAGTCGGGTCGAAAGATGCAGCGCTTGAACTGCTACGTCGCTTAGAAAACGAGATTACGCGCTGGTGAACTAGCTCCACTGTGCGCGAAGCGCATCAATAAACCTACCCAGCTCAGCGTGCGGTAACTTATTAATCCCCGCAGCAGCTGCACGACCACCGCCCGTCTCAAATTGCCGGCATACCGCGTCGGCACCTGAACGATTATTGAGCGGGGCTCTCACGCTGACTAAGTAGCCGCCTTCTATGTCAGTAAGCACGGCATGGGCCCTGCCCGGAGACTGATTAGCAAGGTCGTTGCCGTACACACCGCTGACCCTTCTCGCCCAAGCCGCGTCAGGTAGTGAAATCACGGCAATGTCATCGTCTTCCACTGCACGAGGCGCCGTGTTCGCGGCGTGCATATCTTGCGTATAAGCATCGGTCAATGTCTCGAATAGGGCGCCATCCTCCTCGATCAACACTGAGGGAGTGTCGAACTGAGCCATGCGTTGGTAAAGCTCAGCAGGTGCGAAATGAAGATCAGAGAGACTTGCACCGTACGCATTGTAATTTACGCACACACCCAGCTGCCGCAGTGCATCGCGATCGACAGTGATATCGAGATTTTCAATGAGCTTGTCAGCCGTTGAATCGAAATTGTCCCCAAACGCACCAACACAAGCCCATTCGGTAAAACGCCCTCGTAACCGTCCGTTGATGAGTGCACTGGTACAAACCTCGGGAGCGGGACTAATCAATACGTCTAATAAAGGGTGTTGCGGAATGTCACCCGCAAAATGGTGATCGCAAAAAAAGACCTTGGCATCCGCGTCGAGCAATCGACTCACGTGATCCCGATTTTTATCGAAAGAGATGTCTAGTGCAGTGACCTGTCCGCCGGCCACACCGGGAACACGCTCGAGTAATTGGATGTCGCGTTTAACACCGGTAACAAGCTCAGCGTTGGGCCTCGGATCAGCGCGGCGCAACTGGATTAGTGCGCAAATACCGTCCGCATCGCCATTAAAAACATCGTAATCCATGTAAAAACGCCCCTTTTTCGCGGGGCGCATGCTACCAGATTGTCTTCATAAATGTCGTGGTCCTCAAATCGACACCGACTACTGCAGGGCGATTTTATCTACGTTTCTCGCAAGTAACGCCTCGCCAATACCCTGAACATCTTTAAGTGCTTCAACGGTTTCAAAATCACCATAGCGCTCACGAAACTCAACGATTCGGCGCGCAAGCTGTGGCCCCACACCTACAAGTTCCGCCGCTAAGGTACTGATGTCTGCGGTATTGATGTTGACAGTCTCTGCCGCACCGACCGAATCGACAACAAAAAATGTGAGTACCGCCGTCAGAAAAATACCGAACACATGGCGTGCAAGTGACCCGTGAGACGCCGCCAAGCTTGAACTCGAATTACTGTAAATAGTGTTACTAACCATCGTTTCTATCCTCGTAAATAAAGACTGGAATGAGTCTGATTGAGAATAGGTATGATGCAGCCGCTCCAAGGAGATCGCTGCCTCATATTGATGAAATTAGGCGGGTTGAGATTACGCGAGCCGTGCGATGATTTGATCAACAACGTCCGCAGGAGAGGATGCCCCGGTAATCGAGCGCCCCATGACCAAATGGGTGGCACCGCCATCGATGGCGTCCCACGGTGTAACCACGCGGCGCTGATCACTCGCGTCGTCTTCGGGCAGACGAATGCCAGGTGTCACCAGCGAAAAATCCCGCCCAAACTGCCGACTAAGCAATGTCGCTTCCTGCGCGGAACAAACAACGCCATCCATACCACTACTTTGCGCAAGTGTGGCCAACCTCAACACCTGCTCCGCAGGCGTCTCTGTAATCCCGAGGTCAGCCAGATCCGCATCGTCCATACTCGTCAGGACCGTGACAGCAATGAGCTGTGTTTTGTTTCCCCTCTGCGCCACACTATTCGCAGCGGCTTCCATCATCCGTCGCCCGCCCGAGGCATGAACATTAACCATCCAGACGCCCAAATCTGCAGCTGCGCTAACCGCGCCTGCAACGGTGTTGGGAATATCGTGAAATTTGAGATCCAAGAACACGTCGAACCCCAAATTATGAAGTGCAGAGAGGACAGCTGGGCCCTCGCTCGTAAACAATTGTTTACCCACCTTCACACGAACAACTTTTGGGTCCAGCAGCTGGGCGCAGGCAACAGCTTGGTCAAGTGTCGGGAAGTCGAGCGCGACAATCAGAGGGCTTCGCATAACATTCTCTTAAAACAAAGTTAACGGGCGGGTCGGTAAAGCGTATCCCAATTTTTGCACCCAGGACATTGCCAGTAAAAACTGGGCCCATGAAATCCGCAGACCCCACAGAGATAAGTTGACTGCTTCGCTGACAATTTACGCGCGGCCTTAATAACCTCTGGACGGCTGACTTGTTCACTCATGAGATCAAGCGCTTTTTCTAGGAGAGCTGATGTGGGTTTGTGGTCGAGGCCCTCAACGATGATCTCAAGCGCTTCAGCGTCCCTGCCTTCTGCGAGATATTCCTCAGCGAGTAGCGCTCTAAGTTGGGGATCATCACGGTCCCCAAGAAACCCCGAAACAAGTGGAATCAACCGACTTCTGTAATCGAGGGCATCACAAACCGTGCGAAACACATCGATGAACTCAGGAATGCGCGATGGTGCCACAGTCGCCGCAGAGAGTAGCCGATCAAACGCTTGCTTTAGTGCGCCCTCCTCGACATCGATCCGCGCCATGATTAAATGTGGCCAGATGCTCGTATCATCCCACCGCAACCCCTCGGCGGCTTCCTCACGCGCCAAGGCCCAAGACTTTTTGGCTTCTAAGTCTTCTGCGGCCTCACAACAGTAATTTGCAAGACGTGCTTTTATCTTATCCGCCTTCGCTTTTGACGTTGGCGACACCGTCGCCGCCAGCGCCGTTTTAAGTTGTGACTCCCCCAAACGACGTGCTTGAGCCCAGTCTCGGCTCGCTTCAAACACGTCAAGAAGAAGCACTTTGGCATCGGCTTCGTGCTCTTCTGACAAGTCGATTAGATCCTTTAATAGTTGCTCTGCGCGATCCAATAAACCCGCTGCAATAAAATCCTTCGCTAATTCAAGGTGTGCCTGATTCTTCTGTGCGTCAGGAAGCTTCGTTCGAGACAACAGTGACTGGTGAATCTTAATCGCGTTATCCACCTCCCCCCGTTTTCTCAGCAAACTGCCAAATGTGATATGCGTCTCGAAGGTCTCAGCATTAACAGCTAATGCTTCACTGAAGGCTTTCAACGCCGACTCTTGCTCACCATCGAGCAGGAAGTTCAAACCCAAGTAATATTGCGAGGGAGGCGTTTGATCCACTTCGTCATCACGCCCAGACGCACCGCGGCCAAGCACCCAGCCAGCCGCCACTGCAAGAAACAGCAAGGCAAGAAGGAGTGTGCTCGGCTCAGCCATTGCTCGGCGCGCGCTCCATACGTTGCTTTAAGCGCGTATTTTCGCGTCTTAGCGCCGCGAGGCCTGCGCGTTGACGCAAAACAATGCCACTGCTGATAAGACTCCCCGTGGCGAGGCCCGCAATCAAAAACAAGAGCAGCCAAACCGCCATTGTTTGCTCAGGAAGCGTGATCACAAAAAGGGAAAGCGGCACCACTGAGGTGTTTTGGGTCGCAAAGACAGCGCCGATAAATACGGATGCGACGAGGAGACTAAAGGCTAGCGCGGCACGCAGCCAACCGAGCATTAAAATACCGCCTTGATCGAGCGATTCACCCGCTCCCTCAGCTCTTTACCCGGCTTGAAATGCGGAACATGCTTACCCTCGAGGTCGACGGTATCGCCCGTCTTGGGATTGCGACCTTTACGCGGCTCGCGATAATGCAGAGAAAAACTTCCGAAGCCACGAATCTCAATACGCTCTCCAGATGAAAGCGAGTCAGCCATGTGATCAATCATTAACTTCACGGCCAGCTCAACGTCTTTTGTGGTTAGCTGGTTGTGCTGTGACGCCATTAAGTCGATAAGTTCGCTACGTGTCATGTTTCCTCGCTCCTTGCCGTATTGTCCACACCATAGCGGGCACACACAAGGGCAAAAACCCTTACCTGCTCTCTTTCAGAGTCGCTCGAGAGAATTTTCGGGGACTTACAGTGTAAGGGTTTTATTAAAACAGACTCGACATCTGCTGTTTTAACTTTGTGAACGACATCGATGAGTGCATGTGCTGTGTAGACTCGCGCGCTCAGGCGCCTATTCAGGTGCACTCTTTAGTGACCTTAAAACCCTCAAACCTTCCCAGTTCGACCAGACCATTATCGTTGTACTTGCCAAAAAAAAAGCCGGCAATGCCGGCTTTTTTAGGTGTTGCAACAAATGAACCGACTTACTGGTTGTCCATCTGCGCCTTGATCAAGTCACCGATAGTACCCGGAGATGCTGCACCGTCTTGCTGCTTGAGTGACTGAACTGCTTCTTTCTCGTCGTCCATATCCTTGGCTTTGATCGACAAGCCAATAGCACGTGTCTTGCGATCAATCGCGACGATCTTAGCTTCAACTTTTTCACCGACACTCAGAACCGAGCGCGCGTCTTCAACGCGATCACGGCTAAGATCAGCTACCTTGATGTAACCATCGACCTCTTCGTTAAGCTTAACGACCGCACCCTTAGCATCCACCTCGGTAACTTCGCCTGTAACGATGCTGCCCTTGTCTGACTCACCCAAGTAAATGGAGAATGAATCTTCCTCGAGTTGCTTGATACCCAGAGAAATACGCTCACGCTCAGGATCGATGCTCAAGATGACAGTTTCGATCTCGTCACCCTTCTTGTAGTTGCGGACCGCCTCTTCGCCAGTCTCGTTCCAGCTGATATCACTGAGGTGAACCAAGCCGTCGATGTTGCCCGCTAGACCGATGAAGATACCGAAATCAGTGATCGACTTGATCGAACCTGAAATCTTATCGCCTGTCGCATGCTGCGAGGCGAACGCATCCCACGGGTTCTGCTGGCATTGCTTGATGCCGAGTGAGATACGACGACGCTCTTGGTCGATATCAAGAACCATCACCTCAACTTCATCGCCCAAATTGACGATCTTGGAAGGGTGAACGTTCTTATTAGTCCAATCCATTTCGGAGACGTGAACCAGACCTTCAACACCCTCTTCGATCTCAGCAAAACAGCCGTAATCAGTGAGGTTGGTAATGCGTGCATTCACACGGCTACCTTCTGGGTAACGATTAGTGATCTCAACCCACGGATCTTCGCCCAATTGCTTAAGACCAAGTGATACACGGTTTCGCTCACGGTCGAACTTGAGTACTTTGACATCCATTTCTTGACCGACTTCGACCACTTCGCTTGGATGCTTAATGCGCTTCCACGCCATGTCTGTGATGTGCAGTAGGCCGTCAACACCACCCAGATCAACGAACGCACCGTAGTCGGTGAGGTTCTTGACCACACCCTTGACGCTCTGACCTTCTTGGAGGTTTTCCAGCAACTCATCGCGCTCGGCGCTGTTAGCTGCTTCCATGACCGCGCGACGAGAGACAACAACGTTGTTGCGCTTCTGATCGAGCTTGATCACTTTGAATTCGAGTTCTTTACCTTCGAGATGCGCTGTTTCACGAATCGGACGTACGTCGATGAGTGAGCCAGGTAGGAAGGCACGGATAGAGTCCACGTCGACTGTGAAGCCGCCTTTGACTTTCCCGTTAATGACACCAATAACAACCTCTTGCGCAACATGCGCGGCTTCCAAGGTCTTCCACGCTTCGGCGCGCTTCGCTTTTTCACGCGACAGCTTCGTCTCGCCAAAACCGTCTTCAACGGTCTCAAGTGCTACTTGAACTTCATCACCAATGTTAAGTGTGCACTCGCCGCCGGCGTTGGTGAATTGATCGCGAGGAATGACACCCTCAGATTTGAGACCTGCGTGGACAGTAACCCACTCGTTATCGATGTCGATAACAACGCCCGTTACGATTGAGCCGGGCTCCATGTCTACTGTCTTTAAACTTTCTTCGAATAACTCGGCGAATGATTCGCTCATTGAATATACCTGTCGTGTCGCTGCAAACAACGCAGCACCAACCATCTTACCCGGTTGGGTCGGTTAAAAACGCACTGAGTCGAGGGGTAAGGCCTTTATCCGTCTGAGTGCACTAGCCCTTTTAGAGTTACTAGAGACATCACATGCGCGAAAACGTCGTCCGCTGTCATTGCCGTGCTGTCGACAATCACCGCGTCCTCTGCTGGCATGAGTGGTGACGCTGAGCGGGTCCTATCCCGCAGGTCACGAGCCTCTATGGCCTCCAAAAGGCGCGGCAGACTAACATTCTCGCCTTGCTGCTGCAACTGGCTTTGTCGCCTTTGAGCCCGCGCAGCTGCTGACGCCTCAAGAAAAATCTTTAGAGGTGCTTTGGGAAAAACGACCGTACCCATATCGCGACCATCTGCCACCAACCCCGGGGGACAAGCAAGCTCCCTCTGACGCGATAACAGTGCATCTCTGACCGACGCGATGGCGGCAACCGCGGAAGCCCCCTCACCGCCTCTCACACTTCGCACGGAGTCGGTCACATCGGCACCGGAATAGATGACGCGTACACCGGTCGCTGAACTGAGAAACGCTACGTCTAATGAGCGGGCAATCTGTGTCACGCCGGCCTCATCAGACCAGTCGATAGCATTAACCGTGGCGGCATAACCCACTACGCGGTAGAGCGCTCCACTGTCCAGAAGGTGGAAATTAAGCGCTTCTGCTAAGCGCTGTGACAAGGTGCCTTTGCCCGAGCCGCTAGGCCCGTCAACACATATTACGGTGGTGCTCACGATTAAAACACCTCGGAAATACGCAATCCCGCGCCCTGTGCAAGCGCCGCAAAGCCAGGGAAGGAAGTGGCGACGTGATCGCAATCGTTGACTTGAATGGGACCGTTTGCGCGCAACGCCGCAATGGAAAATGACATGGCGATCCGATGGTCATGAAAGGTATTCACCTCGCCACCCGTCATTTGGCCACCTGTTATGACAATACCGTCCGACCTGACCTCATTTTGAACACCCAGCCGCGTCAATCCCTCGGCCATAGATGCAATGCGATCGCTCTCTTTCACACGGAGTTCCTCGGCACCGGACAATGTCGTCGTTCCAGCCGCACACGCAGCCGCAATAAAGAGGATCGGAAACTCATCGATTGCGAGAGGAACCAGATCCTGCGGTATTTCAATGCCCGTCAAGGAAGCAGACCGAACGCGCAAATCAGCCACAGGCTCACCGCCGACCTCGCGCTCATTCAATACCTCGATATCTGCACCCATCAGCGTCAGGATAGTGATAACACCCGAGCGTGTTGGGTTCATGCCTACGTGCTCAAGGGTCAGGTCAGAGCCTTCGGCAATGGAGGCAGCCACCAAGAAAAAGGCCGCTGACGAAATGTCCGCGGGGATATCAAGTGTCGCTGCTTTTAAGGCGCCACCGCCTTGCAAGCTGATCACTTCATTTTCACACTCTACGTCGTAACCAAAACCACGCAGCATCCGCTCAGTGTGATCGCGCGTTGGCGCAGGCTCCGTCACGGAGGTTCGACCCTCGGCGAACAGTCCCGCCAACAAAACGCATGACTTTACCTGTGCACTGGCAACCGGCATGTCGTAGTGAATGCTTCTGAGCGATTTGCCCCCTTTTATGTGCAGCGGAGGACGACCCTCGTCGCTATCAATCACGGCGCCCATGGCCGCCAGCGGTGTTGTCACCCGCCCCATGGGGCGTTTTTGCAGCGACACATCGCCCGTCATGGTTGAGTCGAACGACTGTGCCGCGAGTAACCCACTGAGCAAACGAATACTGGTACCTGAATTTCCCATATCAAGCACGTCAACGGGGGGCTTCAACCCATGCATGCCCACGCCGTCAATTTCGATTTTTCCCTGCTCAGGACCGCGTATGGTGACGCCCATACCCCTAAATGCCTGGACCGTGCAGAGCGCGTCTTGACCTTCTAGAAAACCAGTCGCTACCGTGGTCCCTTCGGCTAGGGCGCCCAACATGACGGTACGGTGTGACATTGATTTATCGCCCGGCACTCGGACAGAGCCGGTGAGCGAGCCACCCGGCTCGACCAAAAACCTCATGACGTCTCCTCTGTCGTACTTTGAAGTAAAGGGTTAAGAATACTGTCGTGCTCGCGCCGGTGCGTTCGACACCTGGCAAAATACGACTGTAGGGCCTCTGCATCTTGTGCATCCACCATTGTTCTCAGCAATTGCATCTCTGTCTCAAACTGGTCAATGGAGTGGAGCAAAGCATCGCGATTCGTGATCGCAATATCCGTCCACATAAGCGGGTCAGACGCGGCAATCCGGGTCATATCCCTGAGAGCGCCACCCCCATGAACCATGGGGTCGGATTCATCGCGCTCGAGTGCACCTGTTAGGGCATAAGACACTAAATGAGGCATGTGAGAACTCGCCGCCAGCATGGCGTCGTGCGCTGTTACCGACATATGACGAATATAGCCACCGGTTAACGCCCACATCGCACTGACTGTCTCGATGGCCGTAGGATTAGTCCCTGGTAACGGCGTGAGAATGATTTCGCGTCCGTTAAAGAGCGCAGCATCCGCATTTTCAACACCACTGTGCTCTGACCCAGCAATGGGGTGACCAGGTACAAAGTCCGGATAATCAACGCTCAGGGCGTCCACCACATAGCCTTTAATGCTGGCAAGGTCGGTAATGACCGGTTTTCGTGTCGCGTCGACAACAAGCGCTGTTAGCTCGCTTAAGACCTCAGCCGTTGCAATGGGTGGCGCACCAACAACAATCACATCCGCCTGCTCTACGATATCGCTCAGCATCAGGGAGTAATCGTCGATGACACCCAGCTCAAGCCCGCGCTTAAGACTCGGCTCCCTCGGGCCCCAGGCGATAAGCCTGCCGTCCCACTGACTGGATTTAAGTGCACGGGCGAGCGACCCAGAAATCAGCCCCAATCCAACCAACGCCACGGTGCGCGCATGAAAAGCAGTCATCAGATGGGCGCTTTCGGGTATGAGCCCAAGGGTTTCAATAAAATCGAGTTTTCCTCGAGCGCGGACATGACGCCCTTCACCAAGTCATCTGAGAGATGGCCCTCGAACTCGATAAAGAACATGTAGGTCCACTTTTCCGTTTTGGACGGCCGGGAATCAATGCGTGTCAGACTAATGCCCCGCTCTTCAAACGGCCGCAACAGATTAAGCAGAGCACCCGGTCGATTTCGACTGGCGATTAAGATCGAGGTTTTATCCGCGCCGCTGGCGGGTACGGTTTCCCGTCCAATGACATAAAAGCGCGTGGTGTTGTGCGCAATGTCTTGAATCGCCTCGCTCAGTTTAGCGAGATCGTAATTTTCAACAGCAAGGTCGCCCGCGATGGCCGCAACATTTGGCTCGTTTTTCGCACGTTGCGCCGCCTCCCCGTTACTGCGACACACGTCCCGAGGAACACCCGGCAAGTTGGCGTCGAGCCAGTCGCGACACTGACCTAACGCCTGCTCGTGACCACAGACCACCGTAATGTCATCGAGCGATTGCGAGGATCCCGCGAGAAGATGATGAACCACGGGCAATTCCACCTCACCGATGATCTGCAACGGTGACTCAAGGAAGCAATCGAGCGTCTGGCCCACCATACCTTCAGTTGAGTTCTCAACGGGGACAACCGCCATGTCGCAAGCACGATCCTCTACCAGTCTAAATACATCTCGAATGGTCGATTGGGGCTCTAAAATGGCTGACTGCCCAAAATGTTTAAGCGCCGCCGCCTGCGAATAGGTTCCTACGGGGCCCAGAAACCCCACGGTAAGGGGGCGCTCTAAGGCCAAGCAGCTCGACATAATTTCACGAAGAATCCGCGCTGCCTGATCAGCGGGGAGCGGGCCGGGATTATTTTCCTGAATCGCTCTTAAAATCTGCGCCTCTCGCTCCGGCCGGTAGAACAGCGCATCACCACCTTGGCTTGCAGCGAGCTTAATCTCAGCTACACGGCGTGCGCAGGCAGCTCTCGCATTGATCAACTCAAGGAGCTGCCGATCTATTGAATCGATATCCGCTCGGATTACTGCTAACTGATCATCAGAGGCCATGACGAGGGTCTCTATCCATTGTCTTTTTCGAAACGATGCATGAATTCGCACAAAGCATCAACGGAGGCTTGCTCAACCGCATTGTAAATACTGGCTCTCATACCACCTACGGAGCGATGACCTTTGAGGTTCAACAACTGAGCCTCTTCAGCCTGCTCAAGAAACACTTTGTCTAATGTTGCATCAGCCAAGGTGAACGGCACGTTCATCAATGACCTACATTGAGGATCCACGGGATTTGCATAGAACTCGCTGTCGTCGATGACCTTGTATAGCGTCTGAGCCTTACGCTTATTTATCGCATACATGGCATCTAAACCACCCAACGACTCAAGCCACTCAAACACCAATCCCGCGAGATAAATCCCGAAGGTCGGCGGTGTGTTGTACATCGAGTCATTTTCTGCCGCTATTTTCCAATTGAGCATGGCCGGAATGTTCTCGCGCGCGCGGCCCAGCAAATCCCGCCTCACGATAACGATACAGAGCCCCGCAGGACCTATATTCTTCTGCGCGCCGGCATAGATGACGCCGAATTGATCAACGTCAATCGGTCGAGAGAGAATCGTCGAAGACATGTCAGCGATGAGCGGCACGTCGCTTTTGGGTACAAAGGCAAACTCCAGACCGCCAATTGTCTCATTTGGGCAGTAGTGCAGGTAGGCAGCATCCGGCGTTGTAGACCAGTCCGACTGAGGCGCAATGGTTGTAAAGTTTGAAGACTCAGAGCTCGACGCGACATTTACGTTCGCCAATCGCTTTCCTTCCGCCAAGGCTTTTTTCGACCACTGCCCGGTTACGACTTGATCGACAGTGTCGTCAGCACGGCTCAGATTCAATGGAACTGATGCAAATTGCTGCGACGCACCCCCCTGCTGAAAGAGCACCGCGTAATCGTCGCCAATACCAAGAAGCCTTCGGAGTGACGCCTCTGCGCGCTCAGCAATACCCACAAACTCCGGACTACGGTGGCTTAACTCCATTACGGAGGCACCCGCACCTTGCCAATTAAGGAGTTCAGCCTGAGCACGCTCCAACACCGCGGCGGGAAGCGCTGCCGGCCCCGCACAGAAGTTATGTGCTCGCATCACTCTTGGGACTCGGTGTTATCGTCGTCCGCAGCGCCCTCAGCCACTACTGGCTGGGCAGGCTCTGCCGCATCATCGTCTTCGACGATACGACTTACACTGACCAACGCTTCTCCATCACGTGTGCGAATGACCCGCACACCCTGCGTATTTCGGCCTAGCAAACTGACCTCATCGACTCGCGTTCGAACCGCCGTGCCCTGGTTAGAGATCAACATCATTTCGTCGGCATCCCAAACCTGAACGGCACCAACGAGCGATCCATTTCGCTCTGACGTCGACATAGCGATGACACCCTTACCGCCCCGCCCTTTCGCTGGGAATTCCGCGTTTTCTGTGCGCTTACCGTATCCGTTCTCGGTCACCGTCAATATGCGGCCACCCTCTTGGGGGACGATGAGCGAAATCAGCTTATGGCCTTTCGCCAGATTGATGCCTCGCACCCCGCGAGCTGTTCTTCCCATCGCACGGACTTGGCTCTCGTTAAATCGCGTCGCTTTGCCCTCACTTGAGAACAGCATAATGTCGCTATTGCCCTCAGTAATTGCCGTACCGATGAGTACATCATCCTCATCGAGCTCAATGGCCCTCAAGCCGACACTGCGCTGACGTGCAAACTGCGTGGCAGCCGTCTTTTTAACCGTACCGTTTGCCGTAGCCATAAAGACAAACTGATCTTCACTGTAACCATCGATCGGCAGGATGGATGTAATACGCTCGTCTTCATCCAAGGCGAGCAAATTAACCATTGGCCGTCCTCGCGAGTTACGACTCGCCAGCGGAATATGGAATACCTTCAGCCAGTAGACTTTACCCAGATTGGAGAAACATAAGACGGTCGCGTGCGTGCTTGCGATCAATAAATGCTCAACAAAGTCCTCATCTTTCACCGCCGTCGCGCTTCGTCCGGTACCGCCGCGTCGCTGTGCTTGATAGTCGGTCAATGACTGCGTTTTCGCGTAACCCAAATGCGAAATCGTGACGACCCGATCTTCCTCTGTAATGAGGTCTTCAACCGTTAAGTCGTGCGCTGAATCGGTAATTTCCGTGAGACGTTCATCACCAAAATCCGTAACGATTTCCTCGAGCTCCTCGCGAATGACCGAGCGCAGTCGATCTGGATCGCCCAATATCTCAAGTAAATCGGCGATCTCAGCGACCTTATCGGCGTATTCCTGAAGCAGCTTCTCGTGCTCAAGACCGGTAAGACGGTTGAGGCGTAAATCTAAGATTGCCTGAGCCTGTGCCGGAGAAAGATGATACTTGCCGTCAATTAGACCAAAGTCGCCGTCAAGGTCCTCTGGGCGACAAGCAGACTCGCCCGCGCGCTCGAGCATCGCGCTGACATCACCTGGCGCCCACGCAGCCGCCACGAGGCGCTCACGTGCATCCGCCGCCGTAGGGGACGTTTTAATAAGCTCGATAATCTCGTCGATATTGGCTAGCGCAACCGCCAAACCTTCTAAGACATGACCCCGCTCGCGCGCTTTTCGCAACAGGAACAGTGTCCGGCGCGTTACGACCTCTCGGCGGTGGCGTATAAAGGCCTCAATGATTTCTTTGAGGTTAAGCACCTTCGGCTGGCCGTCAACCAAGGCGACCATATTGATGCCCACCACCGACTGAAGCTGTGTCTGCGCGTACAAGTTATTGAGCACAACATCACCGACCTCGCCACGACGAAGCTCAATCACCACGCGCAAGCCGTCCTTGTCGGACTCATCGCGAAGCTCGGTAATTCCCTCGATCTTTTTCTCTTTCACCAGCTCGGCAATACGCTCCAATAAGCGCGCCTTGTTTAACTGATAAGGAATCTCATGGATGATAATTGTGTCTTTGCCTTTTGACTCATCGGTGATGACTTCCGCTTTAGCTCTGACGTAAATTCGACCCCGCCCCGTTCGGTAGGCCTGAATAATGCCGGCGCGTCCGGTGATGATGGCGCCCGTTGGAAAATCAGGGCCGGGAATGTAACGAATGAGGTCATCAATGGTGAGCTCTGGGTTCTCAAGGAGCGCCAGACACCCTGCAACCACTTCTCGCATGTTATGCGGTGGAATGTTGGTCGCCATTCCCACAGCAATACCTGCCGACCCGTTAATGAGCAGGTTGGGGGCTCGCGTGGGGAGAACCACGGGGATATGTTCGGTCCCGTCGTAGTTTTCCGCAAAATCAACCGTTTCCTTCTCGAGGTCGGCCAGTAGCGAGTGCGCCAGCTTGGTCATGCGAATTTCGGTGTAACGCATCGCCGCCGCCGAATCGCCATCTATCGAGCCGAAATTGCCTTGCCCGTCTACCAGTGGGTAGCGCAACGAAAACGTCTGCGCCATACGCACGATGGTGTCGTAGACCGCGGAGTCACCATGAGGGTGATATTTACCGATAACGTCACCCACGACACGTGCCGATTTCTTATAGGCTTTGTTCCAGTCGTTGTTGAGCTCGTTCATGGCAAAGAGCACGCGCCGGTGCACGGGCTTTAGCCCGTCCCGAACATCGGGCAATGCACGTCCGACGATGACGCTCATCGCATAATCCATGTAGGATTGCTTGAGCTCGTCCTCGATATTGATAGGGTGTACTTCTTGCGCTAAGTCTTGCTGCTGATCTGACATCCGATGATCTTTTTTTGTCGACGGGCGTGCCGCCTAAACTCTGCAATTGATAAGCTGTAAATACTATCAAATTCAGACGGTTGAGGCTACGTCTAAGGCCCTCTTGAATTGGGAACATTTGATCTATGACATTGCCAAACTTTGCTTTACACGCAGATGCAATTATTCCCATCGCAGGTCCTGAAAAGATCGTGACGGGGAAGAGCCTTATTGTCAGAAATGGCCTGATCGAAGGCCTTGTGCTCACCGAGGACGCGCGGCAGATCGAAGACGTCGAGCACATCGACTTGCCGGGCCACACACTGATGCCCGGCTTGGTGAATGCACACGGCCATGCGGCGATGACCTTGCTGCGGGGCTATGCCGATGACATGCCGCTTGCGCGTTGGCTAAATGACAAGATCTGGCCAACGGAAGGTAAATGGGTAGCGCCCGATTTTGTGCGTGACGGGACAGAGATCGCAGCGGCCGAGATGATCCTGAGCGGCATTACGACTACCAGTGACATGTACTTCTTTCCCGATGTGGCCGCCCAGACACTCAGCAGCGCGGGTATGCGCACGCAAATTGTATTTCCCATCATGAATGTTCCAACCTCATGGGCGAGTGATGCGCGTGAGTATCTCGACAAGGGGCTGGGTCTGCGCGATCACTTCCGAAACGACGAACTAGTCGATGTCGGTTTGGGACCCCACTCCACCTACACCGTTGACGAGTCGTTACTCAGCACAACCGCCATGCTCGCCAATGAACTCGACGCTGCCGTCCAAATCCACCTTCACGAGACCCAAGCAGAGGTGTTGGCTCATGTTGATGCAACGGGCGAGAGACCGATTGATCTACTTGCACGCATTGGGCTCTTGGGCCCGAGAACCCAGTGCGTTCATATGACAGATCTTGGCAATCAAGACATTGATACGCTGGTGCAACATGGGGCGCATGTCGTGCATTGCCCAAGGTCCAACATGAAGCTCGCCTCAGGCGCTTGCCCAGTTACCAAACTCAGAGCGGCGGGCGTCAATGTGGCGCTGGGCACTGACGGGGCTGCTAGTAATAACAAACTGAATGGTCTTGCTGAAATGCAGAGCGCCTCGCTACTGGCGAAGTTGGAGAGCGGCGACCCAACCGCGCTTTCCGCCATCGACAGCATCAAGGCTGCAACGCTTGATGGCGCTCGCGCCATGGGCCTGGACACCGTTACTGGGAGTCTAGAAGCGGGGAAATCAGCCGACATCATCGCGCTCGATACGACCGGCTTGTCCATGGCCCCCAGCCACTCTCTGGACTCAAACATCGTTTATGCCAACTCAGGCACCGAGGTCACTTGGAGCTGGATTGCAGGGAAAAATGTCCTGAAGAACAGACAACTGCAAACCCTAGACAACGACACCTTAAATGACAAAGCGCGGGCTTGGCGCGCTAAACTCTCGGGCTAGTTACACCGTATACAGCCCGCAACATTAACGACGCCATAACCGAGTACTCGATGACACACACCAACGTAGACCCTGACGAAATAGCGAAGTTTGAAGCACTTGCCTCACGATGGTGGGATGAAAATAGCGAGTTCAAGCCTTTACACGACATCAATCCATTGCGCGCAGGGTGGATAGACCGCTACAGCGAAGTGAAGGGGAAAAAGCTCATCGATGTCGGTTGCGGTGGCGGACTGCTGAGCGAGGCGATGGCGCATCGCGGCGCAACCGTCACGGGAATTGATATGGGGGAAGCCCCCTTATCAGTCGCCAAAATTCATTTGCTTGAATCAGAGCTTGATGTCGAATATCGACAAACGACGGCCGAGACACTTGCCGAGGAGAGACCCGAGGCCTACGACGTCGTGACTTGCCTCGAAATGCTAGAGCACGTGCCAGACCCATCTAAGGTGGTACAGGCTTGCGCCGACATGGCAAGGCCCGGCTCCGATCTTTACTTTTCCACCATCAACCGTAATCCGAAAGCCTGGTTGTTTGCGATTGTAGGTGCAGAGTACGTTCTCAATATGTTGCCCAAAGGCACCCATGAGTATGACAAGCTAATAAAACCCTCTGAACTGAGTCGCTGGGCAAGGGCGGCGGGACTGCAGGTCGAAGCCATGATTGGCCTTACCTACAACCCGCTCACAAAGCACTATCGATTGGTAGAGGGCGATGTGTCAGTCAATTACATGATCAGGGCGAGCAAGCCTGCATGAGCACGATGTCGTTTCGTGCCTTTGTTTTTGATCTCGACGGCACACTCATCGACACCGCTAGTGAACTCATTGCGGTTTATCACCGCATGTCTGTCGAGCTAGGCAATAGCGAGACGCCCTTTGACGATGCACGCAAGCTGATTTCACACGGCTCAGGTCGCCTTGTGACAGAGGCCACAGGAATCAGGGAAGACGACCCTCGCTGGGAGCCCTATCGACAGCAGTATTTAGACTGGTACGAGGAGATCCTTGGCACCAGCGCAACACCTTACGAAGGTTTGGTAGACACAGTCGCCGAGGTGATTAAAGGCGGTGGTGCATGGGGCGTGGTAACCAACAAGTTCAGACGCTTTGCTGAGCCCCTCATGGATGCGATGCCTTTTGACCCGCCCGCACAAAGCCTCGTGACGCCCTGCGATGTGGCGAAGGCGAAGCCCGACCCCGAAGCTATTTTGCTTGCGGCCAAGCAACTGCAAGTCTCACCAGAGCAGATGGTGTACGTGGGCGATCACATTCGCGATATCCAGGCAGGCAATGCGGCTGGCTGCTACACGGTGGCCGTCAAGTACGGCTACATCGAAGACCATGACCACCCTGAAGAATGGGGTGCTGACCTGTGCGTTGAGACGCCCGCGGCACTCTGTAAGTGGATAAGGACCCAACTACCATGCCAGTAGCACCCAACTCCTGGGCAGCACGCCCGGATGAACTCGCAGACAAGACGATTTTGGTCACAGGCGCCGCAGAGGGCATCGGCAGAGCAGCGAGTCTAGCGTTCGCTCGCTGCGGTGCTGAGGTCTTGTTGCTGAGTCGCAATGAAGCGCGCTTGGAGGCACTCTATGATGAGATCGTGGTCGCAGGTGGCAAAGAGCCCGCTATCCTCGCTATGGATTTAGCCAAAGCCACCCATGATGACTACGTCACGTTAGCTGGCTCTTTGGGTGAGGCCATCCCAAAGCTTGACGGACTGCTCCACAACGCGAGCCTGCTTGGCGATCGAAAACCCATCGCCCAGACACGCGCCACGAGCTGGCATGATGTCATGCAAGTCAACGTCAATGCGGGTTTCATGCTGACGCAAACACTGCTGCCGCTCCTTGACCAATCACCCTCGGCGTCCGTGGTTTTTACGAGCTCGGGTGTGGGTCGAAAGGGTCGCGCCTACTGGGGGAGCTATGCGGTATCAAAGTTTGCGACCGAGGGACTTATGCAAGTGCTCGCAGATGAGCTCGGTGCGACAAGCAACATTCGTGTCAACAGCTTAAACCCCGGCGCCGTAAATACTTCGATGCGACGATCGGCCTACCCCGCTGAACCCCCTACGACAAATCCATCACCTGAAGAGATTATCCGCGAGTGGGTATTCTTGATGAGCGATGGCAGCAAACACCTGAACGGCGAAGCACTCAGCGCCCAATAACCCAAATGATTGCGGGTATGCTCTGAGTAGGCTGATAGCGACCCACAAACTGAGCCCTTAATAATCGCTGAAGACTCACGCAAGCAGGCCTTTCGCGGTGCTCACTAGTCGTGTCGTTTATTGATGTGCTTGCCGCTTTTTCGAGACTGCCGCTCACGCTTTTCAGCGGCCTTCTTTGAGGGCTTGTGAACCGGTCTGGGCTCCATCTGTGCCATGGTATACACAACGTCGGCATCACGCTGCTTCAACTCCATCCACTGACCCTTCTTGAGTTTGGACGGGATAAAAACATCGCCATAGCGCACCCGTTTCAAACGCGACACGGTTGCACCTTGAGATTCCCAAAGCCGCCTTACCTCTCTGTTTCGACCTTCAGCCAGCACCACATAGAAAAACTGATTAATGCTGTCGTCGTCACCCCCGCCTTCCTGTATGTCGGTGAAGCGCGCAGGGCCATCGTCCAACTCAACACCTGATTTGAGACGCTCCAGCATTGTCTTATCGACGCGCCCCATTACGCGACATAAGTACTCGCGCTCCACCCGACTTGAGGGGTGCATCAACGCATTAGCTAAGTCACCATCAGTGGTTAGCAGTAACAGGCCTGAGGTGTTGAAATCGAGTCGGCCAACGGAAACCCAACGCCCGCTCTTTAATCGCGGAAGACCGTCAAATACCGTAGCCCGTCCCTCGGGATCCTTTCGAGAGCAAACCTCACCGACAGGCTTGTGATAAAGCAAGATACGATTGTCGATCACCTCGTCATTAGAAACAGGCTTACCTTTAAACTTAATTTTGTCGCTTGCGACGACACGATCACCCAACTTGGCTTTCTTGCCGTTAACCATCACCTCGCCCGCGGTAATGCTCTCCTCGAGCTTCCTACGAGAGCCATATCCCATGCGCGCAAGGACCTTCTGAAGCTTTTCACCGTCAGGCTTCTCCGACCCATTGTCCACGACGAGCGTCTCGGTATTGCTATCTGGACCGCTCATTCAGACTCAACTCCTGCAACGCTTTCTTCCGGTGATGGCTCAACAGCAATACCTTGGTTATCGAGAGCTTGGTTATCGAGAGCTTGGCTTTCTGAATCTTGCCCCTCTGAGTCCAGATCCTCGGCTATCTCCGAACCAGTCTCGTCGGCTCTCGCATCGTGGAACTCTTCGAGCGGCAATGCGCTTGTCATCGTCTCGAGATCCTTAACGTCGGCCAAGGGCGGTAGCTGGTCGAGCGTTTTAAGGTTGAAGTAGTCCAGAAATTCTCTCGTGGTCGCATACATAGCGGGCTTTCCCGGAACGTCACGATGCCCAACGACCTTGACCCAATCTCTTTCAAGCAAGCTCTTCATGATATTACTTGAGACAGCCACACCCCGAATGTCCTCAATTTCACCCCGTGTGATGGGCTGACGATAGGCAATCAGTGACAACGTCTCCAGAAGAGCTCGCGAGTAACGCACGGGACGCTCAACCCACAGTTTGCTGACCCAAGGCGACAAGTGCTGTCGGACCTGGAAGCGAAAACCACTTGCCACCTCGGCCAACTCAAACCCTCGTCCCTCACAGCGTCCAGCAATTGTGTCCAGCGCAGACGATATATCAGCGGTTGATGGACGCTCCAGCTCGTCAAAAAGCTGTGCTAACTGCCTCTTAGATAGCGGCTCTCCGGCCGCCAATAAGGCGCCCTCGAGTATTTCGACTAAATCATGATCGCCCATAGTGATGGTTACTCGCTTCGCGCTTTGATGTGTATAGGGGCAAATTCGCCGGACTGCACAATGTCCACCAAAGACTCTTTTATCAACTCTAAAATAGCCAAAAACGTTACCACAACGCCGAGCCGCCCCTCTTCGACCTTAAACAGCGACTCAAAAGAGCAAAATTCCTCAGCTTGGAGCGTTTGAAGAACATCTGCCATTCGCTCACGCGTCGACAGCGACTCCCGTTTAATTTGGTGACTTTCGTATAAATCGGCACGTTTAAGGACCTCCGAAAATGCAATCACAAGGTCCTGTAAATTAACTTGAGGTAGCGGCTTGGTTCGCTCCATCGGCGGAGGCTCTGCCGAACCAATCCAGGTATCTCGCTCCACCCGAGGCAGCTCGGCAATGTCCTCTGCTGCCTTTTTGAATCGCTCATACTCCTGTAGTCGTCGCACGAGCGTCGCACGCGGATCCTCTTCCTCTTCATCCGCCTCTGTCGACCGCGGCAAGAGCATTCGTGACTTTATTTCGGCCAGCATTGCTGCCATCAGCAAATATTCAGCGGCCAACTCGAACTGAACAGCGTCCATCAGCTCGACATACTTCATGTACTGCTCGGTGATAACCGCCACGTCGATATCCAAAATATCGAGATTTTGTCTGCGTATAAGATAGAGCAACAGGTCAAGCGGCCCCTCGAAGGCCTCCAAGAAAACCTCGAGTGCCCGCGGTGGAATGTAAAGGTCCTTCGGAAGCTCGGTAAGCGCCTCGCCTAATACCACTGCAAAGGGCATCTCTCCTTGCTGTGGCTGCCCCATACGTTTTTCTACCGCGGTTGAGGCTCGTAGGGACGCCGTCGGCCCCGCCTCTTGATCGGGATTGGACGCACTCGCCACCGGTGGTGCGATCGGCTGCGTTTCGCCAGAAGCGATGCTGCCGGTGTCACCTGAAGCGGGAACTGATGTATCTGTCGTATCGTTCACATCTTTTCCTATGCGTTATACGAATGCGTCCGACGCACCCAATCCCTGGCGAAGCAATTCAGTTTCCTCACCACTCATGTCAATCACAGTGGTGGGTTCCAAACCACAATAGCCACCATCAATAACAAGGTCGACGTCTCGTTCAAGCGTCGTGCGTATATCGTACGGGTCACTAAGCGGATAGTCATCACCGGGCAGTAATAAGGTGACCGACATCAGAGGCTCACCCAACCGGCTGAGTAGCGACTGCGCAATGGTATTGTCGGGCACCCGCAGACCAATTGTTTTACGTTTCGGACTCATAAGGCGCCTAGGCACCTCTTTACTCGCCTCAAAAATGAAGGTGTAGGGGCCAGGAGTTGAATGCTTTATCAACCGGTAAGCGGCATTATCGACGCGGGCATAGCGAGAGAGCTCAGATAAATCCTGACACATCAGCGTGAAATTGTGGTCCTCAGCTAGCTTGCGGATTTGACGGATGCGCTCAGCGCCCGCTTTGTTATCGAGCCGGCAACCCAATGCATAAGCAGAATCCGTAGGGTAGGCGATGACACCACCCTCCGAGAGAATATCGACCGCTTGATTAATCAAACGAGTCTGAGGTGTTTCGGGGTGAACGGTAAAAAACTGACTCATAGCGGATCCCTACTGCGGCTTTATCTCTGCTGCATTGCCTTCCTGAGCACGCTGACACAACGCATCCCACACGTAGTTTCCTTCTGCGAGCCTATCCGTATCGACGCCCAAGGTCGGTCCGTACTCGAAGCTCCGATGAAAATCAGATCCAGCGGATACAAGAAAGCCTAAAGAATCTGCCATTTGGCTCAGACGTTTCATATCGGCTTCAGGCTGACGACCATTCAAGATCTCCAAACTCTCGCCCCCTGCTGCCTTAAAATCGGTCAACAGCGCACGAAGCTTCATACCCGTCAGCTTGTATTTTAAAGGGTGTGCCAAGACAGTCACGCCCCCAGCTTTCGCGATCGCACCAACCACTTCAGCCATGGAGGGCCAAAACGTTTTTACGTCGCCGATTTTGCCCGCGCCAAGGTATTTATCGAATGCCTGAGTCAGGGACGTAACGTGTCCCATTTCGACCATCCACTGTGCAAAGTGGGGGCGTCCAATCTGACTCTCGCCTGCGGTTTCCTGCGCACCCTTCAACGCCCCTGCAAAACCCGCCTTTTCTAGCCGATGTGCAATCGTTTTTGCACGCTCGATACGCGCCTCGGACAGCGACTTGACCATCGATGTAATGGCCAAAGACGAGTCATCGAAGGCGAGCCCAACAACGTGAATCGTGGTGCTTGCCCAACGACACGACAATTCGACGCCCGAGATCAGCCCTACTTCCTGCGCTGTACCCGTATCTTTTACCGATTGATAGCCCGATAAGGTATCGTGGTCAGTGATAGCGAAACACGTAACACCGGCTGACTTGGCTTGTTCGAGCAATTCAGCCGGAAGCAATGCGCCATCAGATGCCAGAGAATGTGTGTGGAAATCGACAATCACAATTACTTAACTTTTAACCTTCGTGGCGGGCACTTAAACTGACGACTTAACCTCAGAAGCAAAACCCGTTTGAGAACTCAGCGCCACATAGTAACAGAGCCTACATGAAGCAACTCTTAGAATTCTTCCCTTTAGTCATATTCTTTGGTGTATACCAGCTGTCGGGAACGACGCTGACGCTCGGCGGGTACGCCCATACCGTCGATGGTATTTACTCGGCCACGCTTGCGCTCATCATTGCGACACTGCTTCAGTTGATCATTATCAAAGTCGTATGGGGTAGCGTCGAAAAACGCTTATTGGGTGTTGCTGCAGCCGTGACACTTTTTGGCGGCGCCACCGTTGCCTTAAGAGATCCCCTATTCATTCTTTGGAAACCTACTGTTTTTAACTGGGCCCTCGCCTTAGTTTACGTCGTATGGCACGTGGTTCGTAAACGGTGCTTCTTTCAAGAACTTCTACCCAACGAGATTCACATGCCCGCGCATGCTTGGAATAAGGTCACCCTCGTATCCACAATGCACTTCTTCATGGTTGGGGCCGTGAACCTCTTTGTCGCTTATAACTATTCAATGGATACCTGGGTTTCCTTTAAACTTTGGTCCGCCTTTTTGTTCACCATTCTCTGGGCGGTGCTAATCGGCTTGATCATGCACCCGTACCTCAAAGAGTTAGAGGCAGACGTTACAACTGAAACCTCGGCAGACGACGCCTCTGGAAAAAACGATGAGCGTGGGCGCCGTGAAACCGAAACAACCAAGACTTTTTAGCCGAGTGCCAGGGGGCAACTTCTAATGACCAACCTTATGAGATGGACAGCGACGATCGTACTCGGATTCCTGGCGATGACCGCATCAGCGCAGCAAGGCAATAATACCCAGCTCACGCAAGACACCTCGCAGGACGGCGACTTCAGCACCACACAAACCGGCGAAAGCGACAGTGAGCTTGGAGAATCACGCTACATCACCGACCTCATTTACACACCCATTAGAACCGGACCAGGTGGCGATTACCGTATTGTGAATAAAGGCCTGCCGTCGGGAACTGAAGTCACCTATTTTGGCACCGCTGAGGGCGGTGTCTGGGCAGAAGTCGAGACGAAGGGCGGAACGCGAGGTTACTTAAGAGCGCAATACCTGCAAACAGCTATCCCACGTGCCAAACAGCTAAATAGCCTTGAGACGCAACTAAAAAACGCGCTGACAAAGGTCGCCCAACTGCAGGCGCAATTGGACGCATCTGTTGAGGAATTGTCATCCGCCAATGAGGACCGCGGGACTGCGACGCGAGGCCTAGAGGCGACACAGCAAGAACTCGCCGAGATCAAACGTATTTCTGCCAACGCTATTCAATTGGACAAGCTAACCGGCGAACTCACCTCAAAACTTGAGGACGTTAATGCGCGAAATGACCTGCTCAAACTCGAAAACACTCGATTAGAGGGCCGCGTGGCCAGTAATCAGCGTCTTGAGGGCGTTCTTGCTGTTTTAGCCGGCATCTTCCTCGCGCTTGTCATTCCGCGTTTGACCGTCAAACGCCGACGCAACGATGGCTGGCGATAGGCGCCGCTACCGAAAACATTTGATATCACCAATCGACATTGCGTTTGATTTTAGACCCCAAGGAGCTCCATGTGCGCCATCTCAAACAAACCCTGTTAAGTCTCTTCTCTGCAGCGTTACTGATTGGCGGCAGCGCTGCTCAGGCCGAGAACCCTATCGTCAAGTTAGAAACCAATGTCGGGGACGTCACCGTATTGCTCTACGCCGACAAATCACCCAAGACAGTTGAAAATTTTCTCGCTCACGTCGACGAGGGTTTTTACAAAAACACAATCTTTCACCGTGTAATCGACAATTTTATGGTCCAAGGCGGTGGTTTCGATGTCGATTTAAAACAGAGGGAGTCGGGCAGAACGGTCGTCAATGAGTCGAAGAACCGTCTTCACAATGACCGCGGCACACTAGCCATGGCACGGACCAGCGATCCCGACTCTGCTGGAAGTCAGTTTTTCATTAATCAGCGTAACAATCCCCGACTAGACTGGACGCCCTTCAAGCCTGGCTACACCGTCTTTGGCGAAGTGATAAGCGGCATGAGAGTCGTCGACTTTATGGCATCGACCCCTACGGGGAGCGCTGTTGGTTCAACCGACAAGGGAAAGATGCCCCTGCAAGATGTGCCGCTTGATCCGATCGTCTTGCTTCGTGTCACGCGCATATCCCCATGACGATTCTTAGCGTAAACCTAAACAAGGTCGCACTCGTTCGAAACTCACGCGACACCACCTCGCCCTCGCCGCTTGAATTTGCGTCGATAGCCGTAGCAGCGGGTGCAGAGGGTATTACCGTCCACCCAAGGCCAGATCAACGCCATATTCGTGCGTCAGATTGCCATGACTTAGCAGCCGCGCTGAAGGTTGAATTCAACATTGAAGGCAACCCTTTCGCGCCAGCGGCGGCGAGTGACAGGTCGGCTGTCGGCGACTACCCGGGCTTTATGTCGCTTGTCGAGGCTACGCGCCCGGCGCAAGTCACCTTGGTTCCGGACGGCGACGAACAGCTAACATCGGACCACGGATTCGACTTGCGACAAGATAGCGAACGCCTCTTACCCATCATCACGCAACTCAAATCTTGGGGCTGTCGCGTCAGCGTGTTCATGGATCCCGACCCAGAGCAGATGGCCATGGCAGCGGCCATTGGGGCAGATCGTGTTGAGCTATACACCGAAGCTTACGCAGTGGCCCATGCCCACGGGGACTTCACAAGCACCTTAGCAGCCTTTGTCGATACAGCCATTGCGGCTGACGAGGCAGGTTTGGGCGTAAATGCGGGGCATGACCTCAACCTCATGAACCTTCCAGACTTCAAAATCCCACATCTCCTAGAGGTGTCCATTGGTCACGCGCTGACAGTGGATGCTCTGCGCTACGGTTTTGCGGCGAGCGTGGCGCACTATAAGAAGGCGCTTGCGCTCAGAGCTGGCAGTGACTGAAGCGGCCCCCGGCACGCCAGGGGCTCCAGAATTTGATGAGCTCCCGCCTTATCTTGTCCCGCACAGTCAAGCTACCACCCGAATTGTCTACGAGGACACAGACCTTCTTATTGTCGATAAACCCCATCACTTGTTGAGCGTGCCCGGTCGGCATCCACTCAATCACGACAGCTTGATTCGGCGTCTGCAACCGCGTTATCCCGATGTGAATGCGGTGCATCGGCTCGACTTGGATACGTCAGGTATTATGGTTGTGCCCAAGCACAAAGCGAGCCTGTCGGAACTCGCCCGGCAATTTCAACGCCGCCAAATTGAAAAAGAATACACGGCGGTTTTGTGGGGCGAGCTCGACCAAGATGCGGGCGCTGTCGAACTGCCTATCGCAACCGACTGGCCTAACCGGCCCAAGCAGATGATTTGCCACGAACGCGGCAAGCACTCCCTCACCTATTTTGAGGTCATTGAGCGCCGAAAGATGCGGACCCTTGTAAAGCTCAAACCTGTTACCGGTCGATCTCACCAGCTTCGGATACACATGCAGGCGCTGGGCCACCCAATTATTGGTTGCGATATGTACGCTCACCCCAAAGCCCTCGAAGCGTCTGAGCGGCTGTTACTCCATGCAACCCGATTAAAGTTGTGCGCACCGTCTACAGGGCATTGGATTTCTGCCTTCACACCGATACCGTTTGCACTTTAGTGTTCTGTCGGCTCACATCGAGGCAATTCGTTGATTACTGAACTCATTGAAGATGACCACCGCTTAATCATCGTCAAGCCCAACAAGAGCGCCACCTGGCGAACCAACCTTTACGCTCTGATCGCCGTTTCGATTCCTTCTCTGGGCGCAGCCATTGCTTTTACGCTATTAGGTGCCTGGCCAATTCTGCCCTTCGCCGGTGCAGAGCTGATAGGTTTGGGCGCTGCGCTTTACTATGTGAATTGGAAGCTTGAGTACAGGCAGGTTGTTACTGTCCACGCCGCCACTATCAAAATTGAGAAAGGCTACTTTGTTCCAAAACGTACCTGGCTATGGCGGCGGGACGATACGGCACTTAACGTTATCGATGCGAAAAATCAGTGGGAAGGTCCAGCCTTGTGGCTTCATAACAAGGAGAGCCGCACCACGATTGGTGAGTTCCTCAACAAGGACGAGGCTGAAGAGTTGCTGAAGCGATTGCGTGCAGAATTACCGGTTCGCACCTACGGTAGCGAACGCAAGTTCACCCTGTGAGACACTAGCGGCTTCAACGGACGGAATAGAGCGACATGCCTCAAGCGCAAAAAGTAGGTTTCGTGTCACTTGGGTGCCCAAAAGCCCTCGTGGATTCGGAGCGCATCCTCACACAACTAAGATTCGATGGATACGAGGTGTCGCCTTCTTACGATGATGCCGGTGTTGTCATTGTGAACACCTGCGGCTTCATCGACAGCGCGAAGGAAGAGTCGCTAGCTGCCATCGGTGAGGCGCTTGAGGAAAACGGTCGAGTTCTGGTAACGGGCTGTATGGGAGGGGGTGAACAGGCCGATCTCGTTTTACAGCGCCATCCCAAAGTACTGGGAATCACCGGACCTGCTGCCTACGAGGAAGTCCTATCTGAGGTTCGTCGCGTCCTCCCCAACGCTCACGTACCCGACCCGAAGATCGATCTTATTCCGGCACAGGGTGTAAAGCTTACGCCAAAGCACTATGCCTATCTGAAGATCTCGGAGGGATGCAATCATCGCTGTCGATTTTGCATTATCCCAAGTCTTCGAGGCGACCTTGTCAGCCGACCCATTGGCGATGTGATGCGTGAAGCCGAACAGCTCGCTCGCTCAGGTGTTAAAGAGTTGCTCGTCATCTCTCAAGACACCAGCGCTTATGGGGTCGATATTAAATACAAAACGGACTTCTGGGGTGGACGCCCGCTCAAAAGTGATCTGTATCATCTCGCTTCTGCACTCGGCGAATTGGGTATCTGGGTGCGAATGCACTACGTCTACCCTTATCCGCACGTCGACAAAATCATCCCGCTTATGGCGGAGGGGAAAGTGCTCCCCTATCTCGACATACCGTTGCAACACGGCAGTCCAAGTGTCCTAAAGCGAATGAAGCGACCGGCTGCATCTGAAAAAACCCTCGATCGTATTCGTTCTTGGCGAGAGATCTGTCCAGACATCACATTGCGCTCAACCTTTATCGTTGGCTTTCCCGGTGAAACCGAGGGTGAATTCAATGAGTTACTCGACTTTATGCGTGACGCGTCACTCGATCGTGTCGGGTGTTTCAAGTACTCAGCAGTCGAAGGTGCCTCGGCAAACGAGCTCGACAACCCGGTCCCCGAGGACATTAAAGAGGAACGCTGGCACCGTTTTATGGCTGTGCAGCAAGAAATCAGTGCTCAACGCCTCCAGCGTAAAGTTGGCTCCGAGGTGGATGTCATCGTCGACGAGGTATCCGGTGAGGCGGCCGTGGGGCGAACCAAAGGCGACGCACCCGAAATAGATGGGGTGGTATACCTAAAAAACACCGACGGGTTGGCGCCGGGAGATGTGATACGTAGACGGGTGACCAAGGCAGACGATTATGATCTGTGGACCGACTAAGCCAAGACCACGATGAATATAGTTCTCCTTCGAGAAAACGATTGGATTAACGCCAACACAGTCAAATTGACTGACCATCGGGCGCGACACCTAATTACGGTGCTGAAAGTCGTTGCAAATCAAACATTGAGAGTGGGCCTCATTAATGGTGATCGTGGCCTGGGCACGGTTACTCAAGTTAGTGGCGAGGGTGTTGAGCTCGAGGTGGCGCTATCTGATGCGCCTTTGCACCGTCATCCCACGCAGCTGGTACTCGCCCTACCTCGACCCAAAATGCTGCGGCGAGTATTTCGAAGCGTGGCAGAATTTGGGGTGGCCGAGCTTCATTTGATTCATTCGTATCGTGTTGAAAAAAGCTATTGGCAAACCCCCCATCTCAACGAAGATAAAGTGGAGATGGCACTTACTCAGGGCCTTGAACGCTCTGGCGACACCGTCTTACCCCGTGTGATCCAACACAAGCGCTTCAAGCCCTTCATGGAAGATGTATTACCCGCCATCAGCGCAGAAACAACCTTGCTCATTGCGCATCCGGGAAACAGCGCGCCCTTTGAGGCTGATACTCAACGGCCAACGACCTTACTCATAGGCCCTGAAGGTGGTTTTATTGACTTCGAAGTGAATCTTGCTGAAGCGGTAGGGGCTCAGAAGGTGTCATTGGGCGCTCGGATTCTCAGTGTCGATACGGCAGTCTGTGCAGCGCTCTCACGCGAGCTTTCTTAAGCGCTGACGCCCGTCCCAATTCCACAGGCCACGCCAGTACCGCCGATACCACAATAGCCCGCGGGATTCTTATCCAAGTACTGCTGGTGATACGCCTCCGCGTAATAAAACTCGGTGGCACTGAGAACTTCCGTTGTGATCGCGTTATACCCTGCGGCCACTAAGCGCTCGTTATAGGTCTTGAGACTCGCCAATGCAGCAGCAGATTGAGCTTCGGAATAAGTGTAAATACCTGAACGGTATTGCGTCCCCCAGTCGTTTCCCTGGCGCATACCCTGCGTAGGGTCATGACTCTCCCAGAAAACGCTTAACAACGCCCCGTAGCTCACTTTAGCTGGGTCAAAAACCACGAGTACGACCTCATTGTGCCCCGTCTGCCCTGAACAAACCTCGCGGTAAGTCGGGTTAGGAGTGTGCCCCGCCGCATACCCAACTGCGGTCGTATACACCCCGGGCACCTTCCAAAACAAGCGCTCCGCACCCCAAAAGCAACCGAGCCCAAACATCGCCATTTCCAAAGATGCGTCAAAGGGCCCTTCCAGCGGTGTGCCTAAAACCGTGTGGGCGTGCGTTACCTCCATGCGCTCGGAGCGTCCGGGGATCGCCTCGTCTGCTGAAGGTAGAGCGTGTTTACGTCGAATATCCATGACATCCATTAGAAGTCCCCAGACACAAAAAATTCATCCCACTGAAAGTATACCGCTGAACTTTTGTAACAAAGAGGGTCTAACGTTTTCAACATAGACAAATATTGCATCGACCAAAAACCGTGATGGGTCGAGGGAGAAGGAGGCACGATATGCCTATTACAATCACGCTACCTGAAAGTTTGAACAAAAAGACGGCTGCGAGTCGGTTATCTAGTCGCAAGTTACTCGACATCGCGACAGATATTGCGGTTACCAAAAATGAGCGTGACATTCAGTCGGCCATTCTGGAATTACAACAGCGCAAGCATTACCTCCCCGAACTTGCGGCACAGGGGCTCGTAGCTCTCCCTTAACGAGCGCCTGCCTAGCCTTCACGCGCGGTGCGGTAAACCCTCCTTTAAAGACCAAAACCGCCATCAACAACCGCTTCCAGGTCAAAATGCGCAGCTCACAAGCTCCAAAACCGGTCGTTGAGTAATCGAAGGTCTCGGGCTCAAAGAAAGTGATAAACTTCGGTCGTGGCGAACAGACGTGTGAGACGACAACGTCCTACACTAAGCCCAAACCTAAAACCCCAAATCGAAATATGAGCTACCCAAAGAGGATCTCAATGTGATCAGAGCGCTACTAGCCATTGCCGCCGCGGCCATCGCTATTTACTACCTGTGGCGTGTTCGCAATATGCCACCGCACAAGCAGCGATCTGGCTATATCAAGTTCTTGCTGGGGCTTATGATTGCCCTCGTGGTTGTGCTCACCCTTACCGGGCGTATGCATTGGGTCGGTGCGGCGATCACAGGTGCCTTTGTGTTTCTCCGTCAAATCCTTCCCTGGGTAATTCGCGCACTGCCCTTTCTAAACAAACTACGCGCGCAGAACGCACAGTCGGGTCAGTCATCGATTCAAACGAATCATCTGTCGGCAACGCTTGATCACGGTTCAGGTTATATCGACGGGGAAATAATCGAGGGGCCGCACAAAGGCTGGCTGTTATCCGAGCTCTCAATAACGCAATTGGAAGATCTGTTAGCGCATTACCAGACCGAAGATGAAGAGTCCGCTGAACTGCTAGAGGCCTACATTGACCAGCGGCGTCAGCAAGCTGATCAAAATTCAGAGCAGCAGCGAAGCGCTAATCGGGCAGCATCTGACCAGAGCGCACGAGCAGAAGCCCTTGCCATATTAGGTCTTGATGAGGGTTCGACGGAGGACGAGGTGGTTGCGGCGCACCGGAGTTTGATTCAAAAGTTACACCCAGATCGTGGCGGCAATGATTTTCTTGCCGCAAAAATCAATCAAGCAAAAGATATCTTGCTCAACAAGAATTAATGAGGAAACACCTTACCGTGGACCGCAGCTTCATCCTTAAAAATCAAGACGGCCATTACTGGGGACGCAGTAAGGAATGGGTCGACGGCGCTGATCGCTCACGCGTGGCACTCTATAAACACCGTGATGAAGCGAGTAATACCGTCTTCGAACTGAGCTCTAAAGATTTTGGACTTCGTGCGGACATCCTCGAGATGACACTCAATAAAGGGAAACTCCCTAAATTGACCATCAGTCAAATTGCGTTGCCCGGCCTCGACGAGAGCGAAGAAAACAGCGAAGAAAGCAGCGAAGAAAGCAGCGAAGAAAGCAGCGAAGAAAGCAGCGAAGAAAGCAGCGAAGAAAGCAGCGAAGAAAGCAGCGAAGAAAGCAGCGAAGAAAGCAGCGAAGAAGACGGTACCGAAAGTAGCTCCTAGGCCATAAAAACCCTGCATGACGTTCGCGAAATTCGGAACCCCCGGTTGAAAACCCGGTCTAACGTCACTACGTATACCTGACATCATTGTTTTTGCGGAGATAACGCATGCGCATTTTACTCTTTCTGTTAACCAACATGGCGGTCGTGATTGTTGTGGGTGTCGTCTGGCGCCTGCTCGGCTTTGAAAGCTTCCTTGAGGCCAATGGTGTGGGGCTTGATTTCAATGCATTGCTCGTTTTCTGTGGTTTGTTCGGCATGGGTGGCTCACTGTTTTCGCTTTTCATTTCGAAATGGATGGCCAAGCGCGGGACGCGCACCCGCATTATTGAGACGCCCAGTAACCGGGATGAGGAATGGCTCGTAAACACGGTGCGTCAACTTGCCGATCAAGCGGGCATTGGCATGCCAGAGGTAGGCATATTCCCGTCCGAGGCACCCAACGCCTTCGCCACCGGGTGGAATCGAAACAATGCGCTGGTCGCGGTCAGCTCAGGCATGCTCCAGCGATTCAAGCCCGAAGAGGTTCGGGCCGTGATGGCCCATGAGATTGGTCACGTAGCCAATGGCGACATGGTGACGTTGACCCTCGTACAAGGCGTAGTGAATACCTTCGTTATGTTCTTCGCACGCATCATCGGTCACACCATTGATCGAGTCGTCTTTAAGAATGAGCGGGGCCTGGGCATTGGTTACTGGGTCGGTACTATTGTGGCTGAAATTTTATTGAGCATACTCGCTAGCATGATCGTCATGTGGTTCTCGCGTTACCGTGAATACCGCGCAGACGCAGCGGGCGCGGACCTGGCCGGTAAGCACCATATGACGGCGGCATTGCGGCGGCTACAAGCAGAGATGGATTCGCCGTCGGACTTGCCCGGTGAACTTACCGCGTTTGGAATACGCTCCGGTAAAAGCTCAAATATCCGCCAACTGTTCTCATCTCACCCACCGCTGGACAAGCGGATAGAGGCCTTGCAAAACCGATGAAACGTCCGTTATTGGCGTCTTTTTTCAAGCGCCTGATCTCAAACCTCATCGCCGGATTTGCCCTGCTTCTCACCCCTGTTTTTGCGCTCGTAATGCCCGCGCTAACAATGGCACCCACGGCAGCTGCAGCCGTGGACTACCTAAGTTTCTCAACGAATGACGAAGCAAACACCACCGAGGTCTTCAGTAACGCGAGCCCTTCGGTCGTATACGTGACATCCACTGCATTACGTCGCCAGATGTTCAGCCTCAATGTGATGGAAATCCCTCAAGGTGCGGGATCTGGCTTTGTCTGGGATAACTCGGGACTCATCGTAACGAACTATCATGTTGTCGCACGGGCCAATAAGTTAACGGTCACGCTCAGCGATCAACGCGAGTTCGACGCGACCGTGGTTGGACTGGCGCCCGAGCGCGATCTCGCCGTGCTCCGTCTGATTGATCCGCCAGAGGGTCTCATTGAGTTACCGCTGGGCGATTCATCTGAGTTATCGGTTGGACGCAAAGTACTTGCCATTGGTAACCCTTTTGGACTCGACACCACACTGACAGTTGGTGTGGTGAGTGCGCTCGGCAGGGAGATTCAGTCCCCCAGTGGCCGCAAAATCCGCGGAGTAATTCAGACCGATGCAGCTATTAATCCCGGTAATTCGGGTGGCCCTCTGCTCAACTCCCTTGGCCAGCTAGTCGGCGTAAACACCGCCATCTACTCGCCTAGCGGTGCCAGCGCAGGCATTGGATTCGCGATCCCAGTCAGCACGGTGAAAGAGGTCGTTCCTCAACTGATTGCCTACGGGAAAATTCTTCGGCCTGTGCTCGGTATCGAACGCGCTTCTGATCAATGGATTAAGCGCAACCGAATCGATGGCGTACCCATTGTGCGGACCTATCGAGGCTTCCCAGCGGATGATGCGGGGATGATTGGCGCGCGTAGGGTAGGCCGAAATGACATCGTACTGGGAGACATTATCACGTCGGTTGACGGACAAGACATCAAGACCAACGAAGACTTCCTGTCTGCAATGGAAAAGCATCGAGTCGGCGACATTGTGACCATCGAGACCCTCAGAGATAACAAGACCTTACGCTTTAACGTTGAGCTAACCGAAACGCAATGAGCTGACTAAAAGACAGTAGTTAGGGGCCCAGTCGCATTACATTTCGTAAACCACGAGCCCGGCCTCTATTGGGCCTACGACACTAGATGTCGCCAAGTGGGCGACGTCTAAAAAGAGGGGTACTCAAAGCCAATCGTGTCCTGCGTGTAATCCCAAAGCCTGCGCGCCTCGACATCGTCTTCCGCCCAGGGCTTCACTTTCGTCAGCTTGCAGTTATACCAATAACCGCCGGTTTGACCTGCCACCCTTTCGTCAGCACATAGATAAATTGATGTTTCTGCGCCTTTTTGAGGGCCTCGGAAAAACGGTTTCAACAGAATGGGAATGACTTTTGCAATGAGTTCGCCGTGCTGTTTACCTATGTCGGTTGCGACTGCACCCGGGTGCAGGCAGTTCACTGTGACGCCTTTCCCAGCAAGCCGCTGCGACAGTGTTCGCGTAAACAATATATTGGCCAATTTGGATCGACCATAGGCCTCGAATGTCTTATAGCTGTGCTCAAGCTGAATGTCGTCAAACCCCATGTTTTTCACAAAACTGTGTGCGCCTGAGGCCACATTGACGATCCGCGCACCTGGCGCGGCCTTGAGAATAGCGGGCAACAACATGCCCGTGAGGAGAAAAGGGGCGAAATGATTGACCGCAAGCGTCTCCTCAAAACCATCCGATGTCTCCCTGCGGTGAGAGTTTATTAGGCCTGCATTGTTTAGCAGCACATCAATGGGAAGCCCAAGTTCCAGAACTGAGGTTGCCGCACGACGAACACTGTCAAGACTGGCCATATCCATTTGAACAAGATGAGGCGCAAGACCTCCTGCATTCACAATGGCCTCAGAGACGTCTGCGCCTTTATCGAGATTTCGGCATAAAAGCGTGAGCTGTGAACCCTGCTCCGCAAGACTCAATGCGGCCGCGCGCCCTATGCCCGCTGTAGGCCCCGTAATAACAATGTGCTTTGGTAACGCACTCAACGCACACATCCCCCATTCGTTCGTGAGTGATCATTGCGGCGCATATTATTAGCTTCTAGACCAGGGCTCTTGATCCGCGAAGCATCCGGTGATCTCGAGGCTAAAGCTGAGACTGTCAGGTCAACAGCGCTCAAGACCAACTGCCCTTGTCAATGTTCTCATCCGGCATCGTCTCACGCTTGAACACCGGCGATACGCCGCTGCGAAGCTGTGACTCGTAGTCCCGAAGAAGCTTCATACCAACAGGGGCCAGGTACCACAACGCCAGTAAGTTTGTTATCGCCAACAGTGCCATAGTGAGGTCGGAGGAGCTAAACACAGTGCCCAAGTCTTGCACCGAAGCCCATGCAATCATCACCAAGACTGAAATTCTGAAAGCGGGTATTGCCCAAGCGGGTCGATTTGAAAAGTAGGCAATACTGTTCTCGCCCAAATAGCAGTTGTAGGCAATGGTCGTGGTAGCGAAGAGTACCAAGAAGACACTCACCAGTGACTCCCCCCACCCACCGAGTTGTTCAGCGACCGCCAATTGGGTCAGTACAACGCCCTGTGGATTGATTGCATCAGGTTGGTACGCGGAGGACAGTAAGATGATGAGCGCAGTACAGGTGCACAGCACAATGGTATCGATAAAGACGCTCAAACTTTGCACCAGACCTTGTGATATCGGATGTTGGACATCGGCTGTTGCGGCCACATTAGGAATGGTGCCGAGACCTGCTTCATTCGAAAAGAGTCCGCGTCTTGCGCCCTGCATAATCGCAGCGGCAACGCCACCGCCAACCATTTGCTCAAGACCGAAGGCTGACTTGAAGATAAGCGCCAGTGCCCCGGGCACCTCGCTAATATTGGCAACCAAAATGCCTACGGCGAGCGCAAAGTAGCCAGCAACCATAATAGGCACAATGACCTGCGAGACGGCCGCCAGACGACGAATACCGCCGAACAAAATAATGGCCATTACCGCGGTCAGAACAATGCCACTTTGCCAGGTAGGGATGGCAAACGCCGACTCAATAGAGTTCGTGACCGAGTACGTTTGAACGGCATTAAAGCCAAAGCCAAAGCCAACGGTAATCAGTAATAGACCTGAGTAAATGACAGGCATAACGCGCCAGCCAAGACCGAAGTGCATGAAATAAGCTGGACCACCGCGATAGGTTTCAGAACCATCGCTCTGCTTGTAAAGCTGAGCAAGCGCGCACTCAAACAAACTCGTTGCCATGCCGATCAGCGCGATCAACCACATCCAGAACAAGGCGCCTGGGCCACCCAGTGTAATTGCGACGGCGACACCGGCGATGTTACCGCCACCCACCCGGCCGGCAACGCTCACCACCAATGACTGAAAGCTCGAAAGCCCCTTATCGGTCGCTGAAAACCCACCTAGCAGGTCCCTGAACATTTCCTTGAACAGGCGAATCTGCACGAAACGCGCCGTAACACTTAAGCGAATACCCACTGCGAGTAACGCCACAATGAGCACGTATGACCATAACCAATCTGTAACTGTTGCTAACATCTATTAAATCAATCCTGTGATGAGAATGATTGCAATCGCAGGTACGACGACAAACTTCAGTAGTAACTGCCAAACCCCAAAGGTTTGCTCACTTGTCGCCAACTCAGAAAACGCAAACTCACGCTTCATAAACCAACCTACAAACAATGCAATGAGCAGTCCGCCCAGCGGCAGCGTGATCTTGTCATACAGCCCCTCGGAAGCCGCGTTAAAGTTCATGCCAAAGAGGGTGTAGTCCTGCCAGACATTGTAGGAAAAGACCGAAGCAATACTGCAGAACGTGACCGACCCGACAACCACCACAGCACTCATCTCACGTCCCAGTGTGGTTCTTTGATCGGTCCAGCTCGTTACTGCCTCGAGCAAACCCACCATTGAGGTGACACCCGCCACCGAGAGCATGACAAAGAACAGCACAGCGAAGATGTGCCCGCCAGGCATCTGAGCGAAGGCCACCGGTAAGGTCTGGAAAATGAGCCCAGCACCCCCTCCCATATCGAGTCCGTAATTGAACACCATGGGGAACACGACAAAGCCTGCGAGCAAAGCCACCAAGGTATCAGCGAGAACGATGACCATGGCGCCGCGGGTAATCGAGAAATTAGCGGGCAAATAAGAGCCGTACGCCATCATTCCCCCCATTCCGACACCGATAGAGAAAAACGCTTGCCCAAGGGCCGCCAACAATACGGAGCCATCGATCTTGCTAAAATCTGGCGTGAACAACCAACGTACGGTTTCGCCAAAACCGCCCGCAAACATATTGTAAATACCAAGGCCTATTAGAAGCGCGAAAAGCAGCGGCATCATGAAAGTCACAGCGCGCTCAATACCACCGGTCACGCCTGCATAGATGATGCTACCGACAATCAGGTTGCCCAGAATCGTCATGACCAGCATGGTGGAGCCATCGGCGAGCAGGCTATTAAACGAACTCGTCGCTGCTGCCGCATCGTAGCCAGCAAAGCCTGTCATAACGGCTTGAATCAAATACCAAAGCACCCAACCAACAACAACTGCGTAAGTAATCGAGATCGTATAGGCGGTAAACACACCCAGCCCTCCGACACCGCCCCAAAAACGACTGAGCCCGCTCTCCTCGGCGACTTTAGCCATGGACTGCGAAGGACTGGATTGCCCGCGTCGGCCGACCATGAGCTCAGCCATGACACAAGGCACGCCGATTGCGAGAACGAACAACAAGTAAACCAGAACAAATGCCCCACCACCGTTCTCACCGGTAACGTAGGGAAAGCGCCAAATATTGCCAAGGCCAACAGCGAAGCCAACACTCGCCATGATGAAGGCGAATCGGCTAGACCATACGGGAGTTCCTGCAGCCATTTTTCTTACTCCGCTAGATAGATTGCAGCACGTCGCGCCGCGTCAAGTTTAATGGGAAATTCAGGGGCAAGCGTCGATGCCGCGTCACGTTGACTCGAAAACCACACCATCACTGTATCGGTCTTTCGATTGACGTAAATCACTTGCCCGTGGATACCAACAGCACAAAACTCCTCCGCTTGCGCGTCGAGGATCCACCACATGTCCTGGTAAGCAATCCAGTCAGCCTGCGAGTAATTCGGATTACGAGCCATGGCCTGGGTATCGCTTTTCTTGACGTCAACCATGTGCTCGAGCCAAGAAGCGGGCAAAACGCGTTCGCCACGGAACACTCCCTTGTCTCGAATCATTACGCCAAAACGCGCCGAGTCCCTTGCTGTTGCATTAAATCCACCTGTTGCAACGGGGACGTAGGCCCGATCGACCGCAATAAAGGCGTCGTGCTCAGTACCTAGTTTAGACCACACCTCGTCTCGGATAACCTCGTTAAGCGGCTTGTTCATGAGACGCGAGACCAACCAACCAAGGACATCTGCGTTTGCCGAGTTGTAGTCAAACCGGAAGCCTGGAGGCGTATCGGGATCAGGCTGGACAAAGCGCGCAAGGAAGTCATAGACGCCATAAATATCTGATTCACCAGGCTGAAGGTCAGCCGCACCAGGCAAATAGCCAAGATTCAATGCGGGGGCGTAATACAAAAAGAAGTCGCTCTTCGGATCGACATAATTCTCCTCGAACGCAAGGCCGCTCGCGTGGTCAAGCACGTGCTGAATCGTCACGCGATCAAAGGCGCTGCCTTTAAGCTCTGGAATATAATCTGAGGGGGTTTTCGACACAGCGAGCTGCCCACTTTCAACTAACACCCCAGCAATGCTACTCACGAGAGATTTAGTCATGGAGTACCAGATATGCTGCCGGTGCGCATCCATCTGGTTCCAGTAGGACTCATGCACAAGCGTATCGCCCTGAATAACCACTAAAGCGTCTGCCGCATTAGCCTCAAAAACCTCTGCCAGTGACGATCCGCCAATAACAAAGTCATTCAAGCGGCCCTCATCACGAGGAAAGTGGTGGATCTCACCAGCGCGGGGGACCATCACGGTGTTATTTGGGGCGCCAAAGTTTTGAAAGGCCCATTGACTGTAGGGCCAATCGCGCTGATTTTTTTTCGTTACCTGCGACTCTGCTGACGGAGGGAATCCATCCATCACCGCAGGGGATTCATTCGCTGCTGTCGACATAACACCTCCCGCTATGAGAAGGCCAACAAGCCTCTGCCAGAACTTCATAGGCATCTCACTTTGTTTTTTATTAGTAGGCAGGCCCCAGAGCCCAACTCGCTTAGAGTGTACCGCTTAAATCGATGCGGTAGCCACTTTCTGTCGGGACCGCCAATAAGGCAATGGCCTGTTGGAACGCTTCGTTTCGAGCAGCCGCCCCAGAAAGATCGGCCGCAACGGAGTACGCGTCGCCCTTGAGTCCGAACTCACCGGTTAACTCAAGTGCCCCTTTCAGGGTCATGATGCGGCCCGAAATACCCGATTCATCCGTCGCGATTTCAACGACATAGGTACCCAGTGACACGTCGCCACCAACGGCCTGCCAAGCGGCATTTTCCCAGACAATACGACCCGTAAGGACAGCGGGAAGTCCGGAGGCTGTAACACGCAACTCATCAATATCTGCGTTTAGATCTCCGGCAATAAATAAGGGCAGTAGCGTTTTTACCCAGCCGATATCAGTGTGGATAGTGGCATTAGAGACACGAACCTCGCCACTCAAAGTAACCCCTGCCGACACATCAATGTGCTGGCTGCCCCATTTTGAACGAATGGTTACCGCGTCACCGACGAGGATGCCAAGGGGGTGAAGCTCCCAATCAACGCGCCCCAAGGCAAACCATTTCCCGTTCAGGTTTACCTGAACATGCGCAGCGCTTCCTTCCCAAATGGTGCCTGAAGAAGTCGACACACTGATAGAGGGCGGCAGTAACTGAGTAGCGATGGACGCGGGAAGCCGAGCAAGCAGTAAAACCGCAAACAAGGCAGTACTCAGCGCGATGAAGAACCGCCGATTACTCACTACTGTTCCCGAACCCTGAGGGTCGCATTCACACCGCCGGAGCGGCCAGCATCACTCACCGAGGCATCTATAATTCGTAGCCCCTCATTACCCTCGATCGTTTGCAGCCACTGTAAAAGCGCATCGAATTCAACACTTTCAAACCTTACCTGCACCTCGCCTCGGCTGTTCGGCTGCAGTCTCTTTACCGTAAGCCCGGCATTTTGAGCGGCCGCACTCAGCGTAGATGACAAATTCTGATTCTGACCGGACTCTCCGTTAGCGCGAAGATCCACTAGTTGACTTACCTTCGCCTCAACACGTGCAAGCTGTGCCGTCGCCGCTTTGTTATTTGCCATCATTTGGCTGCGCGCCTCACTAGCGGGCACCAAAGCAAATGCGACGACGCTATAGATGACAACGGCAGCCGCCAAAGCGATCAATGCAATTTGGTCTCTGGGTGTTTGTGCGTTAAACCACTCTCGCATCACGACACCTCCACACGCAAGCGTGCCCGCACCTCGTCACCCCGAGCGTTTGAGGTTTCCAAGGTCGCGGTCAATCCGGCTTGCTCTAGCTGCTGCCGGATTCGCTCAACAGCGGCAAAATTATTGGCCGTTAAATTAAGTCGTAACTGGCCGGAGCTGTAATTCACTGACGTAACACGGCCCTCGTGCGCCAGTGTCGCCGTGACAACGTCCACCAACTTTGGTGTGAACGCCGCAATACCCTCACCGCCTGCGTATTCAGCGATCTGCCGGTCCAATTGCTTCTCGACATCGACTACTGCACCCCGTGGATTGGCTTTACGATAGGTGTCTTGGATTGCTGATCGCAGCTCGAGGTTATACGCCTTTTGCGTTTGATACTGAGCAAGATCGGCGACAAATTGCACCGTAACAGCGAGCGCTGCGGCAATCGCAATGGTCTTCCAGATGCCCCACCATCTTACGAGTGGAAGACGCGGCGCGAAGGACCCCTGACGAAGATTGATGGTGGGTTTAGATTGCGACAGCATCAAAAGCGCACCCCAGCCTCCCTGTCGCCAATCCACGCGTGAGGCTTGTTCGTCATTCAGTTGGGCGAGCACTGCATCGCGGTCCGTACCGTAAATGATGATTGTCTCAGGTAAGCTCGAGAGCGAATCCAGAACCACTGATAGCAAACTCAGATCAACCCTTGCACCTTCAGCGTCGCTCCATCGAAGCACCGCACTGTCGCCGCTTACGACAACACAACATTCATTGTCCTTTAGGGGGAGGCACAATGCCTCGGGACTGAATGTTTTGAGCTCGTCAGAACCCGGCAGTGCATCAATCCATGCCCTCATCTGATCCTGGCGGGTAAAGGCAACCAAATGGTGCTCGTCGGTAACGGCCATGGAGACGAAATGCAGCTCATCGACATCATTCGCCACCTGCTCTTCCATCATGTAAGGCAAAGAGGATGCTAAGTGTTTTTGCTCATCGGCCGAGACCTCAAGCAACGTTGTCCTGACATCATCGCTTGGTAGGCCAATTATGACACCCGAAGGAAAGAGGGTTTCGTCAGAAACCGGTTCCGCTTCGAGCGACCCGGCACGCCATAGCACGGGGGCTCCGTCCTGCCAGATCACAACGCTAGGGTTTTCGGTATGCATCGACTTACGAGACCTCTAAGTATCGTCGCCCGCCCCCGGGCCAACAACGCCCGTAGTGTAAGCGATCTAATCGTCTTGATGTTAGCGCTGTTGCGATAACGCGATTCAAGACTCCCATCTGATACGGCATCAAAGTTCGCCCTCAGTGCGATGAATAACAGAAACAGCGCGTCCCTGCCTATTCAAAACACTTGAGAGCCGCCGCTCTCTGCCTGCGATTTCGACACGCGCATCCAGCAAGAACCAGTCTGATTTAACATCAATCAAGTTGCGTAATTCGGTCGTCGTAGCATTCGTAAACAGCGCATCTGAGAGATAAGTATCGACGTCCGTGATCATTCCCTCGGCTCGCAACTCGATGACGCGCGCGACCTCCTGTGGCGCCAACGGTTCAAACGCATCATCACCGCTCAAAGCACCGAGTAATTGTGGGGAGGCGGTCAGTATATTGACCTTACTTCCCTCAACAGGCCACACCGTGAGGTAGGGCGCGAGGAGCCTGTAAAGCTCTGGGGTGATGCCATCGACCGCCCTCAACTCACTCACACTCGCGAGCGGTCTGTTTGGTGGCCGATAGGGAAACGCCGACGTCAAGTAAACCTCCGACTCCGCTCCGTCCAACCGCGGGTTTCTATCTGCGTCGATAAAATCAGAGACCCGCTCCACGATACGAATAGCCTCACCACGGTTCAGTTCAGCCTCTTCAATGGAGAGCAATAAGCGCAGAAAAACACGCTGCTGCGCATTGAATCGCTTCGATTCATCACTCGATCCATCAACGACTTGGGCTGTGTCTTGTTCTTGCTCATCAGGGTTTCGACTACCAGGTTGACGCGGAATCTCTACCAAACCATTGAGATTAAACCGTCCCTGGAGGTCGGAGATATCACCACTTAAAAAGCCGATCCCATCTAACGGAAAGGGCGCCTGCGGTTGTGCCCAAATTTCTAAAAGAGAATCAACAGGCGCGTCACTGAGACCATCTTCATCTGCATCGAGCCTCAGCGCCAATTCGGCGAGCGACTCAGCGCCCAACAAGAAAGACCAGCCCTGCTCGGCAAAAAATGTATTGGTACTGCGCTGCAATTGCAGTGAGAAGTCTCTCTGCACGCCTACCATCAGCGCAGCCGATAGTGCGAAAACTAAGAGGGCAATAACCAAGGCCGCGCCCGTTTGCGCGTCGTTACCCAAATGTCGCTTATTGGAAGGCAGGCAAGACATAAAGTCGCTCCAACTCTCCCCAATCAAACAGCGTAATGCGCAGTTCAATTGCCGCCGGCGGTGCAATTAACTGGTTCGTAAAACCGACCTCAGCTAGCCAATTTTCTTGCCACGAGCGCCGATCAATCACTTGATTGCGGTCGACTTCAAGGTCCTTCACCGTGGGTAAAAACCGGAACTCTAAGGTATCGACATTCTCCAGCAAGACAGTCTCTCGCGGCTCAATAGCCGTTGTTCTATCCAAAACAGGGTAAGTCAGTCGCAGTAACTGCCCTTCTTCGAGACGGTAAGCGACACGCTGGAGTGTGCTGCGGGGCGCGCCTGTGCTGTTGTGCCAACCTGAACGAGTGAGCCTAAGCGGGTCGCGAGCCAATGGTCCGCCGGATACGGCTGAAGCGAGCTGACCAAATTCATCAATAACCGGACGATTTGTCAGTTGGCGGATATCGCGTGACATGACCGTGAAAGCCCGATTGATTTCGTGAAGTCGCTCGGAGGCTTCTCTTGCCGATTCAATGCCTGTGATGGCCGTCGACAGTGTCTGGTAAGAGAGTAACGACACGAAGGCCGTGATTGCCATTGCAACCAAGACCTCGACGAGGGTAAACCCCTGGTGTGACTGTCCAAGGTTAGCCGGAAGCATTAATCACCTCCGCATTGAGAAACGCGTCGAGGGTATAGAGCGCCGAGTCTTCCTCAGACTCCTCTGACGTCACCGTTACAGTCAGACGCATGAAACCCTGAACCGGTGTCTCTTGAATTTCACTGCGCCAATACCAAGTGCGCCCGGCACGCTCAGACTCGCCAGCGATCACCCCGGTAGTCGCTCTGCGCTGCTTTGCAACAGTCAGACGGACTTCCGCTACGCGATCTGCCGCCACCCACTGGGCAACCGACCGGTCACGCAAGTAAGCGGTGCCATCGACTTGTTGAGAGAGTAAGAAGAGTAGCGCGGGGAGCGTCACCGCAACGACAGTGAGCGCGACCATCACCTCCACCAGCGTAAAGCCTTGCTGAATCGATCGGCGGTTAATCAAATGAGGTCTCCTGTAGAGCATCATCGGGCTCTAAACCCTTCGGCATGAATTCCATGCGTCCAAATAGGTCCCAGCGGAGTGTATAGAGCAAGTCGCCCGTGCGATCGTCAATCCACGTTAGCTCGCCCGGGGTCACCTCGCCTCCCGCAAAGAGAATAATCTGTGGCGGAGGGTTGACCTCTTCCCCGAGCACCTCAAAGTCAACGAGCGGCTGCTCATCGAGTCGCAACTCTAAGTCGATACCGGGCTCAAACTGGAGATCATCAAAGGCATCGTTACGCGAAATCGGCGGTGCCCAGCCCTGATCGTAACGCCGTAACCAAAGCCCTTGATAGGCTGTTTCACCCTCGGCAAGTCGGTGGATAAAAAGCCCGTGATCTGTGCCGCTCAGTTCGGCCTCTGTCAGTGCATAACTCAGCATGGCAGCCACATCGCGAACCTTATTCTCACGACTGATATCGGCACCACCCGAACCGACATTCAGGCTCACAAGCGAGGTCAACAGCACGACGACGAAGACAACCGCCAACATTTCAATGAGGCTGAATCCTCGCTGTCCCTTACTCACGCGTTAGGCTCCCAGGTAGAACCGTGTAATGGTTAAATTAGGCGTCGTCGCCTTCACCCCAGTTGCCAATATCGGCACTTTGGTCTTCCCCTCCTGGCAAACCGTCTGCACCAAGAGAGTAAATATCCACCTCGCCGTATTCACCCGGTGAGAGGTAGAGGTACTCGCGACCCCATGGATCCATTGGCACCTCTGGGAGATAGCCGCCTCGCTTGAAGTTACGTGGCTCAGGTTCCAGCGTTGACGGCTCAACCAGTGCAACGAGCCCCTGTTCCGTACTGGGGTACACATAATTATCGAGCCGGTAAATCTTCAATGCGGTCTCTATCGATTTAAAGTCCGCTTGTACTTTCTGCACTCTGGCATCGTCTGCGCTGTTGAGGACAGTTGGCGCTACGACACTAATGAGCAACCCCATGATGACTAGAACCACTAAGATTTCTATCAAACTAAAACCGTTTTGCTTCTTCACTTCACTACCTCACCATCGTGTTCAAATCGAATATTGGCAACAAAATCGCCATCACTATTGTTAGTACCAAGCCGCCCATCACCACCACCATAATGGGTTCAAACAGCCCCATAATGGTGCCAAGTGTTGCCTCGAGCTCGCGCTCTTGGTTCGTCGCGGATCGTTCAAGCATTGTCTCAAGTTCGCCGCTGGTCTCGCCCGACGCGACCATATGCACCATCATCGGCGGGAAAAAATCTTCCTGCGATAAAGCGCGATTAAGACTAGACCCTTCCTGAACCTTGCTTGCTACCTGTTGGCTCGAGGTGCGCAGTACCAGGTTATTCATGACCGCTCCGGCAATCTTAAGCGCATCGAGTAGCGGCACACCCGAGGCCATGAGAATGCTGAGTGTCGAGGAAAAACGCGCTGTATCCATGCCAATGATGACGCGCCTAATTCCGGGAATACGCAAAAGCACCCCATCTGACATACGCTTATAAACGGGTCGTTTGAGCAGCTGCTGAACGGCTATGACCGCCCCAACCAGAGCAACGGCGAGCAACCAGCCATGGTTGGTTAAAAAATCACTCGTCGCAATCAGTGCCACCGTAAGTGGAGGCAAGTCGGTTTTGGTCTGAGCGAAGATCCCCACCATCTCAGGAACCACGAATACCATCAAGGCGGTTACCACCGCGATCGCTACACCGATCAATACGAAGGGGTAAATCAACGCCATTTGAAGCTTTTGCGAGGTGTGCTGCCGGCTCTCTGTGTAATCGGCAAGCTGATCTAGAACAGGGCCCAATTGGCCGGCCTGCTCACCCGCGTTCACCATTGCGCGATACATATCACCAAAGGTCTGCGGAAATTGATTCATTGCGTGCGCAAGGGTGTGTCCCTCTGCCACCTTGGATCGCACTTGCAGAAGTAGGGCTTTCGTTGACGCCTTTCTTGTTTGCTCCGCTGCGGCCTGCAAACACTCATCCAGCGGCAAGGCAGACGCGACAAGCGTCGCCAACTGCCGGGTAATGAGCGCTAAATCGCTTCCGCTCAGTCTCGGGGCAAATAAGCCGCGGCGCACGCCTGACGAGCCGCTTGCACCGGCAGCAATTCTCCGGCTCGCAGGACCGACTTCGAGCGGACGAAGATTCTTTGCACGTAATTGGACACGAATTTGCCGCTCAGAATCACCTTCTAGAACACCTTTAACAATTTTGCCTGAGGCGTCGAGGGCTCTGTATTTAAAGGCCGCCATACTATTTCACCGAGGTAACGCGCAACACCTCTTCCAGCGTCGTCTCACCGGCCAGAATTCGGCGCTTGCCATCTGCCTGAATACCCGGGTAGTTCATGCGGGCGATTTCAAGCATCGCCTGCTCACCAACACCCTCATGAATGGCAGTACGAAGGGTCTCATCGACCTCAATTAGCTCGTAGATACCGGTGCGACCTCGATATCCCGTCATGTTGCACTTTGGACAACCCTTTGCATGATGGAGCTGAACGGGCGCATCACCCTCCAGGCCCAGCAATTCACGCTCGGCCGGTGTCGCGTCCGCTGACTCACAACAATCCGTGCATAGCAGACGAACCAGGCGCTGTGCCATGACTGCCACCAGACTCGATGACAGCAAAAAAGGCTCAACACCCATATCTTGTAGGCGCGTGACAGCACCAATGGCCGTATTCGTGTGAAGTGTGGATAGCACTAGGTGCCCTGTAAGCGAGGCTTGAACCGCGATTTCCGCCGTCTCAAGGTCGCGAATTTCGCCCACCATAACCACATCGGGATCCTGACGAAGAATCGCTCTCAAGCCACGCGCAAAGGTCATATCCACCTTTGTATTGACCTGCGTTTGACCGACACCTGGCAGCATGTACTCCACAGGGTCCTCGATGGTCAAAATATTGCGTGAAGTTTGGTTGATGCTCGAGAGACCAGCGTACAGCGTCGTTGTTTTACCCGAGCCTGTTGGCCCCGTCACCAAAATAATGCCGTGTGGACGCGCCAGTGAAGACCGGTATCCCTCGCCGACCTGCTGATTCATCTTTAACTGGCCAAGCTCAAGTTGTCCCGCCTGCTTATCCAACAATCGCAACACCACGCGCTCGCCGTGTGCCGAGGGCATTGTCGACATACGAATATCGATCGCGTGCCCTGCAATCCGCACTGAAATACGGCCATCCTGTGGGATACGCTTTTCCGCAATATCGAGCTTAGCCATCACCTTCAGCCGCGACACTAAAAGAGGTGCCAGCATTCGCTTGGGTGATAGTACCTCCGCCAACACACCATCGATTCGATAGCGAATCGATAATCGATCTTCAAAGGTTTCAATGTGAATGTCTGAAGCTTGCTCTTTCACCGCCTGAGACAAAATAGCGTTGATCAGCCGAATGATCGGCGCGTCATCCTCCGCGTCAGCGAGGTCGCCTAAATCCGGTATCTCATCGACCAGTTTCGCTAAATCAACATCGGACGATAAATCTTCAGCCACTTGCGCCGCCTGGTTTTGGCTTCGCTGGTACGCACCACTTAAACGTAGCTGAAACGTAGCTTCATCCACTTTCTCCAGTAGAAACTTCTCACCCGCTACTCTTCGCACTTCGAGCAAGGTATCGGTCTGTAACCGTCCGACATGACTGAGCACCAAACCGTCGTCGCCACGTTCCAACACCACTTGATGGGCCTTAGAGAACCCGAACGGCAACAACCCACGGACCGATTCACCGGACAGCTCAACCGTCGTTTCAAGCGGAATTGCTGCGACATCATCGAGTTTGTCAGTGGCCGTATTCACTGCTCGATCGACTCCTCATTGGCCTCAGGTAAAGACCTAACACGGTCTTCCCAAGAGGGCAGGACAGGCATCACGCTGTCATCAAGGAACCGTAAGCCTTGAGCGCGCCGCTCCCGCTGCTGATCACGAATGTAGCGATACTTTTCAGCTGTCGCACCCGCAAGGTCAGCGTCGTCGCGAATAATCGTAGAACGAATAAATACGAGTAAGTTTGACTTGGTGACTGACACCACATCGCTTCGGAAAAGACGCCCCAAAACGGGGATATCCGACAACAAAGGGACACCTTGTTGAGAGTCCTGAACGTCGTCTTTAACCAAACCGCCGAGCACGACAATATCGCCGTCTTTAGCCAGCACTTTTGTCTCGATCTTGCGCTCATTCGTGATGACGTCTGAGGCAGAGAGAACTTGCTGAGAGATACTAGAGACCTCTTGCACAATATCCATTACCACCGAGTCACCTTCATTTATCTGAGGGGTCACTTGGAGCGTCACGCCGACATTTTCACGCTGAATGGTTTGGAAGGGGTTTGCCACGCCATTGGCTGCGCCCGTATTGGTATAGCTTCCGGTAACAAAAGGCACCTGCTGTCCCACGGTAATGAAGGCCTCCTCATTGTCTAGGGTCAGGAGGCTGGGCGTTGATAAGATATTGGCGTTACCCTGTGACTCAAGCGCATTTAAGATGGTGGTCATTGTCAGACCTTCATCGACTACGCCCCAACCGAAGGTGGTTCCGGGGACTTGAGATAGGGCGCCTGCGAGATCGCGAATACCAATGTCCGTAGACTCGGAGTCCTGGGGAATAATAGCCTGTGCAATGGTGGCGTTTCGCGCCTGTTGCGCGCTACTACTACTGATGTTGCTCCCATAAAGTCCCGAGTCGTTGGCAAACAGCCACTGCAAGCCCAGCTCACGCCCTTCGACAATTTCCATCTCAACGATAATGGCCTCTACCAGCACTTGAGCGCGGCGAATATCCAGGCGCGCGATAACAGACTCTAGCGCTGCCATCTCGTCTGTATCGGCCGTGATGATGAGACTGTTTGTCCCTGCATCGGCTTCGATCGTTGATTTAGCGGCGTTCGCGGCGCGACTCCGGCCGCTCGCCTCATCATCGAGTCGAGATAGATTTTGCATTACCCGCGTCAAGACCTCGGCAACCTCCGTCGCGTCGGCATACTCAAGGTACATCACCCGAACATTACCGCTTTGCTCAAGCGGTATATCGAGGTAGTCGATCAGACTCTTGATACGTTCGATACTCAACTCATCCGCAGTCACGACGACACTGTTGGTTCGCTTATCGGCAACAAGCGTCGCCTCCTTACTCGCGTCCGCACCTTCACCTGCGCGCGACTTTTCTAGCGTCTTGAGCATTTCAACCACGTCAGTAGAGACGCCATACTTTAGCTTGATGATCTCCGTTTCTTTAACAGCAGACTGATCCATGCTGGCAATGATTTTTTCCATTCGATCAATGTTGGCGCGAATATCGGAAATGATGATCGCGTTACTCGGTGCGTAGGCCGCCATATGAGCTTGCTGGGGCACTAATGGACGGAGCACCGGAATGAGCTTTGCCGCAGAGACATTATCTAAACGTATTACCTGAGTGACATATTCTGCGTTGATGTCCGAAGTCCCCGAGATGACATCCACCGGTGAAGAGCGAGCATTTTTGTTGGGGATAACGCGGACCACGGCGCCGCTCCTGACTGCGGTATAACCGTGCACATCGAGAATGGACAGAAACAAATCGTACAACTCTGCCTTAGATACGGGCTTGCTTGATATAACTTTAATCTTGCCTTTAACAGAGGGGTCAACAACGATCGTCGTTTCGGTTACGTCAGCCACAAACTCGATGAATTCCTGAATATCCGTGTCTTTCAGATTGACCGTGAAATCCTGAGCACCCGCATGCGGAACGCACAACGCCATGAATAGGACGAGCGATTGAATCAATGCTTTAAATTTAGCCAGCTTTGCCTGCATGGTTAATAAATTCTCCTACTGGATCGTGCTCAGACTGACACTGATAGAAACAGGCGCGCCATCCCTTTCAATCTCAAATGTCGCATCGGTTGCGTCTCGCATCAATTGATAGAGACGCACGGTGTTAGTGGGGTCACTCAACGCATAGCCGTTTACCGCGGTGACAATGTCACCCGACTTAAAACCGAGTGCCGTAAATTGTGCAGTATCCCGACCGGGCGAAACGCGGTATCCCTTCAGACCGCCCTGCCCCTGTACAGCGCTGATCGACAAAAGTCCCGACAAAGACTGGGGATCGTTATAAAGCTGCTGTCGGTAGCGGGAGGCGAGACGCCGCTGTTGATTAACGTTGACGCTAGACGGCGCTGTGGTCTCTGTATTGGCGGGCTCAGCAAGCGTTTGTGCAGGCTTTGCAGCCATCTCCACAATGCCCGCGATAGTGGCATCACCAAACAGCGTTATCAGCTCGTAGGTGCCATTGTTATCAATAACCACCTGCTTGGGTAAAATTTTCGCGAGCGTAACTTTGCCATTGGCCGGCAAGGCATCACCGACGACATAAAGCTCTTGCTGCTTTTTGGCTTCGATCATCGCACTCCCAAGGCCGTCTGATGTGGACGCAATAATGCCCGTCAATTTCAGCGCCAACCGCGTCTCCTGAGCACCTGCTTCGATGCCATCACGGGGGTTAACCGACGCCACTTCCTCAATGGCCGCCTGAACTTCACTCACCGCTACCGGCCCAAACACGTCCACACCGAGAATACTCGACACATCGATTGTCTCGGCACTAAGAGATGCCCCTGAGGTGGAGGGTGCGGGGTTAATTGATACGTGCTCTTGTCGCGCCATCTGATCGCTCGGGATAAGGGCTATAACGACGTTGGCGGCACTGTTAATTACCCAGAGCACCAGAACAAGCAATAGAGCGCGCTGTAACTTAGGCAACCGCTCTGAATCGGACAGCCATCGCAACGCGCTGCGTACGCGGGCATCGATGTTCAGCTGGTTCATAATAGCGGTCGGGGTGTTCATGTTTGGTGCCTTTAAACTGCAACACGCAGTGTAGCCGAGCTAGCGCACAAAATGGTGACTAAAAAATGACAGCTATCGCGCTCCAAACCGGTTCTGACGCTTAACTTGGGTCACGTACTAGGGATTGTTCGACGGTACTGATAAGCGAATGCGCTATCTGAGAGGCATCGTTATCCTCAAGCGTCGACAAATCGCACTGATGGAAACTGCTTTCTGTACGGAGCTCAATCATGCCCCCAGCACCGTCATCGATAAGCTGCCCCTGAAGCTCAGTTTCCCATCGCTCGACAATACTGCTTGCGTCTTCACGTGGCGCATCCACCACCATAACGCCAAAACACTCCTCGGAAATCCGCGCTACCGAATCGGTATCGCGCAACCCTTCAGCAATTTTCGCCGCAACCGAGCGCAAGATTCGGTGTTGAATGTGTCGCTGCGAGAGGTTGCTCATACTCTCTAAACCCACCAATTTGAGCGCCACCAACAAGGGCGCTTTATTGCTGCGTCGGGCGCGACTTATTTCACGCTCAAGATCACGCAGTAACCCAGCTCGGTTGGCGACGTGGCTCGCGGGATCGAGAAGAACAAAATCACGAATGCGGTTCATCTCTATCAATCGGTTAATCAGGAGTGGCATTTTTGCTACGAAATCGGACAGCATTGCCATCTGGCTGCCGTCCATCATCACGGCACTACGGGGATTACCAACGTGCACACTACCGACAAGCAGTTCATGGTCCAATACAGGAATCATCAGTGTCTGTTCGATCGTACTAGTCGACTTGAAAAGCGCCGTATCGTTGAACATGCCAGAGGTCGTTCTATTCCACATAGGGTCCTCGCTGTAAAGCGAGACGAAGGAATAGCTGTCGTCCAGCAATTGCACCGCACCGGATAGGACACCAATCGCATCTAAGTGTCGATCGAGCTCACCCACCGGGTCGTGCAACCAGAGCTCGACCTGAGAACCACCGGAAAGTTGTCGAATCCCCGTTATTGACAGCTCAACAAGGTCTGCGAGGTCGGTAGCCGACAGCATCTGTCGCTCAACTACGGCAAGTTGTCGACGAGCGAACTCCGCAACGGATATCGGTGACTGGGAATCGGCAACCTGGTCGGCATTACTCATGGGATCAACCTACAAATTCAGTTTCTGCTTGTGGCACCGCTTTCGTGCCATGCGGCTAAATAAGGTGTTTCTAGTGCTCCAATCTACACGGTTTTGCTTACTCGCTGCTGCTTTTTGCACACACCGTAAATAAAGACTGCTTTACCGGTCATTCCACTAGCAAATCCATCGGAAGTCAAAGCGAATGCATGGGTTTTCCTAAGCCGCAGTTTTTGCAGAGCCTCTATGTCGGTTGATGCTTCTGCGGGCGATCCTCAATACCATCTCACCGACCACGCAATGCCGTTTTCTTATTGCGTGCGCCACATCTCTGCACTAGGTAGGAGAGAGGAGGACCCAGGAAGCGTCACACTCCCTTGCCCGGATCATTTCTGTTAAGGTTTCCCACACCTGCGGGGTGGCACTGCCTGAGATGCTGATACAGCAAACCCGTTGAACCTGAACCGGTTAGTACCGGCGTAGGAACAGGACGCTAAGCCCCAACGGGCCCTCCAGTTGTTTCTCGTCGTGCACTGACCCAAGCGCTTTGACCATCGAGCTTCGATTACCGAAGTTCGACCTGAGTAGAGGAAACCGCTTTGCCAATGATGTCCCCCCCTTATCCACCCAAAGAACGTCTAGGTTTCACCGCAAGTGCGATGATCCTGTTAGGCCAGCTGACGGTTGCGTCCCAAGCCAGTACCGCACAGCTTGAAGAGATCGTTATCACCGCGGCATTGATGAAAGCAGATATTAATCATCTCAGTGTCACGTCAGTTACCGAAAGCGATGTCCGTGCGCGAGGGGCTGCGCATTTTGAGGATCTGCTCACCCTTGTGCCAAACCTCTCCGCCTCAGCCGGCGCTTCGCGTCAGCGATTTTTCCAGATTCGAGGCATTGGTGAACGAAGCCAGTTCGTGGAGCCCATTAACCCATCCGTTATCTTGCTCCAAGACGGTGTCGATATCAGCGGTCTCGGCGGCGCACTGACCACCTTCGATACCTCGCAAGTGGACGTACTCAGAGGCCCCCAAGGCGCAATAATGGGTGCGGGAGCATTGGCGGGGCTTATTAGCACCGAAACACAGACCCCCACAAGTGATGCAAAGCTCAGCGTCGCAATGGGAATGGAGAACTACTCAGGGCGACGGCTCGAAGTCATCGCTAATGCGCCTCTTACCAATACCCTCTCCGCTCGCTTGGCTCATCAACGCTTTGCCTCCGATGGTTGGATCGAGAATACGTACCTTGGGGTCGATGACACCAACAACAGAGATGAGCAAACAACGCGTTTCGCCCTGCGTCATGTTTCTGGTCAACATAGTGTGGACATGAAGGTAAACAAGGTCGAAGTGCAAAATGGTTACGACGCCTTCTCGCTCGACAATACACGCGAAACGCTGAGCGATCAGCCGGGCGAGGATAGCCTCGATATGACGTCTGCACTCATCCGCTGGCATCGTTTTGGTGAGGACTATACGTCGATGATTCAGGTAAGCGATGTCTCGGCGGACACAGTTTACAGTTACGACGAGGACTGGAGTTATGTGGGCATCCGTCCCTTTTGGGAATACAGCTCTTTTGACTCTTACGCCCGCGACCTCAAGCGTCGCACGCTAGAATGGCGTTTAAGCCCGAGCAATAGCGATGCGACCGACTGGGTGGCCGGGGTCTACGCACGGCAAGACGAGGAGTCTCTTAATCGCGACTACACCTACTTAGACGCGGCATTTGGCAGCCTTAATAAGGCCGATACGCTTGCACTCTACGGACAGTTATCTCACTCACTTACCGACGATATTACGCTCACGCTAGGAACCAGACTCGAGCAGCGCGAGGTTAACTATCGCGACTCAGCCGGCGTTACAGAGAGCTTCAATGACAATTATTGGACAGGAAACGTCTCTGTAAACTGGCGGATAACCGAAACGGGGTCGGTGTTTGCGACGATCTCGCGTGGCGTTCGTGCCGGGGGTGTTAACCCCTCGCTCTCCTCGACGTTATTGAGCTTGGTTGATGAGATTGACGTATCGGCTTTTGCCGACGCCACACGTTTTGACGAGGAACGCCTGCTCAATACGGAGCTTGGGTACCGGTTTAGTAGCGCGGATAATCGTGTTAGTGGATCCATCACGCTATTCAATATGGACAGGGGTGACCAGCAGGTCAAAGGGTCTCTCGTCATACCGCGCAGCGACGGCAGCACGTCCTTTACCGACTTTACAGATAATGCAGCAAGTGGCACGAACCGCGGTTTGGAAGCGACACTGGACTGGCGTGTGGCACCATCGCTGGGCGTCTCAGCATTTATCGCCCGACTCGATGCGCAGTTTGACACCTACGTCAATATCGACAGCACTGACCTGTCAGGCCGAGATCAGCCGCAAGCACCCGCTGATCAATATCGATTGAGCGCTACTTGGGATATGGCTAAAAACGTTTCCGCCTCGCTAGAAGTCACGGGACGGGATGCGTTTTTTCTCTCCGATCGACACGACATTCAGTCGCCGTCGGCTCGCCTGGTCAATGCCAATATCGCTTGGCAAATCGGCGCTTGGGAGGTCACTGTTTGGGGGCGAAATCTGCAAGATAAGAAAACGGTTACCCGCGGATTCGGAACGTTTGGCAATGACCCGAGAAAAGAGTACGTCCTCGAGCCCTATTATCAATTTGGTGAGCCGCGTACAGTGGGCGCAACGATGCGTTATCAATTTGGAGACAGACTGTGAGAGTAACCGCTGAGCTCAGCTTGTATCCGCTCGCTGGCGAAATTGAGGGTCCGGTATGGGCCTTCATCGAGCATATTATTGCTGCTAACCGCTGCAGTGCGGCGACGAATTCGATGAGCACGCAAATCACCGGCGAGAGTCGTGATGTTTTCGACTGCGTCCGAGACGCGCTCGAAGCCAGTTATGCCCAATTTGGTCGTCAGGTCTTAGTCGCAAAGTTTATTCCTGAGCATCACACCGACATCGAGCCACCTCAATCCTAATGGGCGAGCTGGAGACCATAGCGGTTGTTTTAGCACTCGCCTATTTACTGCTCGCCATGCGACAAAATCGGTTCTGTTGGGTGGCCGCATTTTTGAGTGCGCTTATCTATCTTGTCATTTTCGCCGACGTAAAGCTGTACATGGAGGCTGGGTTACAAGTCATCTATGCAGTGATGGCTGTCGTCGGATGGGTATTTTGGGGTCAAAACGACAGCGCAGAGACCTTGGCAGTTTCGACGCGACCCGCGAGTTTTCACTTACTGACATTAGTCACTATCGGTTTTTGCACACTGGTGTCAGGCGCTTTGTTAACAACTTATACGGATGCTGCAAGACCCTTCATTGACGCAGGTACGACCGTCTCAGCCATTCTTTGCACGTGGATGGTGACGCGGAAAATACTTGAGAACTGGCTTTATTGGATCGTCATTAACGCCGTATCGGTTTGGCTCTTCATGGATCGCGGCCTGTCTTTAACCTCTGGATTATTTGCGCTTTACATCGTTTTGTCGGTGATTGGATACATATCGTGGCGACGCACGATGGCCCACCCTTAGCCCAAATTAGGGAGGCGCTTAATGCCTGGCCGAATTGGCGTAAGGGGGCGCCCATAGAGAATGAGCGCCCTGACGTCGGTGAAGTCCTCGGGGTAGGCTCTGCTAACACCGTGTTTTCGCTCCAAAGAGCCCCCAATTTCGTTCTTCGCGCTCGCCACAATGCGCGGTCAATGAGCTTAAACCCTCCGGATCGAGAGCTCGCAATTTGGCGACAAGCAGCTCGCTTAGACTTAGCGCCACCGATCGCCTGGGCGAGCAAAAACTCTGACGTTGTCGTCACGTCGAGACTGCATTTTGACCTCGTCGACGAGGAGGAGCACAGCGAACTGCTGATGCGCATCCATGAAAGTGGGCTCGAAGCACCGAGGCTCTCCTTAGAGCAAACTGCAGAACACTACACCGCAGCCATCAGATCGAGAGGCCTCGCTCATCTCGCCATCGACTTTAATGCCCAGGCTATCCGCGCGGACTTACGCCGACTCGATAACGAGTCCCCGTGTTTTTGCCACAACGATCTCACGTCCAGTAATATCGGACGCTTGGAGAATCGCTATTTCGCCATCGATTGGGAGTATGCGGCGTGTGGTAGCCGCCATTTTGATATTGCCGTTGCATCACAAAATATGGAGAGCGCCGCGCGGGATCGCTTCGCTGAAAGGACAGCAGGCGTTTCGTTTAACCGACCCACGTGGCAAGCTGCCTGCCGCGTGGAGCGGCTTATGGACCATTTGTGGACATTAGCCGTTTTGGGAAGAGCTGAAATTGAGCAAAGCAAAGAGATCCTAGCTAAAAATTGGATACCCCATGAGTGAGACCTGGCATATTTTAGGTGTCGGAAGTATCGGCGGGCTGTTTGCCCATCGCCTACATCACGGTGGCGCAACCGTCCGTCTCCTCGCTCGGTCGCGCACCTCGGCCAATCGAACCATTCGACTAACGACCCCTGAATCAGACCAGTCGATAAGGTTTAACTGCGTCTCAGTGGCGGACGAGGGTGACATTTCGCATCTACTGATCACGTCAAAAAGCTGGGCGGCTGGTTTAGCGTTGCAGAAGGTGCGTCATCGGATAAATCACCAAACGACGCTCGTGGCCATGATGAATGGGATGCAACACATTGCTGATCTCCGTGCGGTAGCGCCGGAGTGTCCACTGTTCCTTGCTTCAACTACCGCGGGCTGTCATCGAGATAAAGACCGCTGGATTGCTGCGGGCACGGGAAAAACGCTGATTGGCCATCCAACTGGAAGCGCCGCCCCAACCTGGTTTGAGACCTGGCAACGCGGCGTTCCGGCGCTTGAGTGGTGCACCGATATCGACGAGCGACTCATTGAAAAGGTTGCGATCAATGCCTGTATCAACCCCCTCACCGCCGTGCATCGGGTCAAAAATGGTGCCTTGTTGAGCGAGGCGTTTAAGGCAGAGAGCAACTCGGTCATTTCCGAGGTGGTGGCCATCCTCGAAGAGCTCGGCCACACCAAGTTAGCATCTGGCCTTCACAGTACGGTTCGAGCCGTAATGACTGACACTGCGGAAAACACCTCGTCAATGCTCAGCGACGTGCTTGCTGGTAGACGGACAGAAGCAGACTCCATTTTGGGCTGGCTCTTAACTCAGTCAACCCACGATCGACCCACCTTGCGCGCTCTGCTCAGTCAGCTGCAATCGATTGAGCCAGATTCGTAATGGCGGCTCTCCAAATTCGCTCGTCACTCGTATCCACAATAACGGTGTGACCCAAAGCACGCTTACTGCCTCTCGCGTACTCGGTGAGCAATTCGCAGACACCTTGCTGGCAGTTCACATTAACCGCTATCACGCTCACGCCGTCGCTTGGAACCTGTGGTGCGACACCCTCGTTCTCTATTGACGTCCACCGGGGGGGCAACCCCTTAGAAAAAACAGCCCCAACCCATCGAGGGCTGAAGGTCTCAGGCAGTAGCGTTGCCGGCGATAGGCGTGTTGTATCGACGTGTAAGCTGTACGCGCGTTCCTCCCAACTCAAACTGAACAAGCTAAGCGCGGACAGCAAACACAGCGCAGGGAGGATCAAAAGGGTTCTTAATCGCCTCGTACGGCCAGGCTTATCCACGTCGAGCTCAGAGCTGACCGCAACTTCCTCCCCGTCCGAGGCTAATCTCGAGCTCACGAGGGCCGATAGCACTGACCGATTGACTGGCTCAAGCCAGCGATAACTTCGTGATAGCCGGTCCTCTAAGTCAGCCGCACAAGGCCTTAAGCTTGGGTCCAATCGCGTTGCTGCAGCCGCAATATTGATCACATCGCCGAGTATGTCTGCCGCAGGCGCCGCGGTGCCAATGCTTACTGACACGGGTTGTCTGGCATCGTCCACCACAATTTCCGGTGTGCGTTGTGTGACCAACCAAATGAGAATAGCGCCCACTGACCAGGTATCAACGGTGGGTAGCCCTGCTCTCTTTGCATGACGCTCCGGTGCACTAAAGCCAATGGTTGCGCTTGATGAGAGGGCTTCACCAACACGGCTGCAAGACTCGAAGTCCAACAGTCGCACCTGACCGTTTAAATCAATCACCACATTATTAGGCGATAGATCTCCGTGGACGAGACTCAAGCACTCCAGACACCGCAGGGCACTCAGTAAGTCTTTCGCGATGGCGCAAATACTTTCAGGGCTTAGTTCACCTACTAGCTGACTTAAGGCAATACCTTCGACGTATTCGCTCACCAACCAAGACTGGTCGCCATGAGGAATCGCTCCGAATAAGGTGGGGATCGCCGGGTGATCAACTTCAACGCGTGCCCGTAAACTTTTGATTCGTTCGTCCCCCTGATTGCCCTCACCGTCCTCAAACGCCGTGACTTTCTTAACGGTAACGAGACGCCCAAGTAGTTGATCACGGGCAAGCCAAACCTCCGCTTGGGGACCCAGACCGAGTCGCTCCAGCAGTGTCAGCCGAGTCACTGAACCGGCCTCATTCGATAATAATTTGAGCGACGTAAATGACTTAAGTCTCATGTTGGCCTCGTCTCTATAAGTCGAAGTCGACTGGCTATGGCCGCTTTGGAGATCCTGAGCTCTCGGCTCAATGCCTGAAGATTCCGACCCACAGCGTCAACGGCCGTCAAAATTTCGGTGTCTGAGCAATCGGCGGCAAGGCGGACGGTAGGTATGGTCGCTACGCGTCGATAGAGGGCTGCGCGAGACAGACCTAACCGGCGTGCCGTCTCAGCCACTTCAAACTCGGACTGCTCGTACACGGTCGTTATGTCTGCGTCGGTGACAGGGTCCATGGGCGTTGAATCCCTGTTTCGAGTGTGAATGACAAAATGACGGGGCGCCAAGCGACTTTCAGCGTTGTGCTGCAGCGATAGCGCAAAACGCTGTGCGCTGAGCAGAAGCTCACGGACATTACCGGGCCAATCTCTGTGAAGCGCGTCATAAAGGAAGTTGGCCCATGCTGCAGTCTCACGAGGAGAGCGCTTCAAGTCTTGGAAGAGGCCCTTTGTTTGCTCTGATGTTGCCAGTAGGATCCCCACGTCTTCCCGACGCTCTCTCAAGGCAGGCAGTTCAATCGTAATCCCGGAAAGCCGCTGTAATAACGCATGTTTAAAACCGCGGGTGTCGTCGAGATTAGCGTCACTGGCGGCGATGATGCGGGCATCGACGGACGTGGGCCGTCCACCTACCACCTGAATCTCACCCGTTTGCAATGCTCTGAGTAATTTAGGTTGTATCGAGACAGGTAGGTCACCAATCTCATCCAAAAATAAGGTGCCTTTATTGGCTTGAGCAAAATAACCTGTTCGCTTTTCAGCGCCCGTAAAAGCACCCCGCGCACTGCCAAATAACTCAGCTTCCGCAAGCGTTTCAGGCAGTGCTGCCATGTTCAGGACAACGAGCGATTTAGCTGAGCGAGCACTTGCCGTATGAATGGCGGTGGCGACCACTTCCTTACCCACTCCCGACTCGCCACGAAGGAGCACGGGGAGATCTGAGTTTGCGGCGATATGGATTAACCGCCTGACGTGCACCGCCTGAGGGGAGGCGCCAACGAAAGTGGAGTGGGCGTTAGCGGATTGATCTGACGTGTCAGCGCCAAGACTAAGCCAACAAACAACTCCGTGTCCAAAGCGAAGGGCAAGGCCCCGTTGAAGCTCCTTAAACGTGAGTGACATTGTGGACGTTTTTTGCGGACCCAGGTGGGTGTAGGACCTCTCGGATACGCATTGCAACTCGAGTCCACGCGCATGGTACTTAAGCTTCAGCGCCCGCCGGCTGACGTGAGGCTCGCCGAGTCCTACGCCGTCTTCGAATAGCGGTGCTTCACGCCCAATAAATGCTGCGTCCAGACGCAATGCACCTGAGGGTTCGATAACCCCCAGATTTAGAGAAGCGCCAATGCGTGCCCGATCGGGGTGGAAGATCATCGTCAACCGAAGTCGACGTGAAGCCACCCCCTCACCAGACTCTCCTGTACGCAGCGGCGCCCTGGTCTTTTCGCCAGGTTGCATGCTTCCCCCAGAATGAAATCGTTGCTTTTTATTTATATTTTCTTAGCCCTGAGACTAGACGACAGCGTCACTCACCGAGCATTTGTCTAGGTTTTGTCGCGAATTCAGACGGTACTGTGAAAGATGATCAAACGTCTGATTTGCTCAACGACAACAAATAAAAGGCAGCCGCCCCACCCAAAAGGGCAGAGAGGCCAACCCCACCGAAATACAGCTGATAACCAACCGCATTCCCGTAAGTGTCAATCAGATAGGTATTAATGAGCGGCATGTAGATATCGGGGGTGTAACCAATCATCGAAACCAGCCCTATCGCTAAACCCGCTCGTCGCGGCTCTACCCGCGTGGTGTTGAAAGATGCCCAGTAGATACCACGAACACCGTAAATCACGACGGAGGATGTCGCTACCGCAAAATACAGAAGTGTATAAGGCGAGTCGGCGGGCAAAATCAAAAGTGCGATCAGAGAGAACCCCGCGAGTAAAATAGCAATGCCGAGCGACCTCACTGGGTGGAATCGATCACCGATAAACCCTGCGAGAACAGCGCCTATCGGTCGCATCCACAGACGAACTGTTGTCAGTGCCGCAACCGCTATGGCGTCAAGACCGAACTGCGTCTGCAAAAATGCGGAGTACGTGTAGGTTGCCCAGAACACCTGATAGCCCGTAAGAATGCAGATGGCGACTAGCCACACACGGATATTTAAAAGAAGTCCGATCAAATCGTCTAAGGTCTGTCTCAGCGTGGCCTTCGCGGTCTGATCTCCCAATCCCTCGCCGCCCGCCGCGTCCGATGCCGTATCCTTCAACACAAACCAGAGCAACGCACCGATGACCAAGCAGACACCGCTATAAAAATAAATCACTTGCACCATTGCCGTCTCATCGACCGCACCCAAGGAGGAGACCGCAAACGCAAACCCGGCTACAGCAATCGTGGCAAGCAATGCCTCAAACAAACCACGCCCACCTTCCAACAAACCAAAAAATCTTGCTTGCTGATCCTGAGGAGCCAGTAAAGAGCAGCCTTTTATAAGTGCCGCCCAGAATGTGAGCCCGGTTGTGATGCCCCACAGTCCAAATATCACAGTTATCCATGTAGCCTCGGGGAGTGACCCGTACCAGAGACCAATCACGCCGGTCATCGCAACAGAAAACGTCAATAATGACCGCGGTGAAAATCGGTCAGCCAACCATCCGCTCGGAACATAACTGAGAAAAAAAGACGTACCGAGCACACTGTGCGCAACGTTGAGTTGTGCAAGGCTAATGTCCAAGGTCGCGAGTAACGTCAGCTCGAAGTTTTGCCGTAAATACAGCAGCGGGTAGATTGCACCGCCTGCCATCATGAGAAAGAGTAATTTGACGTACCGCTGAATGCCTTCGCTTGAAAGAGCCGTCGTTGTTTTTGTTTTCATGGTCATAGCTTAACCCGCTTGTGATGCACTCGTCTTCTTAAGCGGCTGTTTAAGGAAAGCGTCACTGGTGGCAGCCAAGAAAAAGGGCGCCGAAGCGCCCTTTCATTTTTCTCTATGGGGTAACAGCCTTAACCCGTTGGAACATCCGTAAACGGAATCCCTTTGTCCATGCGAGGCTCTTGTGGCAACCCGAGAACGCGCTCAGCGATGATATTCGTCATAATCTCATCGGTACCGCCGGCAATACGCAAACCGGGTGCACCCATGTAAGACCCGATAATATTATCCGCAAGCTTCGAGCGGCTGGTGTCCCAAATAGCACCGGATGTCTCCAGAAGGTCCATACAAAAAGACGCCAGCTGCTGCATTTTTGGAGCACCCACAAGTTTACCAATGGAGTTCTCAGGCCCGGGAATGTCGCCACGCGACAGCGCGGAGAGGGTGCGGTAGCTGGTGTATTTAAGCCCGGCCTCCTCGACGTAGAAACTCGCAAGGCGCGCTTTAACCGCACTGTCCTCGATTGCAGGCTTGCCGTCGATCATGACTTCCTTCGCCAATTGGATCGCCAGCTTGACGTTCACGCCGCTACTACCGGCGCCAATTGCAGCGCGCTCGTTCATCAGCGTTGTCAGCGAAACCTGCCAACCCTGTCCGACTTCACCCAAGCGCTGCGAATCGGGGACGCGCACGTCCGTGAAGTAAACCTCATTAAAGTCAGACTCACCCGTGAGCTGTTTGATGGGTTTAACCTCGATGCCTGGAGACTTCATATCAATAAAGAAGTAACTCAAGCCTTTGTGCTTCGGCACACTCGGGTCGGTTCGGACAACCACGCAGCCAAAGTCCGAATAGTGCGCACCCGACGTCCAGATTTTCTGGCCGTTGATGACCCACTCATCGCCGTCTTTCTCTGCTTTGGTTCGCAGCGCCGCTAAGTCAGAACCACCAGCGGGCTCCGAGAATAGCTGGCACCAAATCTCTTCGCCGCTCGCAAGCTTTGGAAGGTAGCGCTCGAGGTGCTGCGGCTGCGCGTACGCCATGAGCGTTGGTGCCATCATGCCTTGACCAATGACAAAAAAGCCCGCGGGCACGTCGTACTTGGCCTCTTCCTGCTTCCAGATGACTTGCTCAATGGCGGACGCACCGCGACCACCGTAAGCCGGGTCCCAGCCAATACAGGCCCAGCCCGCATCGTACTTACGCTTCTGCCAGAGCTTCGCCACTTCCAGGCGGTTCATGCCCTTGATTTCGTCTTTAGAAGGAACGTTTGCCGCAAGCCAATCGGCTGCCGCTTCACGAAACGCTGCCTGTTCGGGAGTATCGTTAAAATCCATGATTAGTCTCTCTTCTTCTCGTCTCGTTTTATTCTTTAAGCCGTAGCGGCCAGACCATCGACCAGGCGACTTTGCCACTGCTTCTCACTACCGACTGCCAAGCTTAAAAGTTTCGCGCGTCGGTAATAAAACTGGCAATCAAATTCCCAGGTAAAGCCCATACCACCGTGGGTCTGAATGTTTTCTTCGGCTGCAAATAGCGAGGCTTGAATCGCCGCCACACGTGTTGTCGCTGCCGCAACCGCAAGGTCACTTGCGCCTGCATTCAATGCCCATGCACCGTAATAGGCGTTGCTGCGCGCCAGGGTGTTTTTCACGTACATCTTAGCCAACTTGTGCTTAATAGCCTGGTAAGACGCAATCGAGCGGCCAAAGGCGAAACGACCCAATGCGTATTCACGCGCCTGCTCTAGTGCGCGATCGGCGATACCGATCTGCTCCCACGCAAACAAAATGGCGGCTGTGTTCATGAGTGATTCAACCGCCGCCCAGCCTGCACCTTCTTCACCCAGCACCTCAGCGCAAGCGCCGTTGAATATGAGTTCTGCGTGTCCGCGGCTGAAGTCGATCATCTGTACATTGTCTTTATCTATGCAGTCCTGGCTTAAGTCGACCAATGCCAGCGTTGCGCCATCACCTTTGTCGGCGGCGCAGACAACGATGGCAACGTCGGCGATGCCACCGTCGGCCACGGGCAACTTCGTTCCGTTGATTACGCCGTCAGACAATGTCGTGCGCATTAGATCCGGTGTAACGGCACCTCCCGCCTCACCCATAGCAAAACAGCCAATGGCTGAACCGTCAGCAAACTTGGGTAGCCACGCTTCTTTTTGCGCTTCCGTACCCAGCGCCATGATGGCCTCTGCAGCAAGGTAGACCGTTGAACTGAAAGGCACCGGTGCACAAGCGCGACCCAGTTCCTCGGCAATGACCACGAGCTCCAAGCTCGACATGCCCAGGCCACCGTACTCCTCAGGAATCGTGGTTGCGGTCCAGCCCATTTCTGCAATGCCTTTGTAAAGGTCGGCGTCGTGAGTCTCGCGGTTGTTCAACACGCGGCGAACCAGTGTTGTAGGGCAATGTTGGGACAGGTAGTTGCGCGCCTGATCCCGCAGCATTTGCTGTTCTTCAGAAAACTCGAAGTTCATGCGTTGGTCTCTATTGTTGTTAGTTGTAGCCTAAGAGTAGCGAGCGGCAGTCCGACTGCCAATACATTGATGCGATTTTGGTAGGACAGAGGTGGTAGAAAACGGTAGCAGCAGATCAGCGAGGAGAGTGACGAACACCACGCAACCCAACGTCAATAAACCCAGTGCCCCCCATCACATGGGGATTAAGCAAGAAAAGAGACGGCTCATGGGTTATTGTGCCCCTCTCCAAAACTCGTTATCGAGTCTCACTGCCCGAGCGCCCGGCGTGCTAGCGCGACAAATCGATCTTCCTTTGCCGTTTCGGTTTGGGCGCGATCCACGATCTCAGTCAAGCGTTTGACCGACGCATCGTTATCACCAACGCGGGTATAGGCGTCCGCGATCATAAGCGCCATTTGGTTGGTGGTCGTCTCATCGAGCAATCGAAACCACCAAATATCCGCGTGCTTATCGAGAGCAATGAGGGCGTCGTATTGCTGGGTCTGATAGTAGTGGGTTACCAGGAGCTTTAAGGCATTAAAGGTAACAAACTCAAAAGGCAGCGCTTCTTCTTCATGAAAAACGAACTGCTCGATGTACTTATAGCCGGCGCCTTTATTGCCCATCATGATTTCAGCATAGCCGGCAAAGTAAAGCATCCGATAGTTAGCACCCTCTCGTTTCAGCGCGTATTTTTTAAGCTTTTTCCAATCCTGCTTTTCTAGCGCTTTATTGATCCGGCGGGTGTCAGTTTCTTTAATAAAGCTCCATTTAATTGGCTCACCATCCCATCCCTGAGAACTACCGCCACCTGTCAAAGCAAAACTAAACTTGTTTTGAACGCCTGGCACGTCTGTGGCAACACCATCGATAATTCTTGGCTGATAAATAAATGCCTTAGCAGCCTCAACACTGATACCTTCAAATAATCCTATGGGTTGGCATTCCGCTGGAAAGGCATCTTCCACCGCGCCCGAGAGAGTCACTGTATATTCGACGATGCAGTAACCCTCAATACCGTTGAACTGAGACACATAAGGGTAAACCGGCGGGTTTTTCTCAAGCGGTGCGTAATCCTGATTGAGCACCCTATTATCGTTAGTCGTGTCAGCCTGAGCCACTAGGAGACCTGAAAAACTCATCAGCCAAGTAAACCCGAACGAGTAAAGAAACCCCTTCATAGTGATCGCCACGCTCTGCTGCCTCCGACACTTATTTTATAAACCGACTAATAGTAACTTTCAAATTCTGCCCGGTTACGTTAACAATAAAGCACGATAACAAGAACGGAGAATTTCATATGAGCAACGGCGGATTCATTAACCTCCGTAGCATCTCTATTTGGTTGCTACCTTTAACTTTTTCGGCCCTAGTAAGCTGTGGCGGAGGCGGCGGTGGAAGCAGTCCAACGCCCGCACCGGTCGTGGTCGATCCGTCGCCGCCAGCGCCAACAGCACCCGATTTTTCTGAGGTCGATGCCTCCTTCCAAGCCTTCATCGATGAGCGAACCGATTTCGACGGGATTAGTTATGTGCTGGTAGACGCCGACGGCATAATCCACCAAGAAGTCTTTGGTGATCACACAGACGACACGGTGGTTCTCTTGGCATCCACCAGCAAAGTCCCGGCGGTGATGACACTGATGGCACTGCAAGAAGACGCTAACGTTGACTTCTCAATGAGTGAGCCTGTCAGCACCTATCTTGCCTATGACGGGCCGTACGCTGACCGGACAGTCGAGCAAATGGTGAGCAACACGTCAGGCATTCCCGGGCTTAGACTCCTTGCGGGCTATGGATCGTCGACGGGTCCCACCATCGAAGACTTCAATCATCTCTGTCAATTCAGTGCTCAGGCTTTCTTCAACTTTGAGGCTTGTGGCCAAACCCTTGTGCAAAACGAACTGCCTACGACACAGCCAGCAGGGAGCGTTTATGACTACGGTGGTAGCCAATGGCAAATCGCGGGCGTTACAGCAAGCACGGTGGCCAATGCGACGTGGAATCAGTTGGTAGATCAGTATCTAGTTACGCCTTGTGGTCTGGAGGTCTTCACCTTTGGCAATCCATGGGAATCACCCACGTCCTTTACTGGGTCTGTCGACACGCTTGCAGGCACGAGCAACCCTAATGTTGAAGGCGGTGCGATTACCAACATGGCGGATTACGCCAAGCTTCTTCAGGTACACCTAAACGGTGGTCTATGCGGCGATACACAAGTGCTTAGCGAAGACTCTATTGCCAGTATGCAAACTGACCGCGGGGGTGTTGTGACCACTAATGCTACGCCCTACGGCATGGGCTGGTGGATCCGAGAAGACCTACCTGGTGTGTTCACCGATCCGGGGGCCTTTGGTGCCGTGAGCTTTATTGACGTTAACCGCGGCATTGGCGGCTACATGGCGATTGATGAGTATGGCGATGCGGCCGACTCAGGGGCCCCCCCCGGCTTCTTTATTGGGCAGGCGATACCGGCAATACAAGCGGCGTGGGATGCGGCTCAGTAGCCTAGGCGAAGAAGTGTTTCAAAGGGGCCTTAGCGCCCCTTTTTTCATTCTTATAGCGAAGCAAGGTGCAAACCCATTTGTTCTTAATGAGTCGATAAACGACTCTCAACACAGACGAGTCTTTACGGATTTGCAGGGAGTTCGGGCAGTGATGCATTGCCGCAACCGGGCTCACGTGCACGAATGAATTCAAACTCGCTGTCGTCGAGCAAGAGTGCGTTAAGCGACTTAATGAGCACCCATTTTTTCAAGTATGTACAGTGGTAATCATCATTTCGCGGCATCCACTCAGTTGGGTCGCTACTGCCCTTCTCGCCATTAGACGACGCACCAACCGCAAGAAAGTTATGGCTTGTTTCAGGCAGCACACCTGCGGACACGCTGCCCGTGTTGGCGTAACGGCGTTGCACGCTCGCATCGACATTGCCCAACCCCGAGATCCACGACTCATATAGTGCGACAACGTGATCAATTTGCACGTCAGATGCAGCGTAGTAATAAATGTTGTCGTATGGGTCGAGCCAGCGTCCCGTTTGAACAAAGCAGCCATCAGAGGACATAACGAGCGGATAAGCCCCGTCCCCATCACGATGCTGAGCGATGAGAATCTCATGACGATCGGAAATGCAGTCGCCATCGGCATCGTCCCACGTCGAAGGTCGGTCATAGGCCGGAGTTGTTACAGAGCCGATGAGCACCTCGAAGCCAAATAATATTTGCGGCGCCGCGGCATCATCGCTCGGATCGTTCTCGACCGTAATTATCACGTCCGCAGTGGCACTCAACGCACCATCAGAGGCAGTCACAACGACGCTGTATTCATTATTCGCATCGCTGTCAGTGGGGCGCTCGTAATCGGCTGGCGTCTGAAAGGACAGACTGCCAGTCCCAGAAATAACAAGCGATTCAGCGTCCTCTCCACTCACACTGTAAACAAGATTGTCAGCTTCAGCGTCGGTTGCTGCGACAACACCGATAGCGCTGCCCCCTTCCACAACCGAGAGTGTGTAAAGCGATTGGCCGAAGGAAGGTGGTGTATTAGGTGGGATTGAATCGGAGGAACTACCACCACCGCCGCCGCAGGCTTTTAACGCCAACATGCAGATACCTGCGACAACTGAGCGGGCGATCATAAGAGCAGCGGATCGAATACAAATTAGTCCCTGTCTACCCGACATTTTTCCCTCACCTCTGCTCACAAGGCGGTCATCGATTGACCACCTATCTCCCGACTGATTATGACGGTAAAAGATGACACCTTTGTAGCCTATGCGAGAAATAACGGCCGATTGAGACTTCGACAATTGACAAAAAAGTGGGTCTCCTGCGATTGTCCTAGCTACTGTAGTTAGGGTCTAACCTTCCTGTGATTCAGCTAGAAACCCAACGCCTTATTCTGCGACCTACTCAAGCGGATGACTGGCCCCATGTCCGCGACTTCCTCACGTGTGAGGACACGATGCGGCACTTGGGTGGACATCAGCAGGAGGCTGATGCGTGGCGAACGCTGGCTCAATGGATTGGTCTTTGGTCGCTAACCCAAGCCGCCATGTTCGGTGTTATTGAAAAGGAATCCGGCGAGTGGATTGGACGAATTGGGCCTTGGCATCCACTGCATTGGCCAACCATGGAGGTTGGCTGGGGGTTAAGGAAGGCTTATTGGGGACAGGGCTATGCCTTTGAAGCTGCCTCCGCCTGCATCGATTTTGCTTTTGATGAATTGGACTGGAGTGAGGTGACTCACCTAATCGAGGACGCCAACACCCCCTCGCAAACGCTGGCCACACGCCTCGGCTCGCGGCCCAGTGAATACGTTCATTTACCCGGCTCCTTGAGCGATGTTCAGGTGCGTGTCTGGCGTCAAAACAAAGCCGACTGGCAAGCTAATCGATGAAAGCGCCTCTTCTGAGCCAGCCCGTTGCGAAAGTCATCTTTTGGTTACTTTTCCTGGCCGTCACTTTGGGAGCTGTCATACCCCAATCAACCTCACCGCAGCTTTTTGCGCTGGCAGATAAAGTTGTTCACACCGTCGCCTTTTTAGTACTTACATTGGTTGGGCTGCGCGCCTATCCAAGACAGGTGTTGGTGATGGTCTTTGTGCTGATTGCACTCGGTGGGCTTATTGAAATACTGCAAGGGTATACCTCCACCCGATCGCAAGAGTGGGAAGATTTCCTAGCCGACATTCTAGGCGTGGGCCTTGGAACACTGCTTGCCAAGCAACTTTGGCCTGACAAGCAATGAACGTTTTTGGGGACTTTCGCTTCAGCGCCTTTAGTCCGACGGCCTTTCGCTTAGACCTAGCGCCGACTACTGACCTCGTGCAGCCGCCGCATCGATCGCTTGCTTGATAAGCAGAATGCCCATGCCGCTCACAGGTTGATCCCCTGCATCCAAGGAGTCAGTACCCGCCTCCTCTTCCTCTTTATCGGTATAGCCATCGTTATCGTCATCGCGATCTACCAATAAGCCTGTTGTGCTATCGAGCGCGGTGTACCCCGGGTTCCAGTCATCTGGCAGGCCGTCACCGTCGGTGTCAGTTGAGGCGGATGGATCGCTCGGGAAGGCGTCTTCGTCGTCATCGACAAAGTCACCGTCGGTATCATTCGCCGACTTCAATGCAAAGGCTTGACTGCTGTACAGCTGCATTTCATTCAGCCAGCCGCCCATGGACGTCACCGCTTGCTGCCCATTGGTGAGCGATAACTCAAGACTCAGCACGTGGGTTTCGGTCGAGAACGCACCGCTCACATCATCGTAGATGATGGTAGAGAATGCGTTATCACCAACGGTTACCAACGGCTCAGACCAGTTGGTCGTCGCCGGTGTTCTGCTCGCTTGAATGAGGCTTACACCTGCCGTGGTGTTGAGCGTCAGCTCTACAGAGCTAATGGCGGCTCCCTCAACGGGCGGCGCCGCAAGGACATTAACTGTCGCAACACCCTCACGGGTAACCGAATCCAGCTCGAGCCTTACCCCAGTCAGGGATTGCGTAGAAAGGTCGCCCCAGTTACCGGAAACATCACCCATGAAAATAGCGGTGAAGTCCGCGTTAGTGATGTTGGATGTAATCTCGTCATAACGACGCTCTGCTGGCTCAAAGGCCCAGGGCGAGGCTTGATTAGCGAAAGGCACCGTCTCAAGCCCTGCTGCAACCTCCAGAACCTTTGACGCATCGAGCGCTGAGATCTCGCCGTTACCCGTCACATCGGCCGCGGCTAAGGCGGAACCCGTTAACGTGGCGGACCCAACAACATGGCTCAGAATTAACGAGGCGTCATAGCCGCGAACAGAATCGTTAATGCCATCTTCCTTTTCAATATTGAGCGTATGGGTGCCGTCGAGGACGCCCGAGAACTGGAACTGCCCCGTTACCGCATCACTCACCTCTTCAAGTGAGTTATCCAAGGTGACCGTTGCCTCAATAGGCGTCCGCGAGGAATCCCAGAACCGCACGCGGCCCGAGATATCAAAACCCGTGGCCATGGTGAAAGACCCATCAACCAGTGCAGTCTCTATATATCCTTCATTGATTTTTGCCGAAACCAGGTCAATGACGGAGTTAACGTCGCCCTCAGCGATGACGGCGAACTCGAGAAGCACCAGCTCTCCAGAGCCCGATACTGACGTACTGCTACTACCTGCAATCGTAAGCGTCGTGCCGTTCAACTGAGAGACAACATCCCAGCCACTGACCAAGGCACCCTTGGTGAAGCCAGCGTACTGAAGGTGGTCGCCATTCCAAGAAATGACCGCCGTGAAACTCTGCATACCTGTTACCGGGTCCACGGTAAGCGCCACGTCACGGGTTTGCCCTTGAGAGGCGGTGATATCCGGCAGCGCCATGGTCGTGCTGTTGCCCACAAACGTGAATGCAGAGGTTAGAACACCTGTGCCACCATCGGGGTTTTCAACCGTCACCGCCACCAAATTAGGCGAGCTCGCAGGTGTCGTGCAGGTGAGCCGCGATTCAGACGCCCAAACCACGTTCTGACAGGTCGCTGAGCCGAGCGTGATTTTGGCCCCGTCAACAAAGTTGTTACCCGAAACCGTGATCACCTCACCGCCAGCAGTGCTTCCGGCCGACGGGCTAACCGATGTCACCACCGGATTATTTTCAATCGTGATTTTGTTCGGGCTCGATGCGCGTCCGCTGTAGGTGTAGCTCGAACCGTCGGTAGCTGCGATGTAGTACTCAACACCGGGCGGCTGTGTCGCACTTGCCAGGATGGACGCACGATAGGTACTACCCGAGGTGTTCACCATATCGGCGCTCGTGTAGTTCGTCTCGCCAATAGCACGGTAGTAAAGCGTGACCGACTGCACCGATATGTTGTCGGTGACGTTGGCCTGAACCATGACTGTACTGCCAAAAGTGGCTGTGGAGATGATGTTGTGGCTCATCACCGGCTTCACCGTATCGATAGGTGTCGCCGAGGCCTTGTTGGAGGGCTCCGACTCAGACCCATCAAGCGCTACCGTAAAGTAATAGAAGTACTGCACGCCCGGCTCTGTATTCGAGTCACGGTACTCACGGTCCTCATTCCCAACGAGCGTCTGGTTGATGCGCACGTAGTTACCGTCTTGTGAGGTCGAGCGGTAGATATTGAAGCCCATCAAAGTGTCGTAGTCGTCTTGGTTCCAAGACAGGTCGACGTAGCCTTCTCCGCCTGACGCCTGAAGGTTGAGCGACTCGGTTCCGGAGGTGATGACCTCGAAACGGAAGCGACGCTTGTCGTCGCCGGTAATCAACCATGGGTCGTCAGCAGCGACTGCACCCGCAACGCGGACGTATTGGTAGCCATCAGTTGCCACAGGTGAAATGGTGACTCTGCCCTCCCAGGTCCGCGCATCAACCCAATCACCTGGAACGATAAAGTCGGTGTAGGGCTCGTCGGGCCCAAAGGTGACAAAGGGTTGAATCTCCTGATTCATGTCACGATTAAACGTGACACGCCAGACGGTTTGCTCATTAGCGAATCGTTGATCAGGGCGCTCATTGGCATCGGCGTCTAATACATCGAGCTTAGCCACGAAGGGATAAGCGTTTTCCGGTGGCTCAGTTCGAATGGGCTGCAGGCGAACTGGCATCTTGTTGAAGTCGCTCTGATAGTCAGCAATACCAAGGCGAATGACCTCCTCGCTGACGTCGCCCCAATACACTCCCGATAAATCGATAACACTATTAAAAAAAGTTTTTTCAGTACTGGTGCTGGGCAATCTGACTCTTGCCCAGTGGTAGATATTTGGATCATGCCACTGATTAAGGACCGCGTTCCCGCCGAGGGTATTGGAAGAATACGATACCGCTGCATCGTTAATTTCAATCTGCAATTGAGATTTATCAATCTGATGCGGCAGCTCCACCACCGCGAGCGATGTGCCTGTCCTGTAAGCGTCCATGCACTGAAGCGAATCGCAGTAGACATAGTAAGTTAGGTATCCATCCGTTCTATTTGCATTTTCTAAGTCTGTGAGAAATTGCTCTGACATTGGATTATTTGGATTTTCATAAGTTGGCGTCTCACCCGTCACGGTTTTAATTACACCATCGGCGTATATGAAGCCCATGGAAAACACGGAGGGATCTCTTAACCGCTCACAAACTTCATCCCAAGTACCGCAGTCTATACCTGTGAATTCACCAGCTTTACTTGCCGTATTCATATCCTCCCGAACTTGCTGTAGCCAGGGTTGAACACCCGATATTTCCGCATCGTCGGATGGAATGAACAGCTCTCCCTCAAGCGCACGCGCGAGCGCAGCTACTCTGTCAACATTGTTGATTTGTTGAACACCACTTCCATATTCATTCTCCATAAATGAATAAATCAAAGCGTAAGTTTTACCGTCGAACTGATGAGTATCTAACACAAGGAGGTCGGATATCTGTGGCTCATTAAGATAGAAGTCACTGCCCTTCGTGATGTAACTTCCATCGCCAAGCACCCAGCGTTGATTATTATTTAGTAAAACAGTCCCTGAGACTTTTGAGCTGTTACCGGTTGGGAAACCACTCAACATCGTATTCTCAATAAGGGAGCTGGCTACCCGGGATGCTCCGAGAGACCAAGAGCACCCCCCAACTGGCTTCACTCCATTATCGTAATAACCCCAAGATTCCTGCCCCAGCCTTCTGAACCGAGAATTTGTAACGCCGCCAGAATTTTGAGACTCATAGTCATACATATTGAATCGGGGGTTACAGGAAGAATCCCTGTACTCACCCGTCCGGTAGATTACGTCACCATTTAGAATTGTTCGGGTAACGCTCACGTGATCAGCGCTTTTACCATCAACTATTGGGTTGAAGAGATTGGTGTATTGAAATGTGGCAGTTCCTGAACTACCTCCCCCCATGTCAACGCTTCTTGTAATAACCGCTCCGGTTTGAGGGAAAAGATCCGAGGGTTTTATCGTTACTGGATTCTCCGCTGTCCCCGCAGTTTCAAATGTACCGTTGTATTGAAGGAAGATACGCTGAATCTCAGCGTAAACATCGTCAGCCTGATTGTTTCCGAATTGTAAGATAGCGCCTGGGCCGACGCGCAGATGGGCACCAGTCTCCACCAAAACCGGCTTTTCAACTAACCAAAGTGCACTGTCATCCAGCGTCACAATTCCGTCTTCAACACCGTCGGTATCAAGGTTTCCACCGGGTGTGCCCGGCGCGTCGGAGCCAATAATGCTTGGTAATTCTCGGCCTCGCTGGACGATTAAATTGAAGCGAGAGGTGGTCGTATAGGACTCCGGATCGTCAGGGTCTAGTCCGTTGTTGGCTGTCATGGTGACCAACATGGGAATAATATGTTCGTTGGGGGTGTTCTCTGCGACCGTGAACCTGAAAGGCACGCGTACGCCCGTTATCAGACCGCCCTCGTCATAAATCAGGCCGTTATCGTCCTCGTTAAATGATCCTACGCCGCCGTAATTCACGGTCGGCACGTCCCATGTCACGTAAGGATCGGGGCCGGCAACAGCGCCCTCTGCTTGCGCTTCAAGGGTAACCTCTACATTGTCGGCCATGCCCCAGTAGTTTTTGACAACGATTGCCACTTCAATGGTTTCGCCGGCATCGGCGATGCCATCATCGTCATTACTTGCGCCTTGGTCAGATCCATCAAACAGGTAGTGCTGGAGGTAAGAAAGACTCGGGCTAGGGACGTTTACCAGCGATTGCAAAGCATCAGCAGAAAAATAGCTCTTAGACGAACCGTCATCAAAGGCGATCGCTTTTCGGGAGGCGCCGGTTGAACCAAGCTGCCCCATGATGAAACGAGATGAATAAACGGACTTATCTTCGAATCGGGTACGTACGAGTGCCGCCATACCCGCGACGACAGGCGCTGCCATAGACGTGCCGTCCCACGCTGCGTAACCGTCGCCTGGAATTGTCGAGAGAATATCGACACCCGGCGCCATTACTTCATACTCGATGCCGTTTCGTGCCTTGCAATCCCAGTTAGAGAAGCGCGCTAGGTAAGCACCCTTGTCATCTGGGAACTGTGCTTCCGCCATAACCCCCAGTACGTAAGGGTGTGCGGCGGGATATGAAGGGCGCGCCAAAATGCCGCAATTGGTGTCGTTGTAAATGCCTTGGTTACCTGCTGCGGCAATGAGTACCGCGTTACTGAAGGCAACGGCTAACGCCTCCTCTTCAAGCACCGATCGTCCTGAGCCACCGAAGGACATGTTGATAATATCCGCGCCCTGTTGGTAGGCATAAAGAATCGCTTCAGCAATGTCGGTAGAGGTGAGCACCCCCGAGTACTGAGCGGCCTTAATGGCCATAATCTGCGAATTCGGAGCAACACCTATGATGCCGATGTCGTTGTTACCTTGCGCGGCAATAATGCCTGCAACGTGGGTTCCGTGACCATTGTCATCTTGCGGGTCGCCGTCGTGGTCATAGGTTGAGCCGACGACATCAGCGCCATAAACGTCATCGATAAAGCTATTGTTGTCATCATCAATGTTGTTGTCAGGAATCTCACCCGCGTTCACCCACATGTTGCCCGCAAGATCCTCGTGGGTGTAGTCCACCCCGGAGTCGATGACTGCGACGACAATGTTTCGGTCTCCCCAGGCGGGGTATCCGTTGTCCTCAAGCCACTGCCAAGCGTCTTCTGTACGAGTGCGCTCCAGTGCCCACTGCTCCGCTTTTCGGGGGTCGTTCGCGGCGATCGCAAGACCCGAGAAATCAGTACCCGGGTCTTTACTGGTTGGCTCGCCTTTTAACTGACGCTCAAAGCTCGATTCGACCAGCTCGATGCGAGGGTCGAGCGAGAGATCCTTGATCGCCTCGTCGAGATTTGTGCCTTTAGGTAACTTGAGACTGTGCCAGCGCGATAGGTCAACAGGCTTCCCAAGCGAATTAACGGGCTGCTTGGCGCTTGAAGCTGCATATTTGGTACGCGCCTTGGAAACAAGCTCTTGAGAAAAAATTGGCGTTAGCGCGCTATCAACATAAAAAGCACTTTGTTTCGTGCCAAGGTTGGGGGTCTTTGCCAAGATTTGCGAGCTCGCTGGTGTTGCTAGCTTCACAATGAGCAGCGCTTCTTCCCGTGAGCAATGTGGAGGTCGGCAGGTCAACTCAGCTGCCGTGACGCCAGTGCGGTCTGCTTCTTTCGCCTGTTTAGCTGTTAAAAGTGGGTCATCCTGATCTGTGTAGGGCCCCCGAAACGTTCTCATGCGTTTCAAAAAGTGGAGGTCTGGCTCAGCAATACCAATTTCTGCGTCGGGTTTTGCGTCACTGCCGTCTTGCCCGTTTAACGGCTCTTGCGCGTAAGCAATCGCGGAGAAGAGTAAACCCAGTGATACGACTTTGACAAAACGCATGAGCAACCCCAGCGAGAAAATGAAATCCACAGACGAGTATCACTGTACAAAGGAAGAGCATAAAGCAAATCACTCAAATGTGACGAGCCAAAGGACCGGGTGCACATTGATTTGGCTTTTAGTTGTTGGCCCTATGCTGTCGCGGGATAGCACCTAAAACCGACATAAACAATCCGTCACACCTTTTCTCAAGGTAAAAAAAACGCCACCACAAGGTGGCAGCGTTTCAAGTCCCCCAGAGCACCAGCTTATTGCTGGGCCGGTTCACTACGGTGAATTTGTGGTTTGGTCAGCTACTTTATCCAATGCCATTTTTAACAGGATGATATTCATACCGAAGACAGGTTGATCGCTGGCGTCCTGCGAGTTCGTACCCGCGTCAGCCTCTTCCTTATCCGTGTAGCCATCGTTATCGTCGTCGAGGTCGAGTATCAAGCCCGATTCAGAATCACGTTCGCTATAACCCGGGTTCCAGTTATCCGGCATGCCATCACCGTCGGTATCCTCTGAGGCAGAGACATCATCTGGGAAGGCATCTTCATGGTCGGGTACCCAGTCACCATCCATGTCGTCATCGAGACGGAAGGCGAGCGGCTTGCCACTAAATATCTTGGTCTCGTTGAGCCAGCCGCGCGCCGAGGCAATTGACTGGTAGCCATTAGCGAGCGAATAACGCAACGTCAGGATATGCATCTCCACTGAGAAAGCACCGCTCACATCGTCATACAGGCTGATGCGAGACTGACTGCCATCGATAACGATGTGAGGAGAGGTCCATCCGGCAAATGGCGCCGTTTTCGCGACTTCTATCAAAGACGCTCCAGGCGTTGTTGCTAGAAGTAGCTCGAACGCGCTGATCTTCATAGAGGGCGCTGGTGGACGTGCGAAGACATTCACCGTAGCAATGCCCTCTTTCGAAATATTATCTAGTTCGAACCGTGTGCTAATGCTCGAGAGGATGCCCGCGGGGTTAATCCAGCTACCGGACACGTCCCCCATGAAGATTGCTGTGAAATTAGCATTAGTGACGTTTTCGGTGAGGCCGTCGTATGTAATTTCCTCCGGAGTGAACGTCCATAATTTCCCGATATTAGCGAACGGTAAGGTCTTAAGACCTGCCGCAACTTCAAGGATTTTGGCCGCATCTTGCTCTGTCACAATGTTGTTGCCAGTGACATCTGCTGCGATCAAAGCGTTATCCGATAGGCTGAGGGTTCCCACCACCTGACTCAGTACCAAAGATGCGTCGTAAACCCTCACCGAGTTGTTAGCCTCATCGTCTTTTGACGCCACCAGCCTTCGCTGACCATCGAGAACTCGTGCAAATGCGAAGCCACCGTCCACCTGGCTGCTCGTTTCATTACTCCCGTCGTCTAGGGTGATGACAGCGGACACCGGTGTTTGATCCTCATCCCAAAACGTCACATTCCCGCTGACTGTAAAACCTGCAAACGCTGTAAAAGAGCCATCTTGCGTCGTCACTGTGAAATTGCCGTCATTCAGCCGAGCTGATGTTATTGAGATGGGTGAGTTTGCATCACCCCCCGCCAATACAGTGAACTCGAGCATCAGCAATTCGCCCGATCCAGTGACCGTAGAGCTACTTGCTGCAGCAACAGTGACTGAATTCCCTGTGACATTGGAAGCCATTTGCCATCCGCTCACCAATGATCCTTTTCGCACTTGTTGTAATTGGATGTGCTCAGCGTTCCAGGTAATAGTCGTCGAGAAACTCTGTAATCCCGCGACTGCACCTACCGTCAATGGCACGTCGAGTGTGGAACCGGCGTTACCCTCAACGTCGGGCAACGAGAGGACGGTTTCGTTACCCACAAAGGTAAAGGCGTTCTGTAACAACCCAGTTGAGTTATTCGGGTTTGTCACCCTAACCGCCACTGTTTCGGGAACGTTAGCGGGCGTCGTACAAGAAATCCTAGACGACGAGGTGACAGTCACGTTCTGACAGGTCGCAGCTCCCAGCAAAACCTGTGCACCATCAACAAAGTTATTGCCAGAAATAATGATTGGAGTACCACCCGCCTGTGAACCAGAGCTCGGGGAGACATTCGTCACAACGGGGCTGTTTTCGACTGTTATTGTGTGTGGCGTATTGGTACGACCACTGTAGGCGAAACTAGCTCCGTCTGTCGCTTCAATGTAGTACTGAACACCCGGCGGCAACATGGCACTGCCAGGAATAGACGCTGCATACGTATTACCCTCAGAATTGTTCATGGCCGCCGAAATGTAATCAGTTGCTCCGACCGCTCTGTAGTAAAGTGTGACTGCATTTACAGCAATATTATCAGTGACCTCTGCTTGTAGCAGTCGGGGAGACTGATAAACACCTTGCGTCGCCACGGTGTGTGTAATCACTGGCTTTTCTGTATCAACCGGTTGCGCTGAGGCAATATTCGAAGGCTCTGATTCTGCACCGTCCAAAGCCACCGTGAAGTAGTAATAGTATGTCACTCCCGGTTCAGTATTCTCGTCACGATATGTCCTAATCTGATCGCCGACCAATGTTTGGTTGATTCGAGTGAATCCCGAGTCCTGGCTTTCTGATCTATAGATATGAAAGCCCAGCATTGTCTCGAAATCATCCTGATTCCAAGAGAGATCGACATAACCTTCACCCCCCGTCGCCTGCAGGTTCAGCGATTCAGCACCCGACGTACTTACTTCAAATCGGAAGCGGGCGCGGTCAACGCCGGTCACCATAAAGGCATCATCAGCAGCAACAGCTCCCGCAATTCGGACATATTGATAGCCATCTGTCGCGACAGGAGAGATCCTTAAATTACCCTCCCATACCCGAGCACCCTCCCACGCACCGGTTACCACAAAGTCAGTGAAGGGCTCGGCCGGACCATAAGTGACCAAAGGTTGAACGGTTTGATCCATATCTCGGTTAAACGTGACGCGCCAGATCGTCTGCTCTGCGGCAAAACGTTGATCAGGGCGTTCAGCACGATCGCCATCTAAAATCTCGAGCTTGGCAACAAATGGATATGCAGACTCAGGCACAATGGTTGCGAGTGGTGTGTAGTCGAGTGGCATTTTATTGAAGTCACGTGCCTGACCATTTACCGCGTATTGAATCACCGACTCTCCGACGCCGCCCCAGTACACATTCGTGAGGTCGCCACTCACATTAAAACCATCGTCTTCATCAATCTTGGCGCGCGAGGAACTCACCAACCAAGTGTCGGGATTGACATTGAACGTGGGGTCTAAAATAGCGGAATCAGGTAACCCACCGGGAACATCGTCCCACGCATCCCAGGCGGTCTGAACCTGTACCAAAGTCATTTGACTGGAGAGCTCAATAAGAACCAGCGGAACTTGATTGGTGGTTGCTGCCGTACCCGTTGAGAAGCCTGAGGTACCCGCTGCGGAAACAGAAGAAACCAAATAATCAGACGCTAGCGCCGCATCTTCAGTGATGGTGGCCAGCGGGTCATTTTCAGCTAAAAGTAATGGCTCTTCATCGGTAACCCAAGACCACGTATCACCGGACTTCTTAGCTCCAATGACAAGCGAGCTCCACCACTTGCTGTTCGTTGTCTCTAATTTAGCGCATACCTTGGGTCGGTCATCACAAATATTAATCTGACCACGCAAAGTGTCGGCATCGTTGGCATTCACAGCAACGTTCAAATCACCAAACCACGCGCTGATCGCATTCGCCTCTGCGTCATTTGAATACACCGCAAGATCACCGTTTTGCGACACGGCAAAATTTCGGGCACGGTCGACATATAATTTGGCACGCGCGGTTTTGTCAGAGGGGTATCCAAGTGTGGGGTGTCCCGGCCAAGCAAGAACGTACGTTTTTCCGTCATAATCTAGGGTATCCAGCACTGTGGCGCGGGCACTGGCCTGAGCAGTGCTCAAGGTGAGTCTTCCGCCAAGCGTCTCAGCATCCCCATTCGTGTTGATTCGTGTTTGTCGAGAGTTCAGAAACACAACCCCTGAGGTAGACGCGGGGTAAAGCCCGGACAAGTAGTTGTCTACCAATACAGAGTCTTGTAGCCGATCGACCTTTAGTATTGGATTGGAGTTAATGATCCAAGAAAATAAGTTCCCAGAGTATACGGTGGGCCCAATATCAATCGCTTCTAGGCGATATGAGGGGTCTTCAAATCCCAACCGAACTAATCGTGAATTCGACACCACCTCTGATTTAATTACCGGGCCAGGAACTGTGAACCAGTCGCCAGCCTCAGACCTGCTGTGGTAAACCCTAACGTCTGGCCGAATACGGCCAACGAATGAATTATTAATCACGTCAAAAGCATTAACACCGTCTCTAAAATCATTTGAGCTACCTTTGGTCGATACTAAATTCCATAAGTTTGCGTAGCTGATCGATACTTTCCCTCGATTTTCAATGACGACTGCTCGGTAGTTGAAGAGGTCTGAAGGAGTGAGAGTCACAGGTTTATCGGCAGTGCCCTCAACAATGAGCTCACCGTCCACCTGCAAATAGGCATTCTCAAATACCGCATATGCAGCGTCAGATTGACTGCCCCAAAATTGTACAACTGCTCCAGGGCCAATCTTAAGCGTCGTTCCCCCTGCAACCAGGACCGGCTTGTCGATAATCCAGCGGGCGCTGTCGTCGATAGTGACAACGCCATCGACGCAACTTTCCATAATCGTCCCGGCCGTGTCATTAGCATTGCAGTCAATGACACGAGGAAGTTCTCGACCACTTAGTACCAAAAGGTTGAAGCGAGATTCGAATGTGTAGGTTGCTTGATCGTTGTCGTCGAGCCCATTGTTAGCGGTAATGGTGACAAGCATCGGAATGACGTGTTCGTTGGGAGTGTCAGGATCAACGGTAAAGACAAACGGACTCGAGACACCTGTCAGTAAACCGTCTTCGTCATACTCCAGGCCGTTGTCGGCCTCGGCGAAGCTGCCTGTTGAGCCATAGTTCAGACTGTCAGTCTCAAAGGTGACGTATTGGTCTTCAATGGAAATACCCTCACCTTGCTGAGCTTGTGCACGCAGAGTAACCGTGACGTTATCCGCTTGCCCCCACAGGTTTTTAATGGTCACTGCCAGCTCGATGCGCTCTCCTGCATCAACTTTGCCATCATTGTCATTCGGGGTTCCGGCTTGCACATTGTCCCAGACAAAATGACTGAGATAAGCGAGGTCTGGTTCTGGTGTCTCGGTAAGTGCTCTATAGGCGTCCGATGACGAATACGAAATAGGTTGGCCAGTTCCGGGATGAACTCTACCTTGCTTAGCCGCACCTGTTGATGCGAGCTGACCCATGATAAAGCGCGAAGAATGAATCGTTTTGTCTGGAAAGCGAGTGCGAACAAGCGCGGCTATACCAGCGACTACTGGCGCCGCCATGGAGGTTCCGTCCCAAGCGGCGTAACCTCCACCGGGGACCGTCGACATGATGTCCTGACCGGGCGCCATGACTTCGTATTCCACCGCATTTTTGGCTGTGCAATCCCAGTTAGAAAACCCAGTCAGCCAATTGCCGTCATTATCCGAGTACTCAGCCTCTGCCATGACGCCGAGGACATAATTGTAGGCAGCAGGATACATTGGACGCGCATAGTCTCCGCACGCGCTGTCGTTGTAATCACCATCATTACCTGCTGCTGCGATCAGAACTGCACTGCTGTAGGCAGTGGCTAGGGCCTCTTCAACGAGTGTCGACCGAGCACCTCCTCCGAGTGACATGTTGATGATGTCGGCGCCTTGGTTGTAGGCGTAGAGAATGCCCTCAGCGATATCGATACTCGCAAAAGAGCCGTTGTCACCTCCTGAGTTAACCGCCATCAACGTGACATTTGGAGCGACTCCAATGACTCCCAAGTTATTATCACCTTGAGCTGCGATAATGCCGGCCACGTGGGTGCCGTGCCCGTTTTTGTCCGTTGGATCGCCAGTGTGGTCGTTCTGCCCACCTTTAAAACTGGCTCCGTAATAGTCGTCTATAATTCCGTTATTATCGTTATCGATATCATCATCTGGTGTCTCCCCAGAGTTCACCCACATGTTGCCCGCTAAATCCTCGTGGAGGTAATCTATTCCTGTATCGATGACAGCAACAACAATCGCTCGATCACCCCATTTTTCCTTACCATCGCCCTGTAGCCATGTCCAAGCATCTTCAGTCTTAGTTCGCTCAAGGTGCCATTGATCCACTCGTCGAGGGTCATTGGTGTTAATTGCCGCAATCTGGCTATCGTTTGCCGACACAGCACCTTCACGTTTGGAGTCCATGGTCTTGTATGTGACGATCGGCTCGACTTCCTCAATGCGCGGGTCGCGGCTCAAGTCCTTAACGGCCTCGCTGATATCTGCGCCGGTAGGTAGGCGCAGGCTGTACCAGCGAGTCAGATCAACTTCATTGCCTTTGGAGTTTGTTGCGGCTTTTGCGTTGGCCGCGCGATACTTGGAGACCGCACGCGAGACGAGCTTTTCGTTAAAGACAGGTGTAAGCGCCGCGTCCGAATAAAAGCGACTAGGCACCTTCCCTGTGACTGAGGGGACTCCGCCTTTATAGAGGTTGTTTGTGTTGGCTAACTTAACGATGACGCTGCGCTCGCCCATGCTGCAGCTTGGGGGCTTACAGGCAGGTGCAGCCATGTCGACACCAACACGCTCGATTTCGCGTTTACGCTCAAGCGCGCGAACAGGGTCATCGAGATTGGTATAAGGCCCGCGGAAATTGCGCATGCGGTCGAGCACTTCGTAATTTGGCTCAGACACCGCGGCTGTTTGAGCTTCATCGGCCTTCGCTTGAGCCTGAACATCGGATTCATCGATCTGAGAGAGAGCTACACCTGTCCACAAAATTGGGACTAACCACAACAACCTAACCGCAAACTTCACCACGCTACATCCACCACCATTTGATTACGCTGTCAGTAATAGCGGATGGTCCAGCCATGAGTTTAGAGCTTTGATGCAATTAAATAATTTTGTGACGTAATTCCGCCTGTTTTGCCTCTTTTGCCACGCTGGGTGTTATCTGGAGAGCGTGTTTAGTCACAATTTAACGGGCTGTAAAAACTCGAAAATTTCGCTAATTTCCGTCAGAAACAGACGTCGGCATTCATTGTGTATTAAAGGCTAACATCCGCATCTTTACCGGTCTCTATCTGCTCGAGCAATTGTTTTTACATTGAGACTTGCAGGGCGTGTTTCATGCCAGCGCACCCATTAGCCAACCAACTATCTCGACTGCGGCACCCATGTCGCATGGAACCCTGCGGGGACTCGGCCGGGGAGCCGCACTTTGGCGATTGGGCCTTGCTCGATGTCTTTGGCATCAAAAACACAAAACCATGAACTCCAGTCCTTGGTGTCATGCACAAAGTTCACGACGTAACCGTCGTCTTCTTCACTCTCAGAGGTTGCGCCCACTTTAGGCGCATACACTGCCTCGCTTCCAAGCACACCAACACCATAGTCGTAGCGCCCGCTTTCGCCGGTTTCGTTGTCGTACTTCACAAGACCGGTGAAGCGCAGCGTGTAACCGCCCTCGTCATGGGTCGGGATATATTGATGGTAGGCGTAGCGGCTCTTTTGACCGCCGTAGAGAGGGTTCGTTTTATTGAACTCCGTGTTGAGATCGTCGATGTCTCCCTCGCGTACCTCTCCCGTAACGAGGTTAAAACGCCACCGGTAGTTGTTCGCCTCAAGGCGCATGTAGGCAAGCATGTGCGACAGCTCACCTTCGTCGCCATACGCCCTGGGCATCGGATTCACCGAGCGACAACCGTCCATAATGACCCAATCGTCGTCCTCCCAGCAGTTTGATACGTGAAGGATGTAACAGGGCTCACAGTCGAACCAGCGAACGGTGTTGCTCTCGCCGAATCGTGGAATCAAACCAAAGCGCGTCGGAATATCGCGATGGAAAGTCAGCACGCGCAGCTTGTGGTTTTTCAGGACATCGAGGTCGTGGAAGAACGGCAAATCGTGCAGCACCGTGAAGTTTTTCGTAAAACCAATATCGTGGGGCAGGCGCGCGCCAGGTAAATCGATAGGCACCTCATGCACCACTTCACCCTTGGCGTTTGCCACACCGTAGGTCATGTAAGGCGGGGTATCGTTGTAATCGAAGTACAAGAGCTCTCCCGTGCGCCAATCGACCTTCGAGTGCGCGGACATCTTGGGCTTATTCCGTCCATCCAAATGGAACGCTTTGCGCGTCTCCAGAGTCATTGGATCGAGCGCGATAGGGTTACCCGCGTTGTACCAAAGACTTACTAGGTCTCCGTTCAAACAAAAGATATCGGTATTGGATGTGTCTTTGATGCCGAACTCCGAGACGCTGTAGTCGAAGGGTCCCATGACGCCCGGCGAGACCGATTCACCGGCGGCCCCCTCATCAGTGTAGGCAGGAGTTTCGATCCAACGGTTCACGTATCGAGCGCCATCGTCGCTGACATGAAGCGCGTGAACCATGCCGTCACCGTCGAATGGGTGATAACGATTCTTCGGCTCAAAAACGGGGTTGGCGCCATTGCGGTAATAAGTACCGCGTAAGTCGGTAGGTAGCTCGCCGATCACCTCGAGCTTATCTTGATTAAGCTCGCGAGTCGTGGGCGCATAAACACCATGAAGATAAGGGTTGTCGTGGTTGTAAATCCACGCCGGCGCGTCGTCAAATCGCGGTGTCTCACCCAAGCATTTGTCGCTAACAGGGAATTCAGAAAGCGGCGTGCGGGCTTCTTTCGGCGCTTGATGTGCTGTCATGACAAACACCTCATAGGGCGAACGGCATTCGCCAATAGAAATCATTAGATGCTTGAGCTTACCGCGTCTGCGGGGCATGGCAAGTGAGACAGATAGTTCGCAGAAGGTCTTTACCTCAGCTGCACTAAACGTGGAACTCACTGAGAATCCTGCGCATGATATTCTCAACCTCAGAGATTTTGGGTTGCTAAGGGGCTTACACCCGAGGCGATGACCGGCTTTGATGCAACCGCCTTTGGCCGCCCCTCACCGAGTCAGGCTTTGCATCGTCAAGGAGTGGCATCTCGCCTATCGGCACTGCGCTGTAATTAAGCTATAACGCAAACATCAAACGAAAAATAACAAGGCCATCATCATGAAGTTACGAGGCTTAGCTCACATTACCCTCGCATATATCGTTACTGTCGGTGTTGCGTGGGCAACGCTAGAGGCGCTCGGGCAGCGCCCTATTTGGGATATGTTTTGGGCGGATATCGCAGCGACCCTTGCGATCTTTGTTTTCAGTCGTCTTTATAAAAACTCGAGCTTCTACGACGCCTATTGGAGTGTGATTCCTCCGCTTATTGCTTTGTATTGGGCGCTGGAAGCCACAGCTTCTGGCGTAGATGTAACACGAGCGTGGCTCGTAATAATTCTCGTTTGGCTGTGGGGCATTCGCCTCACCGCCAACTGGGCGACGTTCTGGCCCGGCCTTGAGCATGAGGATTGGCGGTACGGACCCATTAAAGACAACGCAGGCAAGTTAGATGCGCTGGCTGACTTTTCGGCGATTCACTTGTTCCCTACGGTCATTGTCTTTGTCTCATGCCTACCCATTTATGCCGCTGTTGCAATGGATGCTCAGCCCCTCAATTGGCTGGACTATGTCGCGGCAGCGGTAACTGCCATCGCGATATTGATCGAGCTCGTCGCCGATATTCAGCTTCATCGTTTCCTGAGCCACCGAAAAGAAGGTGAAATCATGAAGACAGGGCTTTGGGCGTTGTCTCGCCACCCTAACTACTTTGGTGAGTGGCTGTTTTGGGCGGGGCTCGCGTTATTTGGCGTGGCCGCTGTCCCTGCGAGCTGGTGGTGGACAGTGCCCGGCTCGGTTGCCATGTTGGTTATGTTCCTTGCAGCGAGCATCCCTATGATTGATAAGCGGAGTCTTGAGCGCAGACCCGCATACGGTGAGCACATGAAGCGTGTGTCGGGCTTTATGCCACTCCCACCAAAGTCATAGGCGTCCTACAAAGCCCTTTTAATGGAGACTGAAGATGAAGGTACTTAATCGATTATTGCTTCTTGCACTTGTAACGACAGCAACCCAGGCACAAGCGCAGTCCATGGTGATCAAAGGCGCAAATATCTTGGACGTCACCAATGGCGAAATAGTAAGGAATCATCTTGTAGTGGTCGATGATGGGCGTATTGCGCAGATAAGTCCGAGTTCATCAACCGAGCTGCCAAAAGGTGTTGAGGTGGTAGATCTCCAGGGCCACACATTGATGCCAGGTTTAATCGATATGCACGTGCACCTGACATCAGGTGGCGGCTATCACGGCTATGAGCGATTGAAGCTCACCGACGAGCGCCGTGCGATTTTGGGTGTAGTGCACGCCAAGCAAACATTGATGGCGGGGTTCACCACGGTACGAAACGTGGGTGCAGGATCATTTGGTGATGTCGCACTGCGCGATGCCATCAACGAAGGAGACATTCCGGGTCCTCGCATGTTGGTTTCAGGACCACCGATTGGCATCACGGGCGGCCACTGCTCAGATAACAACCTATTACCGCCTGAGTACAACATTACCGGAGAAGGCGTAGCCGATGGCCCTTGGGCGGCGCGCGCAGCTGTCAGACGAAATATCAAATACGGCGCAGACCTCATCAAAACCTGCTCCACGGGCGGCGTACTCTCGAAAGGCACCAAAGTCGGTGCACCTCAATACACGCTCGAGGAACTAACGGCACTCGCTGATGAAGCCCACAGTCGAGGATTGAAGGTGGCCTCCCACGCACACGGCTCAGAGGGCATCATCAACGCGCTCAAAGCTGGCGCTGATACGATTGAACACGCAAGTTTCATCGACGATGAGGGCATTCGACTTGCTATTGAGAACGACGCGGCGCTGTCGATGGATATCTATGTCACGGAATATATCCTGGGTGAAGGTGCCAGTGCTGGGATTTTGGAAGAGTCACTGGAAAAAGAGCGCAAGACCGGCGCCACTCAACGCGCTAACTTCCGAAAAGCCGTCGAGGCAGGCGCGACGATTGTTTACGGCACAGACGCGGGCGTGTATCCACACGGCCAGAACGCCAAACAGCTATCGCGCATGACACGGTTTGGTATGACGCCACTCCAAGCGATTCAGTCAGCCACGATGACCGCCGCTAAGGTGATGGGCTGGGGCTATGAGGTCGGCAAGATTGAAGCTGGGTATGTCGCAGACTTTGTGGCAGTAAAAGGAAACCCGCTTGAGAACATTGAGCTGCTCGAGGAGCCCGCCGCTGTGATCAAGGGAGGGGTTAGGTATCGCTAAGCGACCCTTTGTTTGCTCAGACCCTGTTGAAACTTACGTAGGCGGGTTTAATGGTCCAGAAATGGCGCAACATCGGCATTGCTCATGAGGCCGAGATCTAACCCCACTCGACCAAAGCTCGTTACCGAGAATTCGCCAATCTCACGACTTGTGTGCACTAGCGTGATCTCGCCACAAAGCGCCGAAAACGCGGCCTTTGAGACTTCCTGGAGTAGCGCAAACATCCGGTAGTAATCAGCCATTGGGGGCTTACTGAGCGATAGGCGCTTTTGGTTTTTTTCTGCAAGAAGCGCATCTACGGCAGTTTCAATTTTAGTAACTGAACCCGGTCGCATACTTTCCAGCTGCGCAACGGCCTCCGAGTAGCGAGTCTCTAAAATGACGTTGTCCCGGTCAGCATTTGGCGAGTGGTAATCAGCTAAGTCTTCGTCAAGCACAATCAGAGCTCGTTCCAATTGCAGCGTTTTGGCTACACGAGGCGTGATGGCTGAAATTCCCTTAGGCTCCAGTGGGTCGCCCTGAAGGATAAGCAATGGTGGCTTACCCGGTGGGTGTTGCTCCCAGTGTGCTATGAGCGAAGTCACTACGTTGCTAGCAACTCGCGTTGGGTCGCGCGTATCGTAACCGCCCATGCCCTCAACAAATAGCGGGTGGTACTGTTTGAAGGCATCCATAGGCGTCATGTTGCGATTGTAGCCGACAGATAAAACCTCATATGTGAATGTCGCGCATTATTGATGTCTTCTTTTAACTAAGGAACTCCACGCACGGCATCAAGCGAAAGGTCACCTTAAGGATCCAGCAAGATACGCAGTTAGAAAGTCTTAGCAAGAAGCAGGCGTCGCTCACAATTTCAGCATTGGAACCCTGCGCGCTCGCCTTGTCGGCATTATTTTAGGGATGAACTCGTAGTCGAATAGCCAGCCCCTAAATCGCGGAGACTCTAAGTCACCTTGCTCCAGCTTCGCAAATAATGGGAGTGTCGACCGGCGGTTCAAGAAGTGACTGAGATATGACTAGGGATTATCGTCGTCAGGGTCCTTGAGTTCTCCCAAGGACACCACGCCTGAGGGCAAAGCCAATTCATCAGGGTCCTTAAAGTCCCCATACGACACTGGCTCGGCAACCTCAGTTAGTGTAGCCAGCTCATCGTCCGGGTCTTTGAACTCACCAACCGAAACTTCAGTAAGGAAGACACGCTGGTCCTCATCGTCGGGATCACGTGGCTCTCCAACACTCACCAAAGGCTGATCTTGCCGCGGAGGAATGTCCTCAGGGTCTAAAAACTCACCCACGCTGACGGGTGGAAACTCTGACACGCCGAGCTCGCCATCCTCACCCAACAGAGGACGTGTAGCATCTAACTTCGTGACCAGTACCGCAACGTCTTCAGGCGAGGGCGCAGGTAGGTTATCGTCTCCCGCCCCGGTCGGCGCGGAAACTTGTTCCCTCGACTCGACGCTGACGGTCCTTGTAGAGGGTTCCGAGAGCCCAAAATAAAAAGCGCCGACCCCAACGAGGGTCAGCGCTACTAGAACGGTCACCAGACGACTCATATGGAGCCCGCTTCTGGGTGAGATCGGGTGTCTTAGCCAGCTTCTGGCAGCATTTCCACTCGATCGGCAACACACCAACCGTTAACTTTACGAGCATCATTGATAGTGAATGCAAGTTCGGTACTTGTGAGGCGCGCCAACAATGCAAGATCCAAGCGACGCTGCCCGTCGGCTTTCGAGGACCCCTCACCGCCGGTGGCATTCGCACAGTCAAGTGAGATGTACTTGAAGGGGCAGGTTGTGCCGCTAGTGTAAATACGCTTTGAGGGCTGAATCAGACAGCCACCATACTCGTTGCTGTCCGACATCAGGATGCGGTTCACACCTGTGTAAACTTTCTTTGTCGCCGCTCCTGCCGGAATAGCAACGAAAGCAATCAGCAAACCAACCAGTATCTTTTTCACGATAAATTCTCCGTTTAATTTCCGTCGTCACGCAAACAGCGATCTGTTGAGCCAATATTACAACTTCAAATCACAACTGCAAATAACGTAGCGCCCGTTTATCTGATTTCATTAGGCGTTTATCGGAAATAACTCTAAACTTTGAAGCTCATTCTCACCTCTGTGTTCGTGGACTCGACGTGCAAAGCTCTTTTTCGCTATTGGTCTTGTCGAAAGGAATTCCCCCAATGACGGGTGGGGTCGAATCCTACAGCTGGGCTGTAAGCCAAGCATTTGCGCGCATTTGCAGGCGGGTAACGCTCATAACAGCCTCGACTGACGGCAGGGTTCCCGATGAAACAACCCGGCTGAGCGAAGTAAGAAGCTTACGTGGAAGCTCACAACTCGCACTACTTATGCGTTTTGTGAAACAGTTACTGTGCCACCGCATTAAAGGTGACAAATTCGATGTGATTCACGCGACAACTTGGCGAATGGCGATACCGGCTGCCCTTGTATTCCCGCGCTCAAAGCTTCTGATAACAGTTCACGGCAATGAAATTTTGGTAACGTCATTGCCTCTTAAAATACTCATGCGATGGGTGATGCAACAAGCCGACTTACTCGTCTGTGTTAGCGGCTACACCCAATCATTACTCCGGGAGACCGTCTCCTCTTTGGACACCCGGACACTCGTCAACTATAACGGCGTCTCAAACTCAAAGCGCATCCAAGACGTCGAAGAAAAGTGGTTACGGCCCGACCAGCCACTAACAACTTTCACAGTATGTCGGCACGAGTCTCGTAAAAATTTATTTGCGGCGATCGAGGGCTTTATTTCTAGCGGTATCAAGGGCGAATATCGTATTGCTGGATCAGGGCCCGAGACTAACAAGTTGAAAGAACTGCTAAAAAAACACCCAAGTGCAAACGTAACGCTCTTAGGTCGGATTTCAGAGAATCAGCTGAACAACGAGTTCGCAAATGCTGAGATCTTTCTCCACCCGCAGCTAGAAATGAAAGGTACCGGTGACGTCGAGGGATTTGGCCTAGTGGTGGCCGATGCCATGGCGCATGGTTGCGTCGTTATCGCTGGTGCGAATGGTGGTACCAAAGAGCTCATAGATCATAAGTTGACGGGTTTATCGTTGAACGTTTGTGACTCAGACGACATCGCTCATGAGCTGTCTTGGTGTGTCGCTAACCGCGGCCAGTTAAATTCCATTGGTCTCGCGGCGCACCGACGTGCCACCCAAGATTTCAACTGGGATTCACACGCGGCCCGCATCATTTCGGAAATGCAATGACTAAAGGCGATATGGGTCATGTATTCATAGTAGGCGTGCCACGCAGTGGAACGACGCTGGTGCGTGACCTTATCTCAAGACATCCAGAAGTGGCGATGCCCCAGGATGAATTTCAGCTCATACCTTTTCTGATAAAGCGGTTTGGGTCTAAAGCTAAGCTCCATGACACTGACATCAACCGCTATCTAACCATCGTAAAAAGATCAGCATTTTATCATCACAGAAAAGCCGACACCCCTCTTGGTAACTGGCGGCCCAAGCGCGCAACGTTGCCAGAGGTCATTTCAGAGACGCTGCGGCATTTCGCGCCGAAGGAAACTTTTTCGGACCTGCGATATGTGGGAGACAAAACGCCCAATAACTTGCTTTACCTAGAAGCGATCACAGAGAGCTTTCCCAGATCGAAGTTTATTCATGTTGTCCGTGACCCACGGGATGTTGCATTGTCGGCTAGAAAGGCGTGGAAAAAATCATTGATACGAGCCGCTCACCAATGGCAACGCGGGGTGGCTGCCGCTTATCACTTCGCGCAAAAGCATCCTGACAACATCCTTACTGTTCGCTACGAAGACTTGCTCGCTGATTCCCGCACTGAGCTATTGGGTGTCTGTAACTTTTTAAACCTGCAATTTGATGAATCATTGCTTGAACTCACCGGATCGCGCGAAAAAATGGGTGATGCCGCTGGCTATCCCGGGGTCAAAACAGACAATGCTGGAAAATTTGAAGCGGCGTTGAGTGAGCACGAACACGAACTGTTTACCTCCTATATACATAAAGAAATGGCGGAATTTGGCTATGAATGCGCAAAGCCACGAAACACCCGTGATTTCAGTCAGCTTGAGCTAGCGATTCTGTCGCTCTACGACCTGATGGGAAGTACACTTAGGCACATAAAGGATAAAGGGCTGATCGGCGGCATACGCTATCGATTAGCCCAAATTTTGCTCCGCTGAGGAAAACAGTGATTTATTGGTTTTGGTTATCAACATTCCTCCTGGTTTACGTGTACCTGCTCTATCCCTTAATTATCTGGGGGATGGCCCGAGCCAAATTCACTAAGCACACTCACGACCTTGCAGCTAACAATCATTCAATTCCCACCATCACTGTCGTCGTTCCCGCCTACAATGAGGAAGACGTCATAGGGGCAAAACTTGAGAATTGTTTGTCGCTGGACTACCCCGCGGAACTGCTCGATATCGTCGTGGTATCTGATGGTTCTACAGACGATACAGATTCCATCGTCAACACCTTTGAGAGTGAGAGGCCGGAGCAACTTCGCCTCCACCGGATGACCAATCGTGGCGGAAAGACGGCAGGTATAAACTCGGTCATGCGGACAGTAGAGAGTGACATCACGGTTTTTACCGACACCAACGTGGTACTTGACGTCGACTCACTCAACCACATTGCAGCCTCCCTTGCGGCACCATCGGTAGGCGGGGTCGCAGGACAACTAACGTATGTGAATCCTGAAGCAAGCGAGACGGCTCAATCAGGCGGGCTTTACTGGCGATACGAGGAATTTATAAAGCGTAATGAGGGGTTGTGCGGTTCAATCATGGGCGCGGATGGCTCTATCTTTGCCATTAAGTCGCATTTTTTTCGGCAACTTCCGAACCATGTAATGGATGACTTCTGCACGTCCATGGGGATTGTTTTGCAAGGATACACCTTCGCTTTCGACGCTCGCATAAAAGCCTACGAAAAAAGTGCCGAAAAAAGCTCAGAAGAGTTTAAACGTAAAGTCCGCATCGCTAATCGCTCATTCAACAGTTATCGAGCGCTCTCTCTGGTCGGCAACCTTAGCCTCTTTGATACATGGAAGTTCATTTCTCATAAGTGGCTCAGGTGGATATCGTTTATCTTTTTATTGGTCGCGTTGATATCGAACGCAGCCATTGTTCTTGGCACCACAAACTTGGGGTATGAGGTCCTACTGGCATGTCAGGTAGTCGCCTACTCGCTCGCACTAACCAAACATGCCCTACCGTCACTGAAATTACCGCTCGTTGGTTCTTGGTATTATTTCGTGATGGCGAATGCCGCCAACGCAATCGGTATTTGTCAGTCGCTCTTGGGGAGAAAGACCACAATCTGGGCGTCTCCGTCGTCAAGCCGATGATTGGAGCAAGCGTGAACGACTTTGAAACGTCACATTTGATAAAGGGACACTACTCAAACTTGTGCTCAGACCACATGGGCCGTGATACTTGGCCCCATGACTGAGTTACCCAACGAATACGACGCAAGCAAAGGCTTTCGCAATGCGTTCTTAGTTGCTGCAGCGCTATGGGGCATCTCATTTCAGTTTATTCCCTTATTTGAACTGAGCGGTTTCTTAGTCAAGGTGCAGCATCTGTTGTTACTCTTTTTTGCTCTTCATGCCGCAACTACCAAGGCGTTATCAGGCAGGTTTACGCTGAGACTTCCTTACTTTCTAGTAGTGCTCATTTGGTTTTACATGATAAGCGCTGCGGGTTGGCTAGTGAACGCACTGATAGTAGCGCCTCATGAAGACTTCCTGTTGTTGTTCACTGAGCACGTTCTCGTGATACCGCTTTTATTAATCACTTTTAGCTTTTTTCGGCGCAGAATGCTGCTCGACTACCAACTGCTCTATCGTATTAGCATCATTTTCATATTGATGGCGATGGCTGGCATTTTGTGGCTCGCCGCACTTGCCGATGTTTCAATTCCTGAAGTATTCAGAAAGTATGTTGCGGGCGACGGAACGCTTCAATTTCTTCTGTTCAGGAAGATATACGAGGGTATTGCCGGCGAGACATCGGCAGCAAGACACACATTAATGTATGTGCTGTTTCTACTCGCTGCGTTTTTGCGATGTGCTCGCTTGCTCGACGAGCGAACAAGAAAGCCTTTCTCGTTCGACCTGATAGAGCTATCGATGCTCGCGCTTGTGGTCTTTGTGGGTGTGAGTAGGAAGGTGACGCTAACCGTCTTAATCTTTTACCTCGTCGCGTTGAGCCTTGAGTATCGCCACCTTGGGAAAGCGATATCAGACCGCTATCGCGTGTGGCTAATCGCGGGCACAACAATTGTCTCAATTGGCACCATCATTTTGATCGCAAATATCCCTTCGGCGGTTGTGGCCTCGCTACAAGACAGATACATCGTTGATGTCCTTACTAACTCTAGGATCTACCAAGTCAACCTAGTTTTCTCAGAGACGCTGGGAAGTATGGGCACCACACTGTTTGGAAATGGCCTCGGGCCGCTGGTCTCAAATGGACACTATGCACACAACCTGGTGCTATTTTTTCTGCATCAAGGGGGACTCATCATGGCATTGCCGGCGCTTTGTTTGTTTTTGTATGTGGCAGGACTATGCGTAAATGTCATCAGGTTTACAAAGGGAGGCGAGCAGCATGAAGTTTGGTTTGGCTTGGCTGCAGTGGCCTGTTTTCTCATTTTACTCACCCGTTTTGGCGTAGGTAACAAGGGTGAGCTTGCGATCATAGGCATTGTGGCCTCAGCACTCTCTGCAACGATTTTGGAGCAGACACAGCGTTACCGTCGGCTTCCCCTCGCAAATTCACCGCAGTGAAATTCTCAGACCACAAACTCCTGAAAAGCAGTGTCATCAGCGCATTGATACGCGGCGTTGGCGCCCTGACGTCGTTGCTGATGAGCTGGGTCATTGCGCGATATTATGGTGCTGAACAGGCGGGGCTCTTTTTTTTGGCGCTCGCGATTATCACCTTTCTCGGGACGGCAACTCGAGCCGGCGTCGATATAAGTATCGTACGATTCATTGGCGCTGCGGAGGGTAAGAATCAGGGAGTTCGCATACAAAGCGTGACTACTAGAGCTCTCACTCTCACGATTCCCTTAACCCTTTTGGCGTCGTTGGTTTTATTCTTCGCCGGTGACAATATAGCTGCTCACGTTTTTAAAAAGGTGGCACTTGGACCTGTTCTAGTAATGATGGGTCTGGCCTTGCCGGGCATTACATTACTTACTGTTTATGGCATGGGCTTACAGGGACTTCATAGGACCGTAACCTCTGTGTTAACGCTTAAGATTGCTGGGCCGGTCCTGTTCATCGCTATTGTCTTCCAAGTATCCTTCGCCGAGGCGAATGACCTAGCAGCGCTTTATGCGGGCTCCATGCTCCTGGCCGGTCTGGTAGGCGGAGCACTGTTTCGTTACTTGAGGCCCATCAACGCAATAGGTCATAAAATATCGTGGCCAGAGTTTAAGGATAGCAGTCGACCACTATGGTTAGGGCAAATCGCCCAGCAAATCATGTTGCTATCCAGCCAAATTGTCTGTGGTATCTGGTTGTCATCCCAAGACGTCGCGCTACTCACCACAGCTCAGCGAACCGCCATGCTAACGCCCTTTATTTTACTCGCTGTAAATATGGTCGTAACGCCCAAATTTTCGGCTCTGTATGAGCAGAAGAAATTCAGTGAGTTAGAAAATCTCGCCATCGACGCCACTAAGCTCATGCTCATAGTTGGCATGCCAGTCGCTTTATTCATGTTGGTCTTCTCATCTCAAATAATGTCTAGCTTTGGGCCTGACTTCGCGCCAGCGGCAGTACTCCTTCAAATAATCACGCTAGGACAAGTTGTGAACATCGCAACCGGAAGTGCCAACATGCTCTTGGTAAGCACGGGCAATGAGGATGCGCTGAAGTTCACCTACTACACCGGGGCAGCCATCGCCGTTATTGTGTGCGCCTGTTTGATACCTGTTTATGGTGTTTTGGGCGGAGCTATAGCTACCGCGCTGGCCATTGCGATCCAAAATATCGCAACAGTTACCATGGTTCGAAAACGCCTAGGAATGACCGTTCTTCCACCCATTTTGCGAGCCAATTGAAACAGATGCCTCTGCAGTAACAGATAATATCTCTCAGGCTCTCAGCTATCTGAGTAGCCAGAATACAACCGCATCGTGCGTCAGCCGTTTTCTTAGTTCTACAATGCTGTTACCCTCTCGACCAAAGTTTGGTGGTGCTGCATGCAGCGATCCAAAACGTCACAATTGTCACAACCCAAGTTGTGAGTGATAATGCTTCGCTTCAATTGCGCAACAAGAATGAACTTTCAGTCTCAGGACGAAAGTGGGTGAGTCGTTTTGAGTTTGGTTGGGACATCTAAGATAAAACGTGGTGCAGACGTCGTTGTCAGTCTCACGGGTATTGCGGCGTTAGCCCCAGTGCTTGCGTTATTAGTCGTTGTTCTAAAGCTGGGTGGCGGATCCGCGGTTTTTGCCCATACCCGCGTAGGCCGCAATGGCACGCTATTTAAATGCTACAAGTTCCGAACCATGCATACGGACGCAGCGCGTCGACTCTCAGATTTGCTGTCGAAGGATGAAGAAGCAAAACACGAGTGGGAAACCCATTTTAAATTGAAGACCGATCCCCGAGTTACGAGCTTAGGCCGGATACTACGAAAATCCAGTCTGGATGAGCTTCCACAGCTCTTCAATGTGCTTAAAGGCGATATGAGTCTCGTTGGGCCAAGGCCAGTGATTGAGGAAGAACTGCGGCTCTACGGGGATTACGCATCCGATTATCTCACGGTAAGACCGGGCATCACCGGGCTATGGCAGGTCTCTGGCCGCAACGATCTGGACTACGATGAACGCGTGTCACTCGATGTAACCTACATTCACCAGTGGAGTCACAAGCTTGACCTGCGAATACTGCTTAAAACAATTCGAGTGGTATTTACGCATCGCGGAGCTTACTAACTAGCCGCTCCGAAGACTGACGACTGACTAACTTAGGACGCTGAGAATCCAAGCTCACCAACTGCCTTGCATCCCTTTCACAATAGCTAAGAGACTTTATAAGCCCAACGATTGAACTGCTCCTTACCGAAACCTGAGGACGTGGGCAGCACGCGGCGGCGGCCATGCTCCAACCACTGAAGTCTTTGCTTAGGTGGGCGCGAGCAACTGCTTTTTGGCGCTCATACTTCTGTTCGACAGTTCACAAGGGACGCATAATTCGTTTTCACTCGTATAGAAAAAGCCATCCGGATGGCCGACTTTTCCCTTTCTGGGAAGGCTAGTGCGTCTGCCGGTTAATGCTCTTGAGCCAGCCGCTAGCCTCCAGCCCTAACCAAGCTATTGGCTTTGTTGCTTCCGGCCTCATCCTACTCTTTGATGGCGAACCTCAGATAACCGCAACCAACAACCCATAAGTAAAAAAGGGCCACCCTCACGGATAGCCCTTGGTAATTTAGATGGCTGGAGATGACCTACAATGTGTTAAAAGGGCTACTTTCAATCACTACATTACGCCTCCAACGCACCCACCGCCGCACCTTCGGCGAAGACGCGCTGGTCTCTACCTAGGGGCGTCAGCGACTGCTTTTTGAGGCATAGTTCCATCACGGGAAAAACAGTAATTCATAAAATCCTATACAAAAAAACCAGCCTATTGGCTAGGTTCTCTTATTTAGAAGCCTGGCGATGACCTTCAATCTGTTCAAAGCGCTGCTGTCAATCACTACGTGACGCCTCCGGCGCACCCGCTGCCGCACCTACAGTACAGGCGTGGTGGTCTCTGCCTAGGAGGGTCAGCGACTGCTTTTTGGTTCACATACTCCGCTTCGATGCGTCACGGGGAAAGCAGGAATTCATCAATCCATTAAATCCTACACAAAAAAAACCCAGCCGATTGGCTGGGTTCTTTTATTTAGAAGCCTGGCGATGACCTACTCTCACATGGGGAAACCCCACACTACCATCGGCGATGCATCGTTTCACTTCTGAGTTCGGGATGGAGTCAGGTGGTTCCAATGCTCTGTTGTCGCCAGGCAAATCGGCATAGATGACAGATGTTCTGCAAAGCAGCCCAAAGGCCATCTAAATAGGGTAGGTAAATTAAGCTGAGCCTTTCGCAGGTGATAAACCCTGCTACACACAATGACTTGTCACAACACCCAGTGTCTTCTTACGTGTGCTTTATACAGCGCACACAAAACAACTTGGATTATATGGTCAAGCCGCACGAGCAATTAGTACTGGTTAGCTCAACGCCTTACAACGCTTCCACATCCAGCCTATCAACGTCCTAGTCTTGGACGGCTCTTAAGAACCCTCAAGGGGGTTAGGGAGAACTAGTCTTGGGAGGGGCTTCCCGCTTAGATGCTTTCAGCGGTTATCCTGTCCGAACGTAGCTACCCGGCAATGCGTCTGGCGACACAACCGGAACACCAGGGGTTCGTCCACTCCGGTCCTCTCGTACTAGGAGCAGCTTCCCTCAATTCTCCAACGCCCACGGCAGATAGGGACCGAACTGTCTCACGACGTTCTAAACCCAGCTCGCGTACCACTTTAAATGGCGAACAGCCATACCCTTGGGACCGGCTTCAGCCCCAGGATGTGATGAGCCGACATCGAGGTGCCAAACACCGCCGTCGATGTGAACTCTTGGGCGGTATCAGCCTGTTATCCCCGGAGTACCTTTTATCCGTTGAGCGATGGCCCTTCCATACAGAACCACCGGATCACTAAGACCTACTTTCGTACCTGATCGTCTTGTCAGACTCTCAGTCAAGCGCGCTTGTGCCTTTACACTAACCTCATGATTTCCGACCATGATTAGCGCACCTTCGTGCTCCTCCGTTACTCTTTGGGAGGAGACCGCCCCAGTCAAACTACCCACCACACACTGTCCCCGATCCAGATAATGGACCTAGGTTAGAACCTCAACGTTACCAGGCTGGTATTTCAAGGTCGGCTCCCTATGAACTGGCGTCCATAGTTCAAAGCCTCCCAGCTATCCTACACAAATAAAGTCAAAGTCCAGTGTGAAGCTATAGTAAAGGTTCACGGGGTCTTTCCGTCTAGCCGCGGGTACACTGCATCTTAACAGCGATTTCAATTTCACTGAGTCTCGGGTGGAGACAGCGTGGCCATCGTTACGCCATTCGTGCAGGTCGGAACTTACCCGACAAGGAATTTCGCTACCTTAGGACCGTTATAGTTACGGCCGCCGTTTACCGGGGCTTCGATCAAGAGCTTCTCCGAAGATAACCCCATCAATTAACCTTCCGGCACCGGGCAGGCGTCACACCCTATACGTCCACTTACGTGTTTGCAGAGTGCTATGTTTTTAATAAACAGTCGCAGCCACCTGGTCACTTCGGCCAGCCTCAGCTTAGGGAGCAAGTCCCATCACCAAAACCGGCGTACCTTCTCCCGAAGTTACGGTACCATTTTGCCTAGTTCCTTCACCCGAGTTCTCTCAAGCGCCTTGGTATTCTCTACCTGATCACCTGTGTCGGTTTACAGTACGGTTCCTTCTTACCTGAAGCTTAGAAGCTTTTCCTGGAAGCATGGCATCAACCACTTCGTCCAAAAGAGGACTCGTCATCAGTTCTCGGCCTTAGAATCCCGGATTTGCCTAAGATTCCAGCCTACTACCTTAAACGCGGACAACCATCGCCGCGCTGGCCTAGCCTTCTCCGTCCCTCCATCGCAGTAAGAAGAAGTACAGGAATATTAACCTGTTTCCCATCGACTACGGATTTCTCCCTCGCCTTAGGGGCCGACTCACCCTACGCCGATTAGCGTTGCGTAGGAAACCTTGATCTTCCGGCGAGGGGGTTTTTCACCCCCTTTGTCGTTACTCATGTCAGCATTCGCACTTCTGATACCTCCAGCAAACCTCTCGGTTCACCTTCAACGGCTTACAGAACGCTCCTCTACCATGCATGCAAGCATGCATCCGCAGCTTCGGTTACCAATTTAGCCCCGTTACATCTTCCGCGCAGGCCGACTCGACTAGTGAGCTATTACGCTTTCTTTAAAGGATGGCTGCTTCTAAGCCAACCTCCTAGCTGTCTAAGCCTTCCCACATCGTTTCCCACTTAATTGGTATTTGGGACCTTAGCTGGCGGTCTGGGTTGTTTCCCTCTTGACAACGGACGTTAGCACCCGCTGTCTGTCTGCCGTGATTGTACTCCTGGGTATTCGGAGTTTGCATGGGTTTGGTAAGTCGGGATGACCCCCTAGCCCAAACAGTGCTCTACCCCCCAGGGTAAGACACGACGCTCTACCTAAATAGATTTCGAGGAGAACCAGCTATCTCCGAGCTTGATTAGCCTTTCACTCCGATCCACAGCTCATCCCCTAACTTTTCAACGTTAGTGGGTTCGGTCCTCCAGTGCCTGTTACGGCACCTTCAACCTGGCCATGGATAGATCGCCCGGTTTCGGGTCTATTGCCTGCAACTATGCGCCCTATTAAGACTCGGTTTCCCTACGCCTCCCCTACACGGTTAAGCTTGCTACAGACAATAAGTCGCTGACCCATTATACAAAAGGTACGCAGTCACACCACGAAGGTGCTCCCACTGCTTGTACGCATACGGTTTCAGGTTCTATTTCACTCCCCTCTCCGGGGTTCTTTTCGCCTTTCCCTCACGGTACTGGTTCACTATCGGTCAGTCAGTAGTATTTAGCCTTGGAGGATGGTCCCCCCATGTTCAGTCAAGATAACACGTGTCCCGACCTACTCGAATAAAACAAGGATAGATTTCGCGTACGGGGCTATCACCCTCTATTGCCGGACTTTCCAGACCGTTCCGCTATCACACCAAGTTCTTTAGGGCTGATCCCAGGTCGCTCGCCGCTACTGTGGGAATCTCAATTGATTTCTTTTCCTCCGGGTACTTAGATGTTTCAGTTCCCCGGGTTCGCCTCTTATACCTATGTATTCAGTATAAGATACCCGTAAAGGGTGGGTTTCCCCATTCGGAAATCTCCGGATCAAAGTCTGTTTGCCGACTCCCCGAAGCTTAACGCAGGCTACAACGTCCTTCATCGCCTCTGACTGCCAAGGCATCCACCGTATGCGCTTAGTCACTTGACCATATAACCGAAGTTATCTGTGATATCCGAGGATATCGCTCCGAAGAGCTCAAGAAGACATTTCCCCGACCCCCTTGTGCGTAGGCCAGGTACTTATGAACGCTGATGCAAAGGTTAATGCATCAACGCGCCGGATGTTGTGACGCTTAAGTCACAGTATGTATATTTTAAAAACTCGATTTACAGGCACGGGAATTGAAAACCGTGCCTGAAAACTTTTATCTAAGAATTATCCTCATCACTTGAGCGAACTCAAATGCTGATTTCTAATTCAAAGACTCAGCTTAATTTACCTTGTTAAAGAACAACTGGTTGCCGAAACCAGTCAACAACACACGACTTGTGTGCTCTTGACTAATTTCGCTGCGACATACGATAAGTGGTGGAGCTACGCGGGATCGAACCGCGGACCTCTTGAATGCAAATCAAGCGCTCTCCCAGCTGAGCTATAGCCCCATTTTTAGGAATGGTAGGCCTGGGCAGATTTGAACTGCCGACCTCACCCTTATCAGGGGTGCGCTCTAACCAACTGAGCTACAGGCCTATAAGGTGCACCCGAAAGTAACGTCGCAACAACGTAGAGATAAAGACAAATGTGTGAACACTTGAAGGATGGTGTTAGTTCGTTTAAGGAGGTGATCCAGCCCCAGGTTCCCCTAGGGCTACCTTGTTACGACTTCACCCCAGTCATGAATCACTCCGTGGTGATCGTCCTCCCGAAGGTTAGACTAACCACTTCTGGAGCAACCCACTCCCATGGTGTGACGGGCGGTGTGTACAAGGCCCGGGAACGTATTCACCGCGACATTCTGATTCGCGATTACTAGCAATTCCGACTTCATGGAGTCGAGTTGCAGACTCCAATCCGGACTACGACTAGGTTTGTCGGATTAGCTCCCCATCGCTGGTTTGCAGCCGTCTGTCCTAGCCATTGTAGCACGTGTGTAGCCCAGGCCGTAAGGGCCATGATGACTTGACGTCGTCCCCACCTTCCTCCGGTTTGTCACCGGCAGTCTCCTTAGAGTTCCCACCATTACGTGCTGGCAACTAAGGACAAGGGTTGCGCTCGTTACGGGACTTAACCCAACATCTCACGACACGAGCTGACGACAGCCATGCAGCACCTGTCACCCGGTTCCCGAAGGCACCAATCTATCTCTAGAAAGTTCCGGGGATGTCAAGGCCTGGTAAGGTTCTTCGCGTTGCATCGAATTAAACCACATGCTCCACTGCTTGTGCGGGCCCCCGTCAATTCATTTGAGTTTTAACCTTGCGGCCGTACTCCCCAGGCGGTCTACTTATTGCGTTAGCTGCGCTACAAAGGTCTCAAGTACCCCTACAGCTAGTAGACATCGTTTACGGCGTGGACTACCGGGGTATCTAATCCCGTTTGCTCCCCACGCTTTCGCACCTCAGCGTCAATGTCGAGCCAGGAGGCCGCCTTCGCCACTGGTATTCCTCCATATATCTACGCATTTCACTGCTACACATGGAATTCTACCTCCCTCTCCCGCATTCTAGTGATCCAGTATCGGATGCAGTTCCCAGGTTGAGCCCGGGGCTTTCACATCCGACTTAAAAAACCGCCTACGCGCGCTTTACGCCCAGTAATTCCGATTAACGCTTGCACCCTCCGTATTACCGCGGCTGCTGGCACGGAGTTAGCCGGTGCTTCTTCTAAAGGTAACGTCAGGGCTAATGGTTATTAACCATTAGCTTTTCCTCCCAATTGAAAGTGCTTTACAACCCTAGGGCCTTCTTCACACACGCGGCATGGCTGCGTCAGGGTTTCCCCCATTGCGCAATATTCCCGACTGCTGCCTCCCGTAGGAGTCCGGGCCGTGTCTCAGTCCCGGTGTGGCTGATCATCCTCTCAGACCAGCTAAAGATCGTCGCCTTGGTGAGCCATTACCTCACCAACAAGCTAATCTTACGCAGGCTCATCCAATAGCACGAGGTCCGAAGATCCCCCGCTTTCCCCCTTAGGGCGTATGCGGTATTAGCTAGCGTTTCCACTAGTTGTCCCCCACTACTGGGTAGATTCCTACGCGTTACTCACCCGTCCGCCGCTGTACTCACCCCGAAGGGCTTCCTCGCTCGACTTGCATGTCTTAGGCCTGCCGCCAGCGTTCAATCTGAGCCATGATCAAACTCTTCAGTTGAAGAATCTTTTACCTCTGCCGAAGCAAGAGGGGTAAGTTACGCAAAGCTTGCTTTACCTACCAAATCTCAGCTCAGATACAATTTCGAAATCAAAAGTTCTGTAATGAACTGTTGGTCACTTGTTGTATCTGAATAGTTACTTAACAACCATTCCAACAAGTGCCCACACATCTGTCTTTATCTTGTTTTTAAGGGTCAAACCGCCGCTTGGGCTGGCTTTGCTGCTTTGGGTTACCCCCGAAGCGAGGTGCGCATTCTACATAGCAATCTGAGCCGTGCAAGCCCTTTTTTCAATTAATTTAAAAAAAGTGCTGTGTGCATATTTCGGGTTGTTTTGACAACGAGAATGGAGCACCGATCCCGAGGCAGTTTTGCCGCGGGAGGCGCAGTATCTAACAGCGGTGTCAGTAGTGCAATTAAGATTGAGACTAAGGCAGGAAATAGTTGTTTACGATCACATCTGAAATCGTAATAGTTGTGCAAGGCACATGCCCGTCCGCGTAATTGGCGATAAAACTATTTATCGCATCCCAAAGCCTTTGGCTTCGTTTTGTTACTTTTTAACCGGACTCTTCTTGCGCAGCTGATTAAAGGCACGCTGTTCATTGCGCATTAATTTACGATGCGCCTCGAACTTCTCAAACAGCAGACCCGGAAGGTCATTATCCTTCTGCACCTGCTTGAATAACAAAGCCACTACTCTGGCCCTTTCCATAGGGGTTACCGTTAATAGCGGGTCCTCCATCTCACGCACAAAGCCTGCCACCGCATCGGGTGTCATATCACCCAGACGGTCTTCACCTAACCTGGCTGTATAGGCGCTGTGCTTTGCATCAATAACCTGACGCGCAGTCAATAGCGCCTCAATAATCCCCTGTGATTGCGCATCAGAGTAACCAAGGTTAGTTGACTCTTGTTGATAGGATTCAAGTTCGGGGAAATGATTTAGCAAGGGAGGATTTTGAGAGGAATTTGAGGATTTAGCACCTAGGCCGTGCTTTAGAGCATTCCTAGCACTGCGCAACTTACCCTCGTTGCTTTGAGGGCCAGAGGATTTTTGCGCGTTCGCCCTATTGGCGACTAACTTCTCGACGCTGATCTTCAATAGCCTTCTCGATACCCTGCTCTAGCTGCCTGATCTCAAGGTCTATCTTCTTAAGCAGCTGCGGAGCGAACCGGAACGACTCATAGGACTGCATCAACAGGCGCATATTCTTAAACTGCCACTCAATTAACCGATCAATCACCTCAAGCTCCTTGATTGACCGCCTAACTGCATCCGCCCTAAGCGATGCCATGTTATGGCACTTTGATCGCATTGCACTATCCAAGAATGCTTGATCATCAGGATCTAATACCTGACCCGACCAAGAACCTAACAGGCAGTCAAAAAACCGAAGCGCTTTTTCCTCTGCATCCATACCCAGATCACTTCGGCTCTTAATAAGCATTACCATCTTCATCACAATCAGGTGGTCCTTGTCCTTCTGATAGGTCTTAACCCACCACATCGCATCCGCCAACTGGCGCACCAACTCACCCAACACACCCTCGGGCAAGTCGTAGCTGTTAAGGATTTGATCTACATGGTCTTTGTATTCAGGAAGATTGCTGTAGCTAGCAGATTGAGGGAGTTTTTTTATGATCTGCCACAGAGATATCCCCTACCCCTTGAAGTTAAGGGTAACGCCGGGATTGACCAGAGGGTCACCGGCGAATTGGATGCCCGCATTTTCTAACGTAGATTTAAACTTCAACAAAACTGACAAGTTTGCACTCGGAACACCACCAACCATCTCATAACGACGCAGGGTTGTCGCACCAACATTACTTCGTTTCGCAAGCTCAGCTGCACTCCAACCTAAAAGTGTACGAGAGGCCCTGATTTGTTCAGAAGAAACCGTTTATTATCCATTTATGGATTATTTTATTCGATTATAAGGATTTTTATTATCCATATTCGCAGAATAACATGATTGACCATATATTCGCCAAATTTGATGGCGCCTTTGCCAAAAATACCATCAGGGCCTGTAGATCAGACTTTGCCCAGTACCAAAACTGGTGTCTACAAAATAACCTAGAGCCAATCCCTGCTACCGCAGAGACCGTGGCAATGTACATTGATTATCTAAGCCAAACCAACAAAAGTGCCACTATCCAGAGGCGAATCAATAGCCTAGGCACCGCACTCAAACTTTCCAAAAATCATGACCCTACAAAATAACCAGAAGTGATACTCGCCCTAAAGCGCATGCACCGCAAAATAGGACGAGCTCAAGAACAGGCAACACCATTGACTAAAATATTATTGAATCAGCTACTCAACAACTGCGACAACAGCACAATGGGAATAAGAAACCACGTGCTCCTGCGACTGGGCTACGAAACCATGCGAAGACGATCCGAACTCTGTGCCTTTAAAATTTGAAAATATAGATTGTGCACCCAATGGCAAACCAATTATCAGACTCAACTTCTCAAAGACCGACCAATATGGAACGGGTAAAGTGCTTCCTATCAGCGAAGAGTTGCTTGGCCTATTAAATCAATGGAAAGGGATAGCAGGAAACCAAGGCTATATTCTAAGATCCATTAACAAACATGGACATATTGGCGGTAGCCTAAACCCAGCGAGTATTAGTACTATTTTAAAGACACTACAGGAGGGGTTAAAATCTGGATCAAACCAACAAACGCTCAGCGGTCATTCATTTAGGGTAGGTGCAACACTTGATCTGCTAGAGCAAGGCGAATCGCTTGAGAAGATTATAATTAGAGGGGGATGGCAGTCGGATTCAACGGCGATGAAGTATACAAGAATTTGGTGTTTCTAAAGTCAGTTACATTTAAAATAAAAGGATAGAATTTAATCTACTTTTTCAGAACCCCTACCACACAATCATTATCTTTGATTATGAGTGTCGTAATTTGACGTGAATCCATTAACAGGAGAGCATCCTCCATTCTTGTTCCTTTTTCAACAGAACATGGATTGTGAGTCATAATATTCGATGCAGAAATCGAAAAAATTGAATCTCCATAGGTTCCTAACGCTCTTCGAATATCACCATCAGTGACAATGCCAATTTCCTCCCCATTAACAATACATATTCCAAGAGATCCTTGACTAATTGTTTCTATCAAATCCAGAATGCCCGCATCACCATCTACAAATGGTAAGTTATCAGTTACCATTTCATTTTCTACACGGCTTAATAGTCGCCTACCAAGTGATCCACCTGGGTGGAATCTAGCAAAATTTTCAGGCAGAAAATTTCTAGCTTTCATGAGGGTAACTGCCATTGCGTCTCCCATTGCTAACGTAGCTGTCGTAGAGGCCGTTGGAGCCAACTGAAGTGGACATGCTTCTTTTTCTACTGCAATGTTTAAATGAAACTTGGAGGAAATTGCCAGTGTCGAATCTGGATTACCTGTCATTGATATTAAAATGTTTTTATTATCCTTTAGAAAGGGTATTAACTTAATAACCTCGTCAGTTTCGCCTGAATTAGATAAAGCAAGGAAAACATCTTCAGGAGTCACCATACCTAAATCACCATGGTAAGCCTCACCAGGGTGCATAAAGAAACAAGGGGTGCCAGTGCTAGCTAAAGTTGCCGCGATTTTCTTACCAATTATTCCTGATTTACCCATCCCACAAATAATCAAGCGACCCTTAGAGGCTAAAATAGAATCGATAGCCGCAGAGAAATCATCGTCTAGATTATCAGATAAATCCAATACAGCTTTAGACTCTATTTCAAATACTTCTTTTGCAATCTCATGAAATGACATAAACCTTATTTATCACCTTTTTTCTTTATAATTTTTTTAACTCGCTCGACATCATCCGCTGTATCAACGCCCCCATCCAATGATGCTTGCCATGACATCATACTTATAGAATAACCAAGCCAAACAGCGCGTAACTGTTCGAGCTTTTCTAATTTTTCAATGTCGCACTGTGATGTTGATGCCAATTTTTTAAGAACACTCCCTCGGTATGCATAAATACCAACATGTCGATTATAACATTCGACAGGCCATTCCGTTGGAGAAAGATCTCTAAAAAACGGAATCGGCGAACGAGAAAATGTAATTGCCTCTCTATTCTTGTTAACTAGGACTTTAACTACATTTGGATCATTAATATTACTAACAGAATCCATTGGCACCATGACGCTAGCCATTTCAAACGCTTCATTGGCAAAGCAAAATATAGTGAAGGCTTTTAGCAATTCGGTATCAATTAAAGGCTCGTCTCCTTGAACATTGATGATAATCGAGTCATCTGGCCACTCAAGTTTGTTTGCAACCTCCGCAATTCGATCCGAGCCACTTTCATGCCTTGTAGATGTTATTAGAGAGCTGTAACCAAAATGCTCAACAGTCCTTTTTATTCGATCATCATCAGTAGCAATCCAGATATCGATCGAGGGCAACGCGCATCGAACACGATCTGCAACACGAATTATCATTGGCTTGCCGCATAGATCAATTAGCGGCTTACCACGCAATCTGCTGGAGTTATAACGCGCAGGAATAACTACTTTTAATTTTCTACTGTGTAATGTCACCAACCAATCCCAAATACATTTTTTCTATTGAAAGGCCGGCATTATTCAAAATAAACTCAGCAGCTTCTCTCGCTACTCCATTACCACCTTTTGATTGCGTTACGTAATTGGCGCAATCAATCACTAACTGATGTGCATCAGAGGGAGCAATACCTAGTGCCACCTTTTTCATGATCGGCACATCAATAATATCATCGCCAACGAACGCAATTTGACTCAGATTGAGGCTTGAAGATTTTATTATTTCATTTAGTGCATTTAACTTGTCGTTACATCCGGTGACTGCAAAGTCAAAATTTAACTGTTTGATTCTATAGTCCAATGCTTTGCTTGCTTTTCCAGATATGATGCCAACCATAATTTCATGTTTTTGAAGTAACGAAACCGCAACGCCATCCCTCGCGTTAAAAGGCTTGCAGACCTCTCCATCGGGGCCAATAAAAAGAGAACCATCAGTCAAAACACCGTCAACATCAAATAGTACCAAACGAATTTGATCAGTATTGACCATCAGACAATTTCTAATCTAGGTAATGATTTGACAGTGTCGTCGATAGCTTTGACTTGCTCAAGAAAAGGTCCAAGCTGGTGCAGTGGTAAAGCACTGGGACCATCACAACGTGCTTTGTTTGGATCAGGGTGTGCTTCCAAGAATAACCCTGCCAAGCCTGTCGCCATGCCTGCTCTAGCAAGCTCAACAAGTTGATTTCTTCGCCCCCCTGAGGCTTCGCCCACAGGATCTCTGCATTGTAAACTATGTGTTACATCGAAAATTATTGGCGCATTATTAGTAGTTTCTTTCATAACCTGAAAACCAAGCATATCTACTACTAAGTTATCGTATCCAAAACTGCTTCCGCGCTCACATAAAATTACATCAGAATTACCAGTTTCCAGACATTTATCAACAATATTTTTCATCTGGCCAGGACTCATAAATTGTGGCTTTTTAATATTTATTGGCTTGTCAGTCCTTGCAATTTCAACGACTAAGTCAGTTTGTCTTGCTAAAAAGGCAGGAATTTGTAAAACATCTACAATTTCAGCGACAGGTGCCACCTGATCAATTTCATGAACATCAGTTATTATTGGGACACCAAATTCTTCTTTTACGGCAGAAAATATCTTTAAACCCTGCTCGAGACCCACACCTCTGTATGAATTTATTGATGACCTATTCGCCTTATCAAAAGATGCTTTAAACACAAATGGAATTTTTAAATTTTGAGTTTCTCTAATAAATTTCTCACAAACAGACAATGTAAGTTCTTCGCTCTCCAAAACATTAATGCCACCAAACAAGACAAATGGTGATTCGTTCAGAAGTTCGATTTTTTTAAATTTCATAAATTCTCCATATCTTTGAATAACACTACAAGTTGGAAATACACCAATAAAACCGTATTTTAGTACATCATCAAGTCTAAAATCACATTGCAAACATTATCAGTTGCATTTTCTATATTGTATGGCGTATTTGTATCTTTATTGTTTGAATAAAAGTCAATCAAATGATCCTCAATAGAATCGATAGAATCAATACCTTTGGAGTATCCATATTTTGAGAATGGAAGCATCGGAGTTAAAACAGACTTATCAATTGTAATGAAACCTTTTCCTAGTATTAGAGCCTCAAACCCAACAATGGACGTGCAAGTTACAACCAAATCAATAGTAGGCAATAAATCTGATAGCTTTTCATCATTACTGCTTGATTCAATAAATTCCGGGTATTGCCTTGGCATTTCATTTGGATGGTTTCGAATCACTAATTTCCAATTCCTTCTAGCATCAAATATTTTAATTAGCTCTGATTCAATCTTACTAGGAAGTAGTGGGTCGCCATAAGTATCATTTTCAGCAAAGTATTCTGGCTCTGGTTGGGAGGCCCAAAGTACTCTATAAGAAAGTTTTTTGTGTTTTTTTTGGGCTTGTGAGGCAGAAACTAAAGTATCAAAAGCCGGATTCCCAGTTATCACAACATCGCTGTGTGGCCTACCATTTTCAATTAATACATCTCGCGCAAAGCTAGATGGAACACAAATTTTCGAAGAAAAACTTTTATCAATAAACCATGATAATGGCCTTTCAACAAATAAATCACTGAGAACTACACTCTTAATGCCAAGTTGTCCAGCAGCATAAATTATTGCTTTTTCACTTCTAGGAGAGCTCGTTGAAACAACAACATCTGGTTGAAGTTTTAATAAAACTCTGGTCATACTTTCGAGAGGGTGAAATATAAGCCTTCCTGATTGTTCATAAAGTTTTTTGGCAGCTTTATCTCCGTGTTCTGAAACCAGATCGAGATAATTTTGACCCAAATAAACTGAAGTATCATATATTGGAAGTATATTAGCATCGATCGAACCAGCCAATCGTTTACCTATTTCTTGCACTTCCGGGGTATCAAAAAAATCTGCATAAGTGTAATGTCTGACATCACTTTTTCGTAAGTTATTAATAGCAGTTGTGAGCGCTAAAAAAGCGACTTCACAATTCATGTCTTGCATTTTTTCTGCTACTGGTAGAAGTGATTTGACGTGACCACCCCCATAACTAACAAAAAGGATTTTCTTCATTTACTACTCCATCGAACTACAGCTATAAATAAAACTATGAGTAAAACATATGGTCCCACATAAAGAAGCATATATTCACTAAACTGACTCACAATAAGGAACAGCAGAATAGTAGAAGATTGATACCATAAATGTTTGTTTTCTTGTTTTTTGTGTGAAAGGATCGGTTTTAACCAAAAATAATTAAATAGAAGGAATCCAATTATGCCAAGCTCAGAAAGTAATCCAATGAATAGGTTATTTGCCGACTGTTCTGAATAGCCACTGGCATATATTGATATATCTTCTTGAAACTGACCTAAACCAATGCCGAACAGAGGGTGAGAGTAAAATGCACCTATCGCTCCCTGCCATATCTCATCTCTTAAATTTAAATTAATGAGATCAAAGACCAAATTAAAATTAAATGACATGAAAAGTGCCAAAAGAGTAATTATTAATACTGTCAATTTTTGAGAGATTTTATTTATAGGGATTATTTTCAAAAATAACATTATACAAATAATAGAAATCGCCATGCGTGATTCAGATAATAGAGTTCCTGATACAAAAATGGCGAAGAAAATTATAACGGCTAAAATATTTTTATAAAGTAGCATGGCAATTTGAAATGAAAATGCCATCATCAATCCAAATACATTGGGATTTGAAAAAAGTGAAGATACCTGGCCTTTGTGTAAATATATAGAGCCTCTCAAAAAAAATACTTCACCTATAACAGATGGGTATAAAAACTCTATCCAACCCATAATTACGGAAATCACAGAAACTGTAATTATAAATTTAAGATGCCTATTGAGAAATCCCTCTCCGTATAAAGATAACAATGTATAATAGGGAAATACAAAAGCGATCAGAGATATAAAAACCAGAGTGTAAGCTAAAGATATATAACCACCAACGCTTAAAATTGAAGATAGTGCTAACAAAAAAACGACTGGAAACTTCATTAAATGCGTGGACTTAATTTCATTTCCCGATACTATAAGAAGGCAACATAAGGAAGCAAAAGGCAGTATTTTATTTGTTACTGCATTATTCGCAATAATTATTGGCACATAGATAATTGATGAAATATATGCAAAGTTGATAATAAAAAGAGAAGACGATTGCCTAGATAATTTCATAAGCCCATTATTAGGTTTCAATTGGAAAGTTCTAATGCTTTAAGAAATTTACATAATTTCAAAACGATAAGTAAGGGGTTTTTAATAAAGTCATTTATCAAAAAACTCCCTAAACCATATTTCTATAGCCATCAATGCTCTAATTTCACGAGTATTGTTTTCATTTCCGTTTTGATGAGACTCTAAAATACTAGCCACATACTCATAATTAAAAATTCCTCTTTGTTTTGTCTTTTTTGAAAGTAGCAAATCTTTACACATTTCTGCCAAATCAGTTTTAAACCATTCGCCAATTGGTACTGTAAACATTTGTTTTTTCCTGTAGGACAAATTTTCACCTATCAGGGGAGTTACTGCTTTTTTGTACAAATACTTAGTTGTCCCATTTTTTAATTTCAAATTTCCAGGCATAGAGAATGCAAGAGATAACATACGGTAATCTAGGAATGGGGCTCTATTTTCAATCGAAACTGCCATACCCATCCTATCAGGCTTTACAAGATTATTTCCCGGAAGAAGGAGCATAGAATCAATGTAAAGTGCTTGATTTATGCGATCCATACTTTTAGATTTATCAAAGAGGGGTTTTACAACATTAAAAACGCTCAAATCCTTTATTCTTTTCTTAGACTTTTTCGATAGTAATTTACTTTTAGAATCTTCATTGAACAACGAAATATTATCAAGATATCTAACCTGAAAATCATAGTCTGAAAGCATATCGGTATCTTCACCAAAAAAATCTCTATACTTATCATACCCAGCGAAAAGCTCATCTGCTCCATCTCCAGTCAACACCATCTTGACTTTTTTAGCCGCAAGCTGTGCGACTTTGAAGGTCGGCAAAAAAGAGACATCACCATGAGGTTGATCACAATGGTATGTGGCCGTTGGCCAAAGACTGGTCATATTTTCTTCAACTTTTTCCATCATATGACATGTGTTAAATCTTTTTGCAGCAGCAGCAGCAAAAGGAGATTCGTCATATTTTTGATCGTTGAAACCGATACAAAAAGTATTCACTGGCATAGGAAGATGCTTGCTCATCAATCCAACAACAGAGCTTGAATCTACGCCACCTGAAAGAAAGGCTCCGAATGGAACATCTGATCTTAAACGAATACGTACAGCGTCATCTAGCACAGAATTAAAATCTTCAATCCATTTTGACTCTGACTGCTCATTGATCTCGATCTTTGATAGGTCATACCAAGTAAATTCTTCAATGCTATCCTTAGTAATTTTCAAATAAGTTCCTGGCATTACATGAAAGATTCCCTCAAACATCGTCAAGGGTGGCGGCACATAATTAAAAGTCAAAAATTGATTAATTGCCTCAAGATTGGGGGTTTTTTTATTTATTGCTTGGAGTATTGACTTAATTTCAGAGGAAAAAAGGAGTAATCCATTTGCATGAGAGAAATGTAGTGGTTTTTCTCCAACCCGATCCCTTATTAAGAAAAGAGCGTCAATATTTTTATCATAAATAGCGATTGCAAACATACCATTTAGTATCGGCAATCCCTCAATTCCGTCTCTTTCATAAAGTCTGAGGATTACCTCAGTATCACAACTTGTTTTACAATGATAACCGTCAGCAGATAATTCTTTAGCGACTTCGATATGGTTAAAAATCTCTCCATTCTGAACAACTACGATATTCTTATCATCTGACAAAAAGGGTTGCTGGCCATGCTCGACGTCTAAAATAGCTAGTCTTTGATTGCCTAGCGCGACTCTTGCTTCTGTATCATAATATTGACCACGCCCATCGGGTCCACGATGCTCAATAACATCACCCATTTGATCAAGTACTGTGGTTGAAATAGTATTCTTACCACAATCAAAATAACCATATATTCCGCACATTTCTAATCCTTAAAACTGGAAGGTTAAAAACTACTCCCTTTAATTAACTTAATAAATGTATAAAAAAAGATATACATATCGAGTAAAAAACTCTGATTTTTTACATAAGCTAAATCTAAACAAATACGAGAATACTGTTTTCCATTTCTCCCTTTAAGGAATAGTTGACTGAGCCCAGTGATACCAGGCTTTACAAGATGTCGCTGTTTCCAATGTGAAGGTTTGTAATCTACTATCTCCGAAGGCGTGTAAGGTCTGGGCCCTACAAGACTCATTTCCCCCTTAAGTACGTTAATCAATTGCGGCAATTCATCTAAATAATATTTTCTAATAAATTTGCCTATCGGGGTAATCCGTGGATCGTTTTTAACAGTTGTTTGATATTTAGATCTAGCCTCTTCAGCTGACATCCCTTCTGAAACATCCCCAGTATGAGATTCTGCTAGATACATACTTCTAAATTTATATATTTCGAAAAAAATTTCAGATTTTCCAACTCTTTTTTGTTTAAAAAAAACAGGTCCAGGTGAACCTACTTTGACAAAAAATCCTATTATTACAATTACAGGAAAAAGTATACCTAATCCAAAAAAGGCTACTACTCGATCAAGTGCACTTTTAAGTCTAATTTGAATCAATCCCATGGGACTATTTCCAAGCGAATTTCGAAAGAAAATCTTGTGTCAAATCCTTCATTGTTACCTCCTCCATGCACCGACATGGGAGAGAAAAGCATAAAATCACCCTCAAGCACATCCGGTCTATGCATAACTATGTCTTTGGAAGTTTCTTTAATTTTTGGAACAGAAGTTTCCACCCCATTTTCTTTCAAGGTTTTTTTCCCTGTCAATATATCGTCATAGGAAAGTGTTGGAACAATCTCTTGATCAGTCCATTTATGGGAAAAAGGAACTACAGCTAAAGAAGAGTTAAAATAACTCCCAGAAAGAGGCAAGTAGATATTTAATAAAGGTGTGAAATAGGGAAACCAATGGTCTCGATGCATTGGGTTGTTATCATTACTTCCAGGCCTTACTACCCTAAATTCAATATTATTACGAAAAATTCTAAGATTCTGTTTTGTGCTTTTTTCCGCAATCTCAATTAGCTCTAATAAGAAAGGATGCGTTTCAATCCCTATATCTAGGTCACGGCCATATTTTTTAATAAATGCATCATGATCAATATTATTTTCATTAATTACTTTGTGATACTTTTCTATTTTAAATGAATCTCCTACTTTCGTATCACCCGAAAAGCTAATTAGCTTGTCTTTAAGATGGTTGGTAAACTTTTCTTTTAAATCATAAAAGCTCTCCATGTTGCCATGCCTAAAGACCTGATAGCCAAAATAATTAAGCAAATGCTCCTCATGTAACAATTCATGAAAGGGCATATATTTTCCACTCATACTAGCAACTCCTAACGCTTAATCAGACAATCTGATGTTTAAGTTTTACAACCTTTAAAACTCTCTCAATTAAAACCTTACGATCTGATTCAACCTGTTTTGTGCCTCTATGTCTCAAAGATTTTAACGTGAGAAATAATTTATTAATTTCACCTTCGAGGTCAGTATTTTGCCTAAAAGAAAGCAATCCACTTCCACTTTTATGAAATGTTCGAGAAAGAATAACTGAATTTGAACCAAGGCGAACATGTTCAGCCAAAACCAATTCACCCGGAATATCCCCCTCACCTACGCGGGCTACACCACCAAATCCAAATGGCAAATTAGCGCGTTTTATTATATCTGTTGCAGTATCTATCAATCCATTGGCAAGCGGTTCAAACATAAAACTTAAGCCCATATCAAGATGCAGATCATTCAAACCTATATAAATTTCTGACAATCCTGTCACATCAACAATATTACTCATATCTTTAAGTGCGCTATATGTCTCCACAAGGGGAACAATTCCAGCTCGACCCGCAACCATGTTAGAAAATAACTTCAAGTCAGCAGCAGTCTTAAACATAGGCAACATAACTAAATCTGCACCCGACTCAATAACTTGGTCAAGTTCAATCTGCGTATGTTCATGTAGTGGATTTAATCGCACCAATAACTCTGCCTTTTTAATACTTTTTTTTACCAAGGAAATATCCTTGATTGAATGCTGGCTTATCAAGGTATCCAAATGACCTTGGCGTTCTTTTTTACCATTAACTTCTAAATCAATAAATATTCGGGCGACACCGCAATCCTCTGCATAATTCGCCAATTCTGGACTGTTTGTAATCAACATAAACTTCAATTGAGTGGCACCCTTTTTTTGATCATTAATCTGAAATCGCAATTGAACATAGCAAGAGAAAACAGTGACAGCAATCCAATTAAAATAGCCAGTAGAATAGTAAGAAGGGGATCAAAATTCGCAGTATCTAAAATCGAAATTAAGAGATAAAGCAAAATTGACGAAAAAACCAAGCCAGTTAAAAATTCACTTTTAAGAATTAGATGAAAAATACCTTCTCCGTCTATTTTGACCAAAAATATCTGCAACAAAAATATAAATCCGTACCCGCAAACCATACTCATCATTATTGAACTAAGTTCAAAGCCAAACGCGTTGCTTGTATATGTTAAATAAAATACTACCAGACCTAAAAAATTTATTATTAATGGTGTTTTCGTATTTTTTTGCGAGTAAAACACCGCTGACAAAAATACAGCCATACCCTGCAAAGGAAGAGCAAACAGGCCAATAGAAATAACTTGCTTAATGGCAAGAAGGTCCTCGTCTTTCATATTTCCATAATTAAAAATAACATCAATGTAATTACTACTAAGTGTAAGCAAAGTAATCATTATTAGAAGAGATATTCCTAATATTGCTTGAGAGCCATAGCCAACCAAGGTTTTGTAAAGATTACGATTATATAAAAAACTTTCTGACAATTTTGGGAATAAACTAACTGATAAGACTGTTATTGCAATAGCAAGCGGAAATTCAATTAGCCTACTTGAATAGTTCATAACAGCCAAACTACCCTCACCGAAAAACGAGGAAAATGCTCTTACTAAAACTGGGATAATAAGCAAAATACTTCCTGAGAAGATAGCTCCAACATATCGGTATACGATTTTTCTGGACAATAAAATTGAATCAAATGAGCTAATAGGAGCCCACTTTAATCCAACGAAAACAATCTGACTAGACAACCTTAAAAAACCGCCTAACAAAACAAACAAGGCCACCCAATAAACAGAGCCAAGTCCAAATTGAACAAGCAAAAGACCTGATATAATTGAGGAATTCATTATTAAGGTACCTAATGAAGCAATAGCAAACTTTTCCTTGGAGTGTAAGAAGGCTGTCGTGATTCCAGCCAATACTGTTAGTGGAACAAGCCATATTACCCAACTTAAACTGGTGGATGCTTTTATTTTTTTTTCACCCTCAAATCCTGGAGCAAACACTTCAACAAGTAGGACGGAATTCAAGTATAAAAACGCAGATACCAATGTAAAAATTACTCCAAAAAACACTGCCGCCTGAAAAAGTAGCTTTCTTGCAAAGTCGGGTTTCGCTTTAAATTCGGGAATTAATACGGCACCCATAGCTCCACCAACCAAAATATTAACTAGCAAGTCGGGCACAGTTAGCATGAGCAAAGTAACATCAGCTTGAGAGCTAACACCAAAAGTGGCAGCAACAAAGGACTCTCTAATAAAGCCAGAAAGCCTACCCAGCAATAAACCTAGGTTTATTACTAAGGTGGAAAAAAGAATATGCTTTATCATATTAACAAATTAAGGCCTTATCGGTTTTATTACCTCTTCTTGAAAGGGCCTCAGTTAACCAATACCTTGATGAAGCTTCTAAATCATCAGGAAGGCTATTTATGGGTATAAATTTGGAAGCGCTAATCTCAAATGAACTATCCACAGACTCGTCCTTAGAGTATTTGTCAGCTATGAAAAGCACTACATGATCGCGCTTACTAACATGTTTGGAATGATAAACACCTAATAATTTCGGCTTTTCCCTTAGCATAATTGACGTTTCTTCGCGCACCTCACGAAAAACTGCTTCCTCCGCAGATTCATCAATATCTATACCTCCTCCAGGAAGATGCCAGCCTTCTATATATGTATGTTTGACTAACAGTACTTCTTCTTTATCATTGAATACCGCACAACGTACACCCATCGTTAAACCTCGGGACAACAAAAAATACTTGTGTAGGACATTAATTAAATATTTTTGCTTTAGTCCGAGAACAGATTTAGGTGGAAAACTTTTAGACTGCAAAGCACTTTCACATTCAGCCCGTGAATCCTCAAGCCCTGTATCACCTGCCACTGATTTTTTTTCCGTAGCCTCTAATAAGTCTTTAGAACCAAGCGCTTGAAAAGACTTTTCGTTTTTAGTCTGAACAATTTGCGAGTCATTTTGACTCACGTAACCTAAGTTGTTTTTCGACAACAACAATTTCAGTGCACTAATATCTCTAACCTTTAGTACATCATTAAGGTTTTCCAAAAACTGTTCATGATTGCGATCATCGGGGCATGGCTCTTTCAACTGCATTATTTTAGGATGCGACGTCTTTTTAAATTCACCCGATATCAACAACTCTTCATATAGTTTTTCTCCTGGCCTAAGCCCTGTATAAATAATTTTGATGGGATTTAAATGTTTATTCTGCTCAGTTTCGACAACTTTCCCCGAAAACCGAATCAATTTTTTAACTAGATCAAGAATTTTTACCTGGTCTCCCATATCTAATACAAAAACATCACCTCCCTTCGCCATAGATGAAGCTTGTATAACCAACTCAGAAGCCTCAGGTATTCCCATAAAGAAACGAGTAATCTCCGGGTGAGTCACTGTTACAGGGCCACCATTACGTATCTGTTCTCTAAATTTTGGAATAACTGAACCAGAAGAACCTATAACATTCCCAAATCGAACTGAAGCAATAGTTGTGGCTGCCCCTCTGGCTGATGCAATCTGACATAATATTTCAGCAATGCGTTTTGACGCTCCCATAATATTGGTTGGTCGAACTGCCTTATCAGTTGAAATGAGAGTAAAGGAACTAACACCCGCTCGAATTGAAGCATCAAGAATTATTTTTGTACCAAACACATTATTGTAAACCCCCACGAACGGGTTAGCTTCCACTAAAGGAACATGCTTGTATGCAGCAGCATGATAGACAGTATCAATTTTTTCGTTATTCAATAGATTTTCCACCAAATCGATATCGCAAACCGAACCTAGAACTGGGAGAACTCTATCAGAATAATCAGCGAGCTCTTGGTGGATACTAAATAAAGCATACTCACTGGCCTCAAGCAAAATTAGTTTTTGAGGGGAGAGATTAATCACTTGACGACATAACTCACTTCCAATGGAACCACCAGCGCCAGTAATCAAAACAACTTTTCTGGTGATGTTGTTTCTCATAAGATCTTGGTCTGGCTGTACACTCTCACGCCCTACTATATCTTCGACCCTTAGTTCCTCTAGGTAGTTGACACCATTATCATTTTCCTTCAAATATGCATTTATTAATGGTGCACACTTTACTTCCACCGGAAGAATTTCTAAACGATCAAGAAGGTTTGAATTTTTGAAGATGGCCTGCTCACGATTAGCAAGAACGACTATTGAAACTTGATTTGCAATTATTTTATCTTCTAAATCTACATTCGCAAAAACTGGTAATCCGTGCAGCTCTAAACCCGTTAAATTGATACCATCATCAATAAACCCCAGAACATCATACCCTGGTTCCCGTCTAATTGAAGTCATTAGTTGAACTGCTACTTTTCCCACTCCATATATGAGAACTCTTTTTCCATTAGTATCTGAAAAATCTAGTATTTTACGGGCCATAAGGCGACCGCCTCCGATAAAAAATACAGACGTAAAAAATAACAGAATAAAGCTTGCCGGTATAATCTGGCGATCAACCAAAACAGATATTAAACCCAAAATAACAACTGATATTAATTGAGCGATTACAATCAACTGCATCATTTTAAAGCCCGAAAATCGGACGACCACACCATATATTTTTAGCCAATAAAGCGCCGTCAATGAAATTACTACAAATATCAACCCAAATAAAATTTCATTTTTAATATTTACATCTTCATACAATAACCATGATACAAATACATATAAGGGCAGCAACACCGAAAAATCGAATATTATCTGAATAATTTTTTTAAGCCCCCTAGGGATGCTACAAATAGCTTGAATCCAGTCTATGTGTATTTCAGATTCTGAGTTATTTTCATTGCTTTTAAACATATCTAACACCGTTGAAAACCGTATTAAGGAATATCAGGATATTTAGCACAATATCATATAGCGATTAATTTAATAGTATAGTGATGGTAATGGACATACGGCAATAAGGATGACATTATTTTACATCGTCCTTTATGAATTTAGGATATGAACATCGAATTTTTACTTTTTGAATTGATGATTGTGTAGAACTTATTAGCGCCTTAAGATATCCGAGTTCATTAAAGTTATTACATCGCAACCCTATAGTAATTGGTTGTATTTCTGGTGCGCAGTAGGTACCAAAAACTCTATCCCATATGCAGAATCTAATAGCGAAATTTTTGTCAAAATGATGATCTTCTATTGAGTGATGTATTTTGTGGTACATCGGCGAAACAAGTAAATATTTACCAATAATTCCGAAGCACCAATTAGCGTTCAAGTGATGGACCTGACCTGAAACTATTGAAAAAAGCGTTGCGGCAATAAAAGTTTCGATTGGCGCTCCAATAAGAGCTAAAGGTAACGCAAAAAAAACCCATCTAAATCCCGTTTCAAGTGGGTGTCTGCGGTTTGCGGTCATTATATTCATACTGCTAGCTGAATGATGAAGTTTATGAATTTCCCAGAGAAAATCTATTCTATGTAAAACCCTATGAGCCCAGTAACCCAAGAAGTCCAATGCAACAATATAAATAATAGATTGTAAAATTGGGTTGTGAATAATATGCAAGAAATTAATGTTTAAATTGCTATTAATAGGGTATTTAACAAGCCAAGGAATACCGAAAGTCCATATAAAAACAAGAAATGGAAATAACTTCAGTGCATCTAGCAAAAAGACGATACAATCTATTTTGATAGATTTTTCTTTAGCTACTAATCGGGAAATGGCGCTCTCTTGTCTATTAATAAAGAAATCAATAATTAACAGAATGGAAAATGACAAAAGCATTAAGCCAGAGTATATCCAGCTAGAATCATAAAAATGACTAAAAATTTTATTATATAATGCGTCAATCATTTAGCTTTAAACTATCCCATTAATATAAAATACGATAAGAGCCTTTATCACGACCCAGCCTCTTCCTCGTCGACAATCTCCCTCCTCAGGACCTCTATCTCCTGCCTAAGCAACTCATACTCCTCGAGCTTTCGACTCAAAAAGCTCGCCGCGAGCTCACTTTTCTGCTTAATTCCCTGAGGCGTCAGTACATAGACGTAGCCGAGCTTGTTATCAGACCGACCAAAATTCTTTGCCTTTACCAGCCCTCGCTCAACGAGAGCCTTCATTGCGTAATTTACGCCACCAAGCGACACGCCAAGCTCGCGTGCAATCTCGCGCTGGCTCTTCTCGGGGTTTGCCTCAACCACACGCATGACCTCGAGGCGCAGTTTTTCGCGGTTTATCTTAGTGGATTGCTGATAATCACTGTTCATGACGTGAACACTAACATAGGCAGTGCGAAACTGTATGCCGATTCATTGAAGAATTGCTCTTTTGCGACATTAGTGACAATGGTGAGAAATGCCTATTCTTTTTGTCGTCGCAGAGCGGCAAACAGGTGATAATATCAACGGTTGGACGCAATTGATTAAACTCTGGGGACCAAAAGTGGTTAAAACGTTTAAAGCTGAATATTTAAAGCTAACATGGGGTGCTTTGATACTTAGCGCACTCTCTACTGGGTGCACCGTCATACCAGGCAGCGGTATGAGCTCAGAAGTATTTGCGTGGCCCAGTGCCAAGGTGGATTCGCCAGCGCTTGCTGTGTCAAGGATTAAGATAACGCCCGCCATGTTGAGCGGCTCGAATACGTCTCAACGACCAACCCCAGTGGTGAACTCACTGTTAGTCGAGGACGACTTAAGCAGACCCTACCAGTACCGAATGGGCGTTGGGGATGTACTCAGTATTATTGTTTGGGACCACCCAGAGCTCACTGCGCCCTTTGGCTCGTTCAACAACGCCCGCGAGCAAGGCAATGTGGTCCGAGACGACGGTACTATTTACTACCCGTTTGTTGGGTCAGTCTTGGCAAAAGGCCGAACGGTCGCAGAGCTTCGGACTGAGCTTGCGCAAAAACTCGCTAATTTCATTGAAAGCCCACAATTAGAAGTGCGCATTGCCGAATACCGCAGCCAGCGATTTTTTATGGCGGGGTCGGTGACGACGCCAGGCACCTACCCCATTACCGATGTCCCCATAAAGCTTGTGGAAGCCATCAATCTCGCGGGCGGTCTAACCGACAATGCGGACCTATTTGACGTTCGATTGACGCGAGGCGACACCACCGCGGTCACACCGCTCTACAACATCCTTTACGAAGGGGATCTGACAGCTAATGTTCGGCTGCAGCATGGTGACGTGGTGCATGTAGCCCCCAATGAGCTTCGACAGGTGTTTGTCCTGGGAGAAGTTGTTCAACCCCAGACGCTACCAATGACGAACCGTCCGCTTAGCCTCACGCAGGCGCTATCGAATGCGGGCGGTATTCAAGAGGCGCGAGCTGATGGACGTGGGGTGTACGTAATACGCCGGTCGGAATACGACGGTGTCGTTGATATTTTCCAGCTTGACGTCTCCGAGGCTTGGGCGCTGGCACTGGGAGATCAGTTTATGCTGCAACAGCGGGATGTGGTGTACGTAACCGCCGCCCCCATTACACGCTGGAACCGTTGGGTCTCTAATGTACTGCCTTCATTACAAGGGCTATTCAACATAGACCGTCTTGGGCAGTAGCAGATGTTTAAGAATGTGCTTATGGTTTGCACTGGCAATATCTGCCGGAGCCCCTACGCAGAGTATGCGCTCACCTCAAAGGCACCCAGCGTTGGCGTATCTTCTGCAGGACTCTCCGCGCTCGTTGACAAGGGCGCAGAGGCAACTGGCTGCGAGGTAGCTTTGGAGCGAGGTGTTAACATGGGGTCGCACCTTGCGCGGCAAATAAACACGCCCATCGTATCGAGCGCTGACTTAATTTTAGTGATGGACGACGACCACTTACGTCGCCTTATCAAGCGCTACCCCGAAGCCCGAGGAAAAACCTTTAAACTGGGGAAATGGCTGGGTAATAAAAACATTGTTGACCCCCACCTTAAACCCGCGACCTTTTTCTCGCTGGTTTATGACGAAATAGACGCCGCGATCGAGACATGGCTAAAGCACCTCGCGTAAACTACGCGTGACAATCTGGGGACACAAAAACACAATGGATCAGCAAGCAAAGAGCGATTTTCCGCAAGGAACCCAAAACACAGGTACGGCCGAAGACGAGATAGACCTGCTTGGCCTCCTCGGGGCCCTGCTCGATAAAAGATGGACAATTATCAGCATCACAACCGTAGCAATAATACTCTCTGTTGCCGTAGCACTTATCTCAACACCGATTTATCAGGCCGGTGCGCTCCTTCAGGTCGAGGAGAAGACTGCCAGCCTTCCCGGTCTTGAGGACCTTGCTGAAGCGTTTGCCTCAGAGTCTTCTACTCAAGCTGAGCTAGAGATCATCAAATCACGATCGGTCATTGGCACGGCGGTCGAGAACTTGTCGCTGACGACCAATGTTGAACCAAAATACTCCCCTTTAATTGGCAAGGCGCTGGCAAGACGATTCGAGCCTTCTGATGAATCGAAGTTTGGCAGTCCATTTTTCGGACTCAGCACGTACGCGTGGGGGGGGGAGCGCATAGCCGTAGATCGGCTTGAAGTTGATTCCTCATTGCTTGGGGAACCACTCACACTCGTCTCAAAGGGTGGAGACACCTTCTCTCTTATTACCGAAGCAGGGCTCACTTTGGTGAGCGGTGCAGTTGGCGAAGCAGCCGACGGTGACCTTGTGTCAGTGTTCGTCTCCGATCTCTCTGCACGCCCAGGCACGGAATTTTTAATATTCGAGAATCATTGGCTTGCAGCCATTCAAGAGGTGCAGGAATCGTTATCGGTTAGTGAGGCAGGAAGACAGTCCGGCATCATACGCATCTCCTATAAAGACGCCGACGCAGGTCGTGCTGAGGCCATCCTCAACGAGGTTGCTAAAGTCTATGTTGACCAAAATATCAGTCGGTTATCCGCTGAGGCGGAGAACAGCCTCAATTTTATGCGTGAGCAGATCCCCTACATCCAGAGAGACGTGCAGACAGCGGAAGCTGCGTTCAACCAGTTTGCGTCTGAGAATCAATCGATCGATGTGACTGCCGAAAACCAAGCGGTACTCTCCCAGTTGGTAGAACTTGACACACGCATTCAAGAACTTGAACTAGAGCGCGTCGAGCTGAATCGTCGTTTTACAAGCAACCACCCTAACGTACTTGCGGCGGAAGAGCAGTACCGCCAGCTCACTTCAGAGCGTGCGCGTTTTAACCGACGCATCGAGGCGCTGCCCGATACCCAGCAGCAACTTGTCAGTCTGCGCCGCGACGTTGAAGTGGCGAGTGGTATCTATGAGCTGTTGCTTTACAAAGCCCAGGAGATGGAAGTTGCCCGCGCAAGTACCGTGGGTAACGTACGTATTATCGACACCGCCATTGTCGATCGCTCTGCGCCAGTGGCACCTCAAAAATCACTAATTGTCGTGCTTGGCACGCTCTTAGGTGGCTTGACCGGTGTCGTGTGGGTGTTATTGCAAAGAGCTATTTATCGAGGAGTTGAATCAGCAGACCAAATTGAGTCTACGGGCTTGTCTGTTTTTTCCAGTATTCCGTTCTCAGACGAGCAACAGCGCTGGGATGACCTGTTTAATGACGGTAAGAAAGGGCATAAGGCAAAGAAGGGTTTAAATATTCTGGCGGAGAAAGAGCCTACCGACCTTGCGGTCGAGATGCTTCGTAACCTTCGCACCAGCCTATATTTTAATCTCTCCGAAGCCTCCAACAAGGCGGTCATGATCTCGGGGCCAAGCCCCGGCGTGGGTAAATCCTTTATTTCAGTAAACTTGGCCACGGTGTGTGCTTTAGCCGGTCAGAAGGTGCTTTTGGTTGACGCGGATATGCGACGAGGTTACCTGCATCGGTATATGAACAAAACTAACAAGGATGGCCTTTCGGAATACTTGAGTGGCCAGTCGGCACTCTCAGACGTCGTGTTTTCGAGTAACATCGAGAATCTCGATGTTGTGACCCGGGGTAAAACACCACCCAACCCATCAGAGCTCCTACACCACCAGCGGCTGCAGGCGTTGGTAGATGAGGCCTGCAACGACTACGATTTGATTATTTTCGATACGCCCCCCATCTTGGCGGTCACAGACGCTGCGATTGTCGGACAGGTCACTGGTAACACTTTGCTCGTTTGCCGCTTTGACAAAACCTCTAAGCGCGAGATTGAGCATGCAACCAGCCGACTGGCGCGGGATGGGTCAAAGGTTACAGGCGCAGTACTCAATGGTGTCGAGAAACGTCTCAGCAACTACTACGGCTACGGTGGCTACTACGGCTACGGTTATGGATACACCTACAAATCAGAAAAAGCCTAGGGCAAATTCTATTTTGCTCATCTCTGTGAGCATGACGCAGTCATGCTCAAAGCTCATTCGCTCAAATTTTGAGTCCCTCAATAGAGTGTGGTCGCAGTCCTGCTGCCGTTGCAACTGGAGTGGGCTTACACACGATCGTAAAATCGGTAAATGATAGGGCTGATCCACCTCTAGCTAAGTGAACCTTTCTTTACTATACGTTGGATTGCGTGTGTCTTAATTTAGACCTGACGGCTGTGTAACGTGGACAACGGGAATGAAAGGGCCAATCACCGAGCCTATTCTCAAATCCGTGCAAAGTTTTGGACATCAGCCGAACTAACTTGATTCAGAGCTTGCGCAATGAGATGCGCATACCCGCAGCATTCATCACTTGCTCGATACCGACAATGAGACCATCGTCATTCAACGTTATAAAATTCGTCCCATGGCTGCCACACGCCTGGCGCCACTCCTGGCCCTCGCCTTCTATAGGGGCACTGACCCAGGCTTCGCAAAGCGGTTCACGCGCAACCACCTCGCCACCAGAGCGATAGACACGATAGTGTTCTGTATCGACTACGCTGGCTATTGTGTTCTCACCGAAGCCTCCCAGTGAGCGAACAACCCAGCCGTCAAAGGCAATGGCGTCGCCCTCCTTACTGACAAAGACCGTGAGATCGCCCTCGGAATAAGGTGTCAGCAGACGCCCTGCGCCATTGTAACTTGCCTGCCACCGGGTATCGCTCGGAACATCCGCGGTGATTCCGCGCTGAGCAAATTCAGCCTCAACTAATTCACTCAGCGCTTCCACCTGCGGGAACCTGACCGCACAGCCACTGATAACCATGAGTAACAGTGCGACTGACAGCGAAACGCAGGATGATGTTTTCAAACCCTTTAGGGAATTGATCATGGCAGCATCCTCTCCTCTGGTTGGAAGGCTTCATACCGCGCAGAGCGTACGTCCCAGAAAATTTGTCCGGCGTATCCATCTAGGCGTTGCCCACCATCGCGCTGGATGGGCCTAAGTCCCGAGCTAAGCATTGAGCGCGACGGCGCATTATTGAAAAGACTGCTTAAGGGTATTTGAAAGAACATACCCTTGTCGAAAGATCCCTCGCCAAAGTCCTCGGAAGACACGTCGGTAAATGTTGCCCACAGACCGACCTGCCAGCCATTACGGAAGGTTCGACGAACCTCAAACGTGGCGCCCTTATCTTTCGCCAAGTACTGTCCTAGGTGTACGCCAAAGTCGTAGTTGTAAAAGCGCGAAGCATAGTAGGCCGATACGAACCCCGTTACCGCGTCGTAGCCCCTCAGCCCAAATCGACCGTCATAATCACGCTGTTTCGCGTACGCGAGACTCGCGCCAAAGGCAAGGCGACTTTGCGAGGGCCAGTAAAGCACCTCACCGCCCGCGCCCGAGAACATCTGCTCAAGTACGCCTCCGAAGACCCGGTAATGCAGATTAGTGCCTATTGTGTCTCGCCCCTCGACAATAAGCGCTTCAACTCTCGTTGCGCCGTCATCGAGGTACTTCACCACATCCGTTCTAACCGGTGGTAACACAGAGTCCGATTCGCGACGCTTACTTTCATCAAAGTTTTGCTCAATATTGAAAGCAAGGGATGACTTAATCGACCAGTGATTGGAAAGCGCATATTCAGAATCTACCGCCACATAGAGCTGATAGCGTGCAGGGTCGTCGGGATCAAAAAATTGAAATCGGGTTCGTAGATTAACCGCCGTATTAAGCTGTCCTGTAACGAATGAGGTGCGATAGGTGGGATCAGTTAGTGTTCGACCTGACAGCAAGCGTGAGCGCCCAAGTAGATCGCGATCCTCTACCCCCGCACCATAAGAAGGACGGGGCAATACCACGCTAGCAACGCGATGACCTGCCTCTTCAACAACAAAATACAACGTCTCCACAGTGGCTGGGAGGTGCAAGTCAGCCAAAGCGATATGCTGAGACAGCGCGTCGCTCCAGAGTTGAAAATCGGCGTTACCCACTACCAGCTCAACTTGAGACTCGTCGCGCGATAAGCTTGCCTCGAGTACGATTAAGCCCGTTCTCTCTGCATCAAACACTAAGCGGTCAAACCAACGCGCTTTTTGATAACCCGCGGGAAATTTATCCTGCGGCAAGTAAAAACTCGAGATAACTTCCTCAGGCAACTGTTTGGCTGGCTCGGCTAGCCCATCAAAGTAGGAGGTAAAGCGAAGAGCAAGCTCATCACCGTGTTGCGCAGTAATAGCGATATCAACGTTATCCTGAGCGTGCCACGTGATCCCTGCGGAGATCGGAGAGCTAGGTCGATCACCGCCCCGACTGAAATCCCAATCATACTGGTCAGGGTTGTACTCAGCAGTAAAGGTAATTGGAAGGCTGTCGAACTCGTAGCTGAAACCACCAAACAAGCTCGCTTTTTTACCGGAGAAAAAGTTACCAAGCTCTACCGTTCCACCCTGACCCGAATAGCGGGGACGCGTCTCAAATCGCTCGGCAATGTAACCAAGGGGGTTGTCAAACTGTCCTTTACCCGCAAGGCGCCCCCAACCCACACCGAGGGTGGCGTCTAAGTTACCGAAACGTTTTGACGCAACCACATACTCGGAGCCAAAAACACCGGTTCCCACCATGTCGCGGATACCCACTGCAAGCGCCGGTTGGTAAGGAAAATAATCATCCTCCTCAAACAAACGGACCTTGGCTTCATAGTTTCGATCCCAGTAGAAAAACTCAGTAAAGCCTGTGTATCGATACGTGGCCTCAAGCCAAGGTGTCGCTTGATAAGTAATGGCAAACTGGCGGTGGCGCTGATCATATCCAGCAGTAAAGGCCAACGTCGCGTCACTGCGCATGCGCGCGGTCGGTATATCGATGAGTCCAGTGGTACCGTAGTCAGAGGCGTAAACCTTCGTCGTACTAAATGACAAGCTTGCACTCAGAATCAGCAGAACAAGACACGCCCCGCAACGAGACAGCGTGTTCGCTGCTAGACCCAGCGTAGTCAACCTAAATAGCGTGCAGGAAACTCTCTTCATTTATTTCTTTTCAACTATTGCGCCACCAGCATCCAATATACCTTCTGAAAACAACTGCAAACGGCGAGTAGATAGAAAAAAGGGGCCAATTGGCCCCTTTTAAACTTCCCAGATATTAGGTGCCGGTCGTACCCGTCGTCGTCGTACCCGTGCCACCGCCACTGCCACCTGTGCCCGTTGTACCCGTAGTGGTTGTGCCTGTCGTAATTGGCGGCTCAGGTTCGGGTTCAGGCTGAGGTTCGGGTTCAGGCTCCGGTTCAGGCTCCGGTTCAGGCTGAGGTTCGGGTTCAGGCTCCGGTTCAGGCTGAGGTTCGGGTTCTGGCTCAGGCTGAGGTTCGGGTTCTGGCTCCGGTTCAGGCTGAGGTTCTGGTTCTGGCTCAGGGTCGTCACTAATTTGGTCAGCAACCTCTACAACCGCGGCTGCCGCAACAACACCGGCTGCTACAGCACCCGCCACACCCAGCGTCCCAACGACTGAGCCAACGGCACCGGAAACAGCTCCTGCTGCGCCACCCGCTGCTCCGCCTGCCGCGCCACCAGCAGCACCACCGGTCGCTCCTCCTGCCGCACCACCGGTTGCTCCACCTGCAGCACCGCCTGTACTACCGGCCGCACCACCTGTGGCCCCGGGCGTACCTGCACCAGCAGCACCACCGGTCGCTCCTCCTGCCGCACCACCGGTTGCTCCACCTGCAGCACCGCCTGTGCTTCCGGCCGCGCCACCTGTGGCGCCGGGCGTACCTGCAGCACCTTCACTTCCGGTCTGTCCGTACACCTGCCCAATCATCAGCTGCGTGGACAACATAGCTGAGATCACTGCGCGCGTAGTGGCTACTGATCGTTTTGTCTTGAAATTCACGTTTCAAAATCCCCCGTCGAATTTTGGGAACAATTGTCGACTGTCGTAAGAACTATAGGCCTGAATTCGACTACTCTCAACACATATGTGCCTGAAAAGTCACAAATCAGCACCTAACCTTGGCTTTTAGCAAGTTAAACCAACCAAGCCGGCTTTTTCTTAACTTGCCGCGCCCTGTACCCTAGCGCTCTCAACCGGCGAGTCATCTGGCAACAAACAGAGACGCTGATTCAGGTAGCGCCATCCAGCGCCATATACCAGCCACTGTAATACTACCACCCAGAACCAATTGAGTGAGTCTGCAGCAATAAATCCAGTGGAAAAAATGGCCAATGGTAAGCCGGCAAAAACCACCGCGATGCCAATACCGCAGCTCGTATTTGCAACGACACTGCTTCGCTTGTCTGTGTCCAACCAAGCAAAGAGTACGTTGTGAAAATGCTGATTATCGGGCTCAAACGGTGATTTACGGTCCAAAGCGCGTCTACCCATGCTCCACATTAAGTCTACTACCGGATAAAAAATCATCGAAAGCAGCCACCAGACAGAGGCGTCGGTTTGGTTAGCAATAAGCACGACAGAGAGACCACAAAACGCTCCGAGGAAATAAGCACCGCCATCTCCAAGGAAAAAACGCCCGCTAATGACGTTGAAAATCATAAAGATCAGACAACCCACTGCGCCCGACGCAATAAAAGGTAACAACTCTGGGGGAGCAACCGCGCTCAGGCCCGTAAGTGTTGCAAATGATACACCAGACACCAGCCCGTTAGCCCCATCAGCCGTATTGAAAGCATTTGGAATGTAAGCAACGCAAAGGGCAGTAAACAAGAGTGCTGTGATCTGTGTTGAAACAGCCGCATCAACGAAGAAAATTCCAACAGGCCCCAATACTAGGTGAGGTGAGAGCAGGAGTGTCCCAGCAGCGATCACTGCCATCAGCCCAAACCGCAACTTTGCAGATAGATTGCCGCGTAAATCTTCGAAGAAGCCCAGCGCAAAGTATGTGATGGCCGTGAGGAAAACTGAGTTTTCGGCAAATGACGGCGAATACAAACCTGTGAAATATTGATAGCCGAGGTGAATGAGCATGTACCCAACGACTGCGATACCACCCACTCGGCTCGCGGTCACCTTCGAAATGCCATGTTTGTCAGCTGAGTCTTCACCACCAAACGTCATCAGGTAGTGACACAAAAGCATCGCCACGACACCTGCGGCGCCACCGACAAGGAACACCAGCACCCAGGCCGCAATAGCCTGACTGACGGTAAATCCTAAACGGTCTGTGAAACTCATGATCGGTCGATACCTGTGGACGATGGCGCTCCCAGCGGCGTCATCTCATTTGTGGGCAGTGTTTCATGTCTTTGTTACAGATACGCGGCAGCGGCAGGTTTTTCTTTAGGTGATTTGCACATTGCAACAAAAGCGACAGGGGTCGGATGACCGAAATAGGGAGAGCTCTGCCTGGTTAAGGGGCTGAATTTTGTTTGTCGAACCAAATCACGCCAGCGCACAGCAAGTCGCACGACGGTGCCTCCCGCGCTCCGTAAAAAGCAATCAACTCGCTTTGTGAAGCACTGCTTTAGATTGCCAGTTCCACAGGCGATATAGAAAGAGCAGGACGAATATAACCCCGTACACCACAGCATCGCCCACATCTGATCGAGACAGCCAGAGCAAATGTAACCAGCCCAGAATGGCTACCGCATAAGTCAGCTTGTGGAGCTTGCGCCAATTGCGACCCATTTTGCGACGTATGCTGTTGGCCGAGGTAATACCGAGCGGCACTAAGATGAGCCAAGCGAGAAACCCAACCAACACATATGGGCGCTTTGCCAATTCCTCAACAAGTATCCCGCCACTCCATCCGATATAGACCTGAGCAAAGACAAGTAAATGCAACGTTGCATAAAACCAGGCATATAAACCCAGCATCCGGCGATATCGCGCAAGGCGCGGCCAACCCCACCGTGCGAGTGGCGTTGCGGCGAGCACCAACACCATGAAACGCATGACCCATTCGCCCGTGACGTGCATCAAATGCTCGGCAGGGTCGGGACCAAGCGAGTCTGAAATAACGGCGTTACTCAGCGCGAGAAATGGAACCAAGCAGAGTAAGAAGAAAAAAGCCCGCGCAGCGGGATTCCATGCAGGCGGTATCACCACTGGAAAACGGCGACTGCTAGTAGAAGCGGGCAAGATCCATTCCTTTGTACATACTCGCAACTTGCCCACCGTAGCCGTTAAACATTTGGGTTTTCACACGGCTTGGATTGAATAGCGAAGAAGGCAAGCGACGTTCATAAGCTTGCGACCACCGGGGGTGGCTCACCTTGGGGTTTACGTTTGCGTAAAAGCCGTATTCTTGAGGTGCAAGGTCTTGCCAACTCGTCTTTGGCTGACGATCAGTCACGTTTATTTCAACAATCGACTTGATGTTCTTAAAGCCGTATTTCCACGGAACAACCAGCCTAAGCGGCGCCCCGCTCTGGTTAGGCAGCGTTTTTCCGTATAAACCAACCGTCATTAATGTCAGGGGATTCATTGCCTCATCCATGCGCAATCCTTCCCGGTAGGGCCAATCAATGATTGAGGTGAAGGATCGCGTACCGCGCATCTCACTTCGGCGATATAAGGTTTTAAACTCAACAAACTTACCTTCTGACTTGGGATCGAAACGCTCAAGAAGCTTTGAAAGTGGAAAACCAATCCACGGCACCACCATTGACCACGCCTCAACACAGCGAAAACGGTAGATGCGCTCTTCTAGGTCGAAGTCGCTCATAATGTCCTCGAGGTTCAGTTTGCCTGGCTTATTTACCAGACCACCGACTTTTATCTCCCACGGATCGGTAGTCATGCTACCCGCATACCGTGCAGGGTCCGACTTATTGGTGCCGAACTCGTAAAAGTTGTTGTAGGTAGTGGCCGCCTCGTATGGCGTCAATTCTTCGGTGGCTTTAAAGGGGGTGCCGTCGACTGCGGGTAAAAAAGAAAGTTCCTTGAGCTGTTTTGGTTGAGCGAGCGTCTCACCGGCCATGACCAAACCTGCACTCGCGGTCGCCGCTTTCATAAGGTTTCGGCGATTAAGCCATACCGACTCCGGTGTTATCTCAGAAGAGGCTATCTGGGGATAATCCTGCCAAGGCTTTTTCGACATTTTTACTGCTCCAATTCTCCATGATCAATTTATTGCGGCCGCAATTCAGTGTTGCGCGGGCACCGCACTTGACCACCTAAATGTGCCAAGAGGCAAACAACGCTTCGGGTGATTACGTGTACCTTCCAAATGCTATACGACTTGGAGTTTAAAACGCGTCTCGAGTTCGTCATTAAATGTGAAAATATGCGGTGATATTCACAGCCTAGACCGGCACCTAACCACGAAGACACGAACTCACTTGGAGTAAGGCAAGACCACATGGCCCTGTGGTTTATGAAACATCATTTTAAAAGAACGAAGGTCCTAACTCCCTCGTCGCAGAGCGGCACTGCATTGGCTGCAAAGCACTCTTCGGACGGTCCCAACATCAACGCAATCATCGCGGGTTCTGGCGGCTTAAATTCCGGCATATTTTGGTGAATGAGCTAGATCACGCACCGAAATGCCCGGTAATTAGATTTTTTCCCGCGCTTTGTGCGGTCCTAACATTTACGCAGGCCTCGTCAACCACTACATTATGCGCCCCGTATTAACAACGCATTAAAAGCACCACCTAGAATTTCGAGACGAGGAGTCCCTAGTGAGTAACTACTTCAACACCCTGCCCTTACGCGTGCAGCTGGAAGAACTTGGCAAGTGCCGTTTCATGGAGCCAGAAGAGTTTTCCAACGGCGTCGAGGCCATTAAGGACAAAAAGATCGTCATCGTCGGTTGTGGTGCTCAGGGCCTTAACCAAGGATTGAATCTTCGCGATAGCGGTTTGGATGTGTCCTACGCACTGCGCGAGGCAGCGATCACTGAGCAGCGCGCGTCTTTCCTTCGCGCCACTGAGAACGGGTTCACTGTCGGCACTTATGAAGACCTCATCCCTCAGGCAGATATGGTTCTCAACCTCACTCCTGACAAGCAGCACACCGATGTCGTTAACGCAGTGCAGCCACTTATGAAGCACGGCTCCTGCCTTTCATACTCACACGGTTTCAACATCGTTGAGGAAGGTATGAAGGTTCGTGATGACATTACTGTCATCATGGTCGCGCCTAAGTGCCCTGGAACTGAAGTGCGCGAGGAATACCTCCGCGGCTTTGGTGTCCCTACTTTAATCGCAGTTCACCGTGAGAACGATCCAAACGGTGAGGGCTTCGAACTGGCTAAAGCGTATGCGGCCGGTACGGGCGGTCACCGCGCAGGCGTCCTCGAGTCATCGTTCATCGCTGAAGTGAAATCAGATCTCATGGGTGAGCAGACAATCCTCTGCGGTATGCTCCAAACGGGGTCGATCCTCTGCTTCGACCGCATGGTTGAACTCGGCATTGAGCGTGGCTATGCAGCCAAGCTTGTTCAGAACGGCTGGGAGACCGTCACCGAAGGACTTAAGCACGGCGGCATCACGAACATGATGGATCGCCTGAGCAACCCAGCGAAGATCAAGGCATACGATCTTGCTGAGGATATGAAAGAAATTCTTCGTCCTCTTTTTGAGAAGCACCAAGACGACATCATGTCTGGTCACTTCTCAGAGACCATGATGGCTGACTGGGCGAACGACGATATCAATCTGCTGACATGGCGTGCTGAAACTAACGCAACCGCGTTTGAAGAGCAGCCGCTCACTGATCAGAACATCGATGAGCAGACTTACTACGACCAAGGCATTCTCATGGTTGCCATGGTTAAGGCGGGCGTGGAGCTTGCTTTCGAGACTATGGTCTCCGCGGGCATTATCGACGAGTCGGCTTATTACGAGTCGCTCCACGAAACACCACTTATCGCCAACACCATTGCACGTAAGAAGCTTTACGAGATGAACGTGGTGATCTCTGACACGGCCGAATACGGTAACTACCTATTCGACCAAGCAGCACGTCCAATGCTCAAGGACTTCGTAGCCGGTCTTGGCGCTGATGTTATCGGTGGTGGCATGGGTGGCAACAATGCGGTAGACAACAAGACACTCATCGCAGTTAACGCGGAAATCCGCAACCACCCCGTCGAGCTCATTGGTGAAGAGCTTCGTGGTTACATGACAGGTATGCAGGCGATCTAAAGCCTCTAACATCATGAACGAATCAAACGGCCCGCTGCGCAAGCAACGGGCCGTTTTTTTTTGACGTGGATAAACCCTCGTCCACCAGCCTGCGAAGATCATGTGTATTTTTGTTTCGTAATTAGGCCCAACTGCGGGCACACTCCTACTGGCATTTAGGGTTCCAAAAAAATAGAACTCAAAAATAAAAAGCCGAAAAACGAGGCAAAGAGCCAAACAAGATGAAGCTTTTGGTTACAGGTGGGGCAGGTTACGTTGGGTCGCATACAGTCAGAGCACTGTTAGCCGCGGGGCATGACGTTACCATTCTCGACAACCTGAGCACTGGACATCGATGGGCCCTGCAGGGTTGTGAACTTATACCCGTAGATCTGCGAGACACCCACAACCTCAGTCGGAGGCTTAAAAAGCGAGGCTTTGAAGGCGTGCTTCATTTTGCAGCTAAGTCACTCGTCGGCGAGTCAAAAAACCACCCAGCGATTTACTACCAGAACAATGTCGGTGGCACGACCAACCTAGTTCGCGCCATGCAAGCGGCAGATATTCCACGACTGGTCTTCTCATCAACCGCTGCCATTTTTGGCAACCCGGTTTCTGACTTGATTGACGAAGACCATCCAAAAGCTCCAATCAATGTCTACGGACAAACGAAACTCGTCGTCGAGCAGATGTTGCAAGCTGTCTGTGAGAGCTCAGAGTTCAGCGCCACCTGCTTACGCTATTTCAACGCCGCGGGTGCTAACAACGACGCCAAGCTCGGTGAATGGCACGAACCTGAAACCCATCTTATCCCCAATGCATTACGCGCAGCGGCAGGTACAGGAAACCCGCTGACCTTATTTGGCGACGATTACCCAACCAACGACGGTACATGTGTCCGCGACTATATCCACGTTGATGATCTTGCGAGCGCCCATGTGGCGGCCATCGAGAAGATGAACTCATCGAGTGGCTTTAACGCCTTCAACTTGGGGAACGGCAACGGCTATTCCGTCAAAGAAGTGATTACCGCTTGCGAAAAAGCGGTAGGCGCTGAGATTCCCTACACTATCGGATCGCGGCGTGAGGGCGATCCGGCCACGCTGGTTGCCAGCTCTGCAAAGGCACGCAGCGAACTAGGTTGGACCCCAGAACACGACAGCATCGATGAGATTGCCCGGAGCGCTTGGAATTGGGAGTGCCATCGGCGGGATAACCTGACGTAAGGCGTCGACGTCCACCAAACCGCTGAAGAATACAAACGCGGCGCACTTCTAGCAGTTGCAGTTGCAGTTGCTACGCATTAGAGCTGCGCGATCGTTGTCAGTGTGGCCTTGGTTTAGTGGCTATGTGTCAGCATCAGCGCTGCGTAAGCCGAAAAGAACACCTGAACTTAAGTTCGATCCAGTGGTAACTCGGTTGACGACTTTATGCGTTCCATAGAGAACGAAGCGCTAACATCGAATAGCTCAGCGACGGTAATCAAGCGCTTATAAATACGGTCGTAGTCGCTCATGTCTGTTGCAACAATTTTCAGCAAGTAATCGATGTCACCTGCCATACGGTGGATCTCTATGACCTCAGGTATGAGCGATACACCCTCAGAAAAACGCGCCAGCCAGCTGTCGTCGTGATGGGAGGTTTTAATCATGACGTAGGCCGTCATGCCAAGATTGAGTAAATCTTGATCCAGAACTGCAACACGCTGCTTTATGTAGCCTGCCTCCTCGAGCTTTTTTATTCGTCGCCAGCAGGGCGTCTGAGACACCCCAGCCCGATCCGCGATCTCAGCAATAGAATCCGAACAGTCTCGCTGTAGCTCACGCAAAATTTTTCGGTCAATAGAGTCCATTAAATTTCAAAATATTTATAAAAAAAAGAATCATTTTCTAATTTTTACCCAATATTGTCGAAAAAAGAAAGAAATTTGATCCATCCTCTCACTATTATGTTTCAAGGAGGGGGCAATCATGAAACATCTATTTCTCGAACATCCAGCGTCTGTTGGCGAGTCATATTGGCAGCACATGGGACAAGCTCTGCGCTTTGGCACGCTGCTTTGCTTGACGGGAGTCGCCTGCCTCTTTCATGGGTTACTACCGTTTCTCTTCAAAGATACGGGCAGCAATAACATCAGGCGCCTTCATCACATGATGGTGACCCACAGAAGCCGGCATGATTCGGCCAGGTCTGCCTAGCCGCCGAACAGCATCTGTCCCATCACTCGATTAGGTAGAAGCGTAAAAAGCCCCGTGAGTATCAACGCCAATACGAAGAGCAAAACCATATTCCATTAATGGACTTTAATGGACTTTGATATTGCCAACACGCGCAAAATACACACCGGTGCAGAGCGTAAAGACAGTCCAGGCACTTAAGAGATGTATGGGACTGAACGCACCCCAAAGCTGAATCTCCGAGATAAAGAACGAGGAAATCGAGACATACATCATCATGCTTACCCAGAGGTAGCCGATTAGTTGATGCTGTATCGTACCCTTAGCACTTGCGAGTTGAATGCCGCCGATGATGACTGCTACCAGCGCTGTTATGGCATGGCTTGGAATGGGTTTAGCTTCCAGAAACAAGACTTCCATATTAGGCTTTCGCACTTCACGAACAATCTTTGTCAGACTATACAGGCAATGCGTCACATGAACCCTATGGCGCGCATCACCAAAGGCGATCGATATATGACACATCGCAAGGTCGCCGTAATGGCACTCACGTTCTTATCGGTGGGCGTCGCTCTCCTTCTCTCACCGGGCTGCACCAGCACACTCAAAGCAGTAACCGGCACCTACTCCTACTACGAAGTCTTTGGCGGCAAAGTTACTTACTTTCGATGGAACCCCATGGCAATGCGGTACCACACCCGAGTGTTGGAAGACGCAGACCCCGATACGTTCGAGACCATCGACAGTGAACATGGGAAGGACACAACAACGGTATACGAGTGGGATATTCCGATTCTCCACGCGGACCCAGCGACCTATGAACGCTTGTCAAACGGCTATTCGAAAGATGCAACGCAAGTCTTCTATGGCCGAACACGGCTGGAAGGGGCAGACCTCGCAACGTTTGAGCGCTTAGGTGATGGGTGGTCACGCGATGTCGATGATGTCTACTCTGGCAACCGACGTTTGGACATCTGCGATATCGACACCTTTGAATACTTTTCGATGTGGCGGGCTGTCGACAGCAAGTGTTATTACATCCAAGCCGAGCGCTTAACCGAAGTTGATCGCGCGAGCCTAGAAATATTGTGGGGTGTCTACGCTAAGGACCGATCTCGTGTCTATTGGCTAGACCATATTGTTGACGGCGCGAGTCCTGAGACATTTGAAGTCAAGGATGACCGGATGCAGTCGCTCGCACGCGATGCCAATCAATGCTTTATTGGACCCGATGCTGTGACGTGCGACGAGCTGAATCCCGAGGGACAGGAATATTGCCGCTGTTAAACGTTTGGCCAGGTCTGCCTATGACCTCTTCTACCTAAGCCACTTTGCACCTGGCCGATTCAGCCGGACCTTGAAGTCCTCAGTGATTGTGATGGAGCTACTGTTACTGATTTAAAACTTAAGCTCGGTGATATCCGCAAAGTGCTCGAGCGCCTCTGGGTTGGCAAGTGCATCAACATTATTGACCGGACGTCCGTGGACTACTTCTCGCACCGCGAGCTCTACAATCTTGCCACTCAACGTTCGAGGGATTTCAGGGACTTGAATAATCTTTGCTGGCACATGGCGAGGCGTGGCGTTCTCGCGAATCGTGACTCGCACTGCCTGGGCCAGTTGCTCGTCAAGTACCTCACCCTCTCGAAGTACCACAAACAGAACAACGCGGACGTCGTCCTGCCAGTCTTGCCCAATCACGATGCTCTCAACAATGCTCTCGAGCTTTTCGACCTGACGATAAATCTCAGCGGTGCCTATGCGCACGCCACCTGGGTTCAGCACGGCATCGGACCGCCCATGAATAATTGCACCGTCCTCCGCCGTGAGCTCGCCGTAGTCACCGTGACACCAGACGTTGTCGAACTGAGCGAAGTAAGCGCGGTGGTATTTTCCGCCGTCTTCATCGCTCCAAAAACCAATCGGCATGCTAGGAAAAGGCGTCTTACAAACAAGCTCGCCCTTGCCCTTAGTAAGGGATGTACCTGTCTCATCCCAAAATTCAACCGCCATACCGAGTGCGCGACACTGAATTTGCCCCGTATAAACAGGTCGCGTCGGACAACCGCCAACAAAACAGGAAATAATGTCAGTGCCGCCGGCGATCGAAGCGAGCAGAACATCGGTTTTAAAATCCCGATAAACGTACTCAAAGCTCTCATGAGACAGCGGTGATCCCGTTGATAACACGGTTTTGAGACTCGACAGGTCGTGCGTTAGTCGAGGCTTAAGTCCCGCCTTCTCGATACCCGAGATGAACTTAGCACTCGTGCCAAATACAGTAATGCGCTCGCGATCGATCGCATCCAGCAGCACCCTCCCCTCGTCAGCAAAGGGTGAGCCGTCGTACAAAACCAATGTTGCACCACAAGCAAGACCCGATACCAGCCAGTTCCACATCATCCAACCGCAAGTAGTGAAGTAGAAGAGCGTATCCGCAGGCCCGATATCACAGTGGAGTCTGTGCTCTTTTAGGTGCTGGACGAGCGTGCCACCGGCGCCATGCACGATGCACTTGGGCACGCCGGTCGTGCCCGACGAATACATGATGTAAAGCGGGTGATTAAAGGGCAGTTGTGCAAATTCAATTTGCGTTACCTCGGCCTGCGCACGAGCCCAGTCCGAAAATAGTGCTGCGCCCTTTATATTGGCTATGCCTGCTGTATCGCGGGCTTGCTCGGCAGTTTCTATAACAGCTTCAACAACACCCTCAACCTCACCCTCAACAACATCCTCAACAATAACTTCAACGACAACGACGTGCTCGAGACTGTCGATCTCTTCGGCTATTTGACGCACCTTACGTAGCGAGTCGTGCGCCTTACCGTTGTAGAAATAGCCGTTTGCTGCAAATAAGACCTTGGGTTTGACCTGACCAAATCGATCCATCACACCCTGAAAACCAAAATCAGGGGAACACGACGTCCAAACTGCACCCAGACTCGTTGCGGCTAACATTGCCACCACAGTTTCGGTCACATTGGGCATAAACCCCGCGACGCGGTCACCCGACTCGACACCCCGTGCTTTTAGGGCGGCCGCTATCGCTGCCACCTGTGAATAAAGATCATCGAATGAGGTTTCTCTGCGAGTCCCATTCTCCAAAAGCGAAATAATGGCCGTTTGGTCGCCGCGCCGACGAAGCAGGTTCTCCGCGAAGTTCAGTCGCGCATCAGGAAACCACGTCGCACCCGGCATTTTCTCCAAATCTCGAACGACCACCTCGCTATCACGGCTCGCAATAACGTCGCAGTAATCCCAAATACATCGCCAAAAATCATGCGTCGCCGTTATTGACCAGTGATGCAAGGCTTCATAAGTGGATACATGAGTCTCCGGAAAGCGCTCAGTGACAAAGGCGCTAAACGCAGTGAGCTCAGCTTGAGCGATTCGCTCAGCACTCGGAGACCATAGAGGGATTCGGTTATCTATAAAGCCACTACTACTTATCGACCCTGACCCGCTAGTCGAGTCCGACGAGACGCCAGTATCTACCGAGTCACCCGAAATCTGACTCATTCCTCGCCCTGATGACGTCGGTTAACCTCGTTGAGAAAAGCACCTGCTGCCGCATCTTCCTCTCGCAAGGCTTTTAAGAGCGCCACCAAATTTCGGTCTCGCTCATTTTCCAGCTGCATCACGGTTCGACCCGCCGCCTGTTCGTCCGACTGCTCAACGATGCGGTCGATCAGTTCCTCGTTGAGATCTGGTACGTCCATCAACTTGGTCCAAGGCCACTCAAGGCAGGGACCAAACTGCTCCAAGAAGTGCTTCATCCCCGCTTGTCCACCCGCGACGCGGTAGGTTTCAAACAACCCTTTCTGTGCCCAACGCAAGCCAAAACTATGGGTGATGATGTCGTCGATTTGACCCGTTGTCGCAACACCGTCCTTTACCAACCAAAGCGCCTCCCGCCACAGCGCCTCAAGGAGCCTATCGCCCACGTGCGCTGGCACTTCTGCGCCCAGCACCACGGGCTTCATCGATACTGACTCCAAATAACGACTTGCACGATCGAGTAGTTCCTTTGAGACGTTGTCAGACCCTACCACCTCAACCAGCGGCAATAGATAAACCGGGTTATAGGGGTGCGAGACAATAATCTGCTCAGGACGCAGCGATCCGTCCTGTAGCTCGCTCGGCATAAACCCTGAGGTAGATGACGCAACAATTGCTTCGGCCTCGCAAGCCTCCTGAATCGATCTCAGTACCGCGCGCTTTACTTCGATACGCTCTGGCGTCGACTCCTGAATGTAACGGGCTCCTACTACAGCATCGGCCGTCGAACTCGCAATCGTAAGAGTGCCCTCCTCGGGCACTACATCACACAGGGCAGGCAGGGCGTCACGACCGCGCGCGATGACCGCATGCAGAATGCGCTCAGCGTCTTCACTTGGGTCGAAAAAGCGAACATCCCAACCGTTTAGTAAGAAGCGTGTCGCCCACCCCGAGCCAATGACACCACCCCCAATAATCGCAGCAGTGGGTCGAGAGCGACCGGGTATTTCGCTCATCAAAGGGGGTCTCGCTTAACCAGATTAAGCTCTGCGCGCACTTCAGCGGGCGTCATGACCTGTACGCCCATGGCGGAAATAATCCCAGATGCTTTTTCAACCAGTTCGGCATTGGACGCCAAGCGGCCACGCTCAAGCCAGAGATTATCTTCTAGGCCCACGCGCACGTTCCCGCCCGATAAAACCGCGGCTGCCACGAAGGGCATTTGGTTCTTGCCGATGCTAAACGCTGAGTGCACCCAATTGCTCGGGACATTGTTCACCATGGCCATGAAGGTGTTCATGTCATCAGGCGCACCCCAGGGGACGCCCATGCACAACTGAACCATTACCGAGTCTTTAATGAGTCCCTCTTCTACCAATTGTTTTGCAAACCAAAGATGGCCGGTATCAAACGCCTCGATCTCAATTTGGATTCCCAGTTCCGTCATACGCCGGGCCATATCGCGAAGCATGCCGGGAGTATTGGTCATGACATAGTCCGCCTCTGCAAAATTCATGGTTCCGCAATCCAACGTGGCAATTTCAGGGCGGCAGACTTCAAGGTGCGCAACGCGCTCCGCGCTGGAGACCATGTCGGTGCCCGCATCTTGCAGGGGTAATGGTGCATCCGGCGGCCCAAAAACCAGGTCACCACCCATTCCGGCTGTGAGGTTCACCACCACATCGGTGCTCGAAGCGCGAATACGCTCAACAACTTCACGATAAAGATCGACATCCCGTGCGGGCACGCCGCTCTCTGGGTCGCGCACATGACAGTGGACAACGGCAGCGCCTGCCTGCGCCGCTTCAATGGCATCATTGGCAATCTGCTCTGGACTACGCGGGACTTTCTCGCTTCGATCTTGTGTCCCACCAGAACCTGTCAGTGCAGCGGTGATAAAAACCTTTTTGCGCATCGCCAGTGGCATAGCGACCTCTCCTTTTTACGTTATGAGTCTCTGTTTCAGAGCGCTTTTTTTGTTTGTTGACGCTTTATGACCGACTATTTCCTGCCGGCTATCGAGCCCTTTGCTATTACTCGTCGGTTGTTATGCATTTATTTTCGCGGCTCGATTCAAAGCGCGACCACGCGACATAATTTCATCGCGATCGATATAGATACCTTGTAAGTGTCGCTTGCCCGACCCCGTAAATGCATCACGCCCATGGAGTACACGCCGATTATCGAAACACAGAATATCGCCGGCTGTTAATCGAAACTTCAGCTCAAACTCGGGCTCATCTGCCATACGATGGAACAAGCGAAGGGCCTCGTAACACCCCGCCACATCCTCAACAGCCATAGAGGGAAAAGCCCGAACAGGGTAAAAGGCGCGAATCGTTGGAATGTCTGAGCCCGGTAAATAATCGATGATGGGCGCAGACCAACGATGGTCGATGCCAGGGCCTCGGTTGAAGAAAATCCAATGTCGCGTGCACAAAAGCTCAAACGCCTCGGGGTATTCACGCTCCAGCGCTTGAACTAGGGCAGCGCCGTCGGTGAGGGTGGACGCCCCGCCATCTGCATCATTGATAAGGCAGTGCAAAAACTGAAATCCGGGCGGCGTTTCTCGCGTTGGTAAGTCTGAATGCGGCCCAAGGCGCAGGCCTGTATTAGCTGTCGTATTGGTTTTTGCATCTCCGGCTAAATCAATATCAGCACGAACATCCCACAAGCGACCAAAATTACTATCGCGTACCGGACCAATACGCTCCGCTAAGTCCAACAAATAGCCTTCGTGTGTTGGCGAGTTCTCAAGGACGCACGCACCAGACACCATGAGATTGTTTAGCAGAGCAAGAATCGCCTCATCGCTCTCCAATGCCCAAGCACCGTCGACCCGTGGTACCTCGTCCATCGAGCTTGTCGTCCACGCCTGGGCCATGGGCAGCCAACTACTTGGCCTATGTTGGTTTTCAGCAATATGGCGCAACCAACCTGAGTGATAGACCGAGCGCTGTTGGTCATGACACCACTGAACGATCAGGTCCCCCGCGCTATCCACCACCGCCGACTTTACCGACATGTCATCGCTTAGGTCCGCAGGGTCTAATATGCACTCACGCGTTGCGAGATCGATGCCGCCCTGTCCCACCGTATTCTCGCGCAGCCAAAACTTGTAACAGGCAAGTTTCACGTCATCGGGCCAAAAGACGCAAACAAAGTCACCCTCGCAAACCACTGAGGCAATAGGGTTTGGTTCGTAGTCATAAAAGTCAGGCGTTAACGCCTGACTCGAAAGAGAAGTAAGTGTGTTCATACTGCATCGCCTCCTGCGGCGACCTTGGCCCCGCCCATAGCGCGACCTTTTTTTATTTATTATGTTCGAGTGGTAGCGGCTAAAGGGCTACAACTTCAGGACAAAACCTACTGCAACAACCCGCTTGCGAAAAGTTTTTTTCACTGTGTTTTCAGCAAATTTATTTCTTCCCAAATAAACCTGAAAAAGAGGAAGGTCTATCGATTCATTCTGCCACGAACCAATTAAGGGATTTCACAAACTCATCACCTCACTAATCGGATGAGGGTCTACGCCATTTAACTTCCTCTTTTGGTAAGTCGAAAACTGTAAAAATCCATCCCCAGTCAGCTGTAACACATCGCGATCAAATCATCCCGAAACGCAGTATTCACGGTGGATAAGACGAATTACTTTGCACTCAAACGGAGTGAAAATTCACAGGTTGCGTTAAGCGCAAAATTCACAAATTAGAACACTTGCGCGGCAACAAAAAATATTGAGAATGCGCGCTCCGAAATCACCTTGGCCGAGCGAAATGAGCTGCGTTCGATCTGTATTTTCACTGCTACTGACTACCGCGTTTTTGTTAACGGGGCACGGTCTTCACATGACTTTCTTGCCGCTAATGGCGAGCGAGATTGGTCTGTCGCAAGCGGTCATTGGACTCTCCGGCTCAGCCTACTTTGTTGGGTTTATTTCAGGCGCGCTCGTCACACCACACATCATCGCCAAAGTTGGGCACATTCGCAGCTTTACTACTTTGATGGCTGTATTCCTGTGTTGCTTCCAGGTACTACCGATGACCGATGCAGGTTGGGTATGGATTCTCACGCGCTTCCTACTGGGCGCCGTTATGTGCGGTGCCTACACGGTGGTTGAAAGCTGGCTATCGGACCAAGCAGATGAGCGAAGCCATGGCCGTGTGCTGGGCATCTATACCTTCATTGTGTTGACCGCCATGGCGGCAGGCCAAGGCATTCTGGGACTGACTTACGGGGACGCGGCACAAGTATTTGCCGTAATCTCTATTCTGATTGGGTGCGCGATCATTCCGGTAAGCCTCACCAGTTCACTCGCACCCGCCCCCGTACCCGCAACGCGCATCGACTTTTTGAAGTTATACCGACGCTCGCACACTGCCTTCGCAGGCGCGCTGGGGTCAGGTGTTGTGATTGGCACGTTCTGGACACTCGGCGCAGTTCATGTCGTGAGCGTCACAGGGGATGCAGAGTTCGCACCAACGTTTATTGCCGTGAGCATCTTGGGAGGTGCGCTCGTTCAGTACCCGATCGGTCTCGCATCCGATCATATTGACCGGCGCTACGTCTTAACCTTCCTTTGCGTAATGAGCAGCTTGGCCGCGCTTTATCTCTCGATAGCCACCGATACTGTATCGCTACTCATTGGTGCAGCCGCCTTTGGCGCCGCCAGCAACTCGCTCTATGCCATCTCCCTAGCGAAAGCAGCCGATAACTCAGAGCGCGGCGAGTTCGTGATGATTGGTTCGTCTGTGCTGTTACTCAATGCTGTGGGCGCCGCCATTGGTTCATTCATCTTTGGCTGGGCCATGCGCTCGGCAGAGGGCGACATCCTTTTCACGCTCATAGCCATCGCTTGCGCGCTGATTGCCGTCTTTATTGCCATTCAGCCTAAGGGCATTACCGCCGTTGCCACTGAAGAGCAAAGCAGTTTTGTCGCAGCCACTTCGGCCACGGCCCCTGCAGCCCTGCAGCAAGATCCACGCGCAGGTGACATTGCCGAAGAAGACCAGTTGGTCCCCGCCGAATTGAGCACTGAAACCGAGTTATCAGCAACCATCAACCGCGAGCTTCCAAGCACTGCATGACCCCTCCTCTGATAAGGAGAGGCTACGCTGCCCGTTTTAATTCCGACATAACGTTTACGATCATAACGCCGTCACCTAGCGTCTTTAGCGCGCAACGAATTGCCGTTTAAAGTTACTCGGTTTCTATTGCGCAGGTGCCAGGCTCGGGTCTATCCTCGCCAAAAAAACCGAATCGATGACTCAGGTCAAAGGTCCAGACAGCGGGGAAAAACAGTGCGAATTGAGCGTCTCACACCAGCTCTTGGTGCCGAATTAGATATTGACTTAGGACATATCAATGCCGAGGGTGCACAGGCCGTCTATGACGCGTTGATGGCGCACCAAGTGGTGTTTTTTCGCGATCAAGAGATAACACCTGAGCAACACATTGCACTCGGTGCGCACTTTGGTGAGATCGATATCCCCCACCCTGTGTACCAAAACCACGAACGCATCCCCGCCATTACGGTGTTGGAAAATGATGAAAATCGACCCCCTGACACCAATGACTGGCACAAGGACCTCACGTTCCGCGAGGCCCCGCCCTTCATGTCGATTCTTTATGCAAAATCAGTTCCCGAAACAGGGGGGGACACTCTCTGGGCGAATATGGCGCTTGCTTATGACAACTTGGCGCCCGCTATGCGCGCGATGCTAGACCCACTTGAAGCCGTGCATGATATTGGTTGCTTCCGAAATGACTACTTAGGCCCTGATAAAAATGTAGAAGCTATGAACGAAGGAGTCAGAAGTAACGGTGCATGGGTTCATCCGGTCATTGGAACTCACCCTGTTACCGGTGCAAAGTACATAAACGTGAACCGCTCCTTTACACAGCACATCGTTGGCATGCTAAGAGCTGAGAGCGACCGCTTGCTTGAGTACATCTACCAACACATTGATCAACCTGAACATCAAGTTCGATTTCGGTGGCGCGACAATTCAGTTGCAATGTGGGACAACCGAGTGACCCAACACTACGCACTGGCAGATTACCTACCCGGTTATCGTTGCATGAACCGCGTAACGGTTAACTCTGACAACCGCGCCGGCTGAATACTCGCTTTCACCTCGATTTTTGTTCGCATCAGATCGGCCTTCGCTAGGCTTTCTCTAAAATGTCGCTATGGCATGGCAAGCAAACACCCCGAGAAGCCTGCGCCGAGCGCGCTCGCTCAGATACCTAAGTGATGACTCGCTTGGTGCTAGGTGACGTCAGGTCTTTTTAGGCGTCCTGATGAAGCGCTTGTAATGGAGGGGGATGCCTTCGCACCCCCACCACATCGCAAGGCCTATCGCTGCTCGAGCGTAAACGCGTTAGCTGCCGCCGTGACGGTCGTGCCATCACTAAAGGTTACTGTTCGCGCACTGTCGCCATAGTTATAGACCACATAGTGCGTGGTGCCGCCCGTTTTGAAAGCCATTGACGCAGGATAGTCTGCCGTAAGCTCTCCGGTGCCCGTTTGAAGCTCACCGAGGGCCCTCATCGTGTAAAGCCAGTGATAAGTATGGGCTGGCGCTTCACCGTACTCCGGCTCATAGCTGGCAGTCGCCTCATAGTCAGCAATGGCGCTGTCGGCGTCAGTCATTGCCCAAAGATTCCACCAAAGATCGGTCCACTGCCCAGCCGGCAACCCAGAAGGCTTATCGTTTGACGACTCTTCCAGACCCAAGGCCACGTAGTCGTCGAGGTAGTCAGCGTAGAGACCCACGTGCATGATTAATGGATTAGAGGGTAATCCCTGAATGCCCAAAATATGCGCAAAAGCGGGACTGAACCATGTAGAAAACGCACTGCCCTCACCCCAAATAATCGAGGTCGTAATTCGAGGGTAATCCGGTGGGAAGTTACGCTTCTCAGGGTCGCCACCACGCCACCCATCGATGTCGTTCCAGTACTCCCAGTAGCTCGCTGAGGTCGAAGCGTGGAGATACATGCCACGCTCGGCAATGTCGTCGTTTCCAGTCACTAGGCCATAAAGCACCATTGCGCCGTAGGCATTTGCCGCCTCGGAAGTAGACTCGTTGTTGTTACCCCTTGCGAAATTCACCTCACCCGATGCCCAAGAGAAACCATTAGCTGGGTCAAAATTACGCAGGTAAGGGAACAGCGCGTCATCACGCCCGGCCGCATAATCTCGAATGAGCATCTCGAACATGGAACCGTATTGCTCTGCGCTACAGAAGGCTTTGTCAACGCGACAAACCTCTGCAGCGGCGCGAATGAAGTAGCCGTAGTGGAAATGATGGTCTTGCAACAACGTGTGTGCATAGAACGACTCTTCCATACCTAACAGCGTGTTCCAGTCGTCGTCATAAACAAAGTAGTTACCATCGTCGAGCGTGCCATTGCGCTCGGCACTCATCCAGTCAGCGAGCTCTTCCTTTAGCCAATCGCGTAAAGCGGTTGCCTCTGAAGTCATTTCAAGCTGGTCTGCAAGCGCCAACACCTCCGCCACGCGACCGACCTCTTTACCGTTCCAGTAGGTGTCAACGCGGGCATTCCACGCACCCGACCCAAGCGCGACAAACTCACTTACTAAGCTGCGCAGCGTGTCATTGTCCAGCGACCCGTCAATGACCGGGAGCGATGGGAGAACACCAACAGTGGGCAGCTCGTAGTCAAACCCACTCGCGGGAGCGAACTTGATTACGCCTCTCGCACTGCGTGTGGAAATGGCATACGTCAGACCTGAGGCACGTTTCCAGTGAAGTGGCATAAGCCCAGCCATCGTCTGCACAGCCTCACCGCTTGTGTCCATATAGCGATGGCTCACCGTAACGCTGTTATCCGCACGATCGACGGCGTAATCAATCACTACATCGCGCACCACATTTCGGGCATACGCCTCGAGACTCTGGCGCGTTGCCGTTGAGTCATCCGGTGACCAAGCCAAGGTAAATGAATTATTGGGCGAGTCGATCGTTACAACGGCGGTCTCGGTATTACTAAAACTCGTACCCGCGTCCCCAACCACAAGGAAATTATTTCGACCCCCTGCGATGGCGGTCCATACGCCGAGGCTGTTGCCACCCTCATGCCAAATACCTCGTTGACCCGATGTCGCATTCGGCCAAGTCTTGATCTGCGGTGAGCCCGAGTACACCTCGAAGAAGATATACGGCGAACCGTAGACAAACGTGGCTTCCATGACCAAGGTGCTACCGTCATACCAGCCAGCTGTGACCGCGCCCTCAGAGTAGTCGAGAAGCTTCGCATCCATATTGCTGTGCGCTGAGTTACCAATAGCGGCACCATCGAAGACTTCGGAGAAGGGGTCTGGAATGTTGTAACCAAAGCCACCTTGGCCGCCCGAGAGACCTGTTGGAATACTCATAAATCTCAGGCCACGCTCTGAAATACGCGCAATGAAGGGGTCGGGAGTGATGTAACCCGCACCGTTAGCGTCACCCGTACGCATTTCGCCAATGAACGACAACGAGCCCCACCAGCGGTGCGTCATCGTGTGCATTTGCGCCGCGTCGCCGCCCAGCTGAGGCAAACGCTTGACGGGGTTGGCGTTGGCAACGTTGGTGCAAGTGCCTAGGTTAGTAAATGGAACAACACCTGCGTTGTAAAGCCATGCGCCGTAATCTTCCACGCACTGATAGCTCGCAGGATTTATCGTATCTGAATAACTGCCCAGACCCATTTCGGTGAGCTTAAAGGGTACCGTTACGGGCGCCGGTGTTGAGTCAGCATCCGCATCAAAGCCGGTAAACCGAACGTTATCGATTTGAAACACGGTATCCTGGAATTTCGTCGCCCAAATGACGAGTCCTGTATTCACCTTTGATAAATCCAGTCCACTCGAATTTAAGCCCGCCATTGCGACACTGACTGACTCCCAGCCACCGACACCCTTTTCACCCAGGAGCTTATCGCCTGAAGTGCAGGGGTAGGTGCAATCGAGTTTCATCGTAATGTTCGCATCGCCCGAAACTACTTTGATATCGAATTCGATAGCGCCATTAATGAATCCTAATACATCTACACCGGTTGTTGACCCAAAGAAGAGCCCAGCCAGATTGGCGTTATTTGCGTGAGAGATCTGGAGCACATCGCCCCGCTCCGCGTCGGTCACGGTTTCCCATGAGATCGACGGGCAATCGCTGCTCACACTGCAATCACCCCAGTTAAGCGCCTGATCGAAGGCGTTGATGCCTCGATCCCACTCGCCGCCCACTACGCCATCAACGTATACACTGAGCACCTCATCGGCCGGTTGCTCTGTGACGTCTGGGTCTAAGGGCGCGTAATCGTCCCCGTCCAGCACGCCGTCATTATCGTCGTCTGTGTCTTCGTTATTACCGATGCCATCGCCATCGGTATCCAAACTCTCACTCGCATCATTGGGGAAAGCATCATCACTGTCGGCGACACCGTCGCCATCAGTATCGGTCTCAACCGGCGCTTTCGCAGGGCGAACCAGAATATCGGTGATAACCACCGCCACATCCCTATCGTTGAGATACAGAATGAGGGACCTAAACGTCTTGCTGCCTTGAGCAGGCACATCGATCGTGTAACGCGTGGGCGCGTCTCCCGATACCGTAACGGCTTCAGTATTGTATGCGGGGTCTACGTCAGGGTGAGGCAGACGCTCGAACCGGAAGCGAACATCAGCCGATCCACCACTGGGCACTGAGGCCGTGAACTGAATGCGCCCACCGTATTCAAAGACAATGGGGTAAATAGAGGTATTTTCGTTAGCAAATCCGGCCCACGATTCGGCACCTGATGGGAAGCTAAATGAGCCATCATCGCCTACGACAGCGCCACCAAATGCCTCACTAAAGTCAGCAAGCAAGGGCGCCACATCGGTCACTACGAGTGGTTGCGGATCGTAGTCATCATCAATGCCGTCACCATCGTCATCACTGTCTGCGTTATTACCGACTAAATCACCATCGGTATCAAGGGTCTCGCTGGCATCTGACGGGAAGGCATCTGCATTGTTGCCGACACCGTCACCGTCGGCGTCGGCAGACTCACTCGCATCGTCAGGAAACGCATCATCAAGATCGGAAACACCATCACCGTCGGAGTCCACGTCTCCGCCCATGATGACCATAATCGCCGACAGGAGTGTCGGTGAGAGAGGTTCACTTGCTCTAGCCCTATCCGAAGACAGAACCGTGACGAGTCCAGCGGTAAGAACAAACGACAAAAGTAACGTTTGTTTCAGTCCGAATAGTCGCGTCATTAAGTAACCCCTGAGTGTCTTAATTAAAATAAAAATATCTGGCGCACGAAGATTACCCACCACCGGTATGACGGGGAATCGAAATAAGGTAAACCGGCTCTTTAACTCGCCGAAAAGGCCATTCTTTCGGCGAGTCAACCACTACTTTAGCACCCGTAAATTAGTGACGGACGACAAGACAGGAAGCCTTTCGGTTGGGGCAATTGAAAGGGCGCTTTCTCAAATGGAGGCTGCTCATTTAGTTGAAAAGCCCACAGCACGGCAGCCAAGGGCCCCTTACCTACTCAAACACATTGCATAGACGCACTAGGCTCCTAACACTCGCAAACACGTCGCTCAGGCAGAGAGTACCTTTTCACCTCGTGCCATACCCGCAACCCCTGATCGAACGACCTCGAGTACTTCGGCCTCACCGAGTGCCGCAAGGAACGAGTCTAGCTTATCGATAGGTCCTGTAAGCTGAATGATGTAAGTGCAAGGACCCACGTCGATGATCTGCCCCCGAAAGATATCGGTTGTTCGCTTAACCTCATCTCGATGAGCACCCTCAGCCCGAACTTTAACTAACAGCATGTCGCGCTCAACGTGTGCACCCTCTGTGAGATCGACAACCTTCACCACATCAACAATCTTGTTAAGGTGCTTCGTAATTTGCTCAATCTTCAGATCGTCACCGGTTGTGGTTAGTGTCAGCCGCGACAACGTATGATCAGTCGTCGGTGCCACATTAAGACTTTCAATGTTGTAACCACGCTGGGAGAACAACCCCACCACCCGCGACAACGCCCCGGGCTCGTTCTCCATCAAAACGGAAAGTATACGTCTCATATCTAGGTTCTCTCCGTCTTGCTCAACCACATATCTTTCATCGCGCCGTTGGGTGCTACGTGCATGGGATACACATGCTCGTGTGGCTCTACGAAAATATCGAGGAACACCAAACGATCTTTCATTGCAAAGGCCTCTCGCATTGCGGGTGCCAGATCCGCTTTTTCCTTGATCTGCATACCTACATGCCCATAGGCCTCGGCCAATTTCACAAAATCAGGCAGGGAACTTGCATAGTGACTCTCTGAATAACGGCTGTCGTATTGCATGTCCTGCCACTGCTTCACCATTCCCAAGTAATTGTTTCTAAGATTTACTATCTTCACGGGCACGTCGTACTGAGCGCAGGTCGATAATTCCTGAATATTCATCTGAATACTCCCCTCACCCGTGACACACGCTACGTCCGAATCGGGCAAAGCAAGCTTAATACCCATGGCCGCAGGCAAGCCGAAACCCATCGTCCCTAAGCCACCTGAGTTAATCCAGCGACGCGGATAATCGAACTTGTAGTACTGCGCGGCAAACATCTGATGCTGACCAACATCTGATGTGACATACGCTTCACCGTTTGTAGCCTCATATAAGGCCGTAATCGCGTCTTGCGGCATGATGAAATCGGACTCACCGTAACGTCGCCCGTGCCACAAGCCATGCGCTTCGCGCCAGCTTTCGATTTGTGTCCACCATTCAGCGAGTGCGTCTGCGTCAGGCATGACACGCTCAGAGGCCACCATCTGCTGATCAATCTGTGTGTCGAGATCTTTCAGCACGGTGGTCACAGGGCCGACGATAGGGACGTCAACTGGGACAATCTTTGCAATCGATGCAGGATCGACATCGATGTGAATGATCTTGGCGCCGGGACAGAACTTACTAACGGTGTTGGTCACCCGGTCATCGAAGCGCGCGCCCACAGCCAAAATGACGTCGCTGTGATGCATAGCCATGTTCGCTTCATAGAAACCATGCATGCCGAGCATCCCGAGGAACTGACGATCGGTCGCAGGGTATGCGCCAAGACCCATTAAGGTGTTAGTCACTGGATAATTGAGCTTACGCGCCAATTGGGTGAGCAACTCACTACCCTCACCCTGAATAACGCCGCCACCTGCATAGATCACGGGGCGCTTGGCGTTAAGCAACAACCGCGCCGCCTTGCGAACTTGTCCTGAATGACCTTTTTCGGACGGTTGATACGAGCGCATCGAGACTGTCTCTGGGTAGGCGTAATCGAATTTGTGTTCGGGATGCGTGAGATCCTTCGGAACATCAACAACAACAGGGCCGGGTCGTCCTGTCGTCGCAATGTAAAACGCCTTTTTGATAATGCTTGGGATGTCTTCAGTCCGCTGAACCATGAAGGAGTGCTTCACGATTGGCCGCGAAATCCCCACCATATCGGTTTCTTGGAACGCATCCTCACCGATCAGGTGACTCTGTACCTGACCAGAAATAACGACCATTGGTATCGAGTCCATGTAGGCCGTCGCAATGCCCGTAATAGCATTGGTTGCGCCAGGCCCTGAGGTCACCAGGACGACACCGGGCTTACCGGTTGCACGCGCATAACCGTCCGCCGCGTGCGTTGCCGCCTGCTCGTGTCGAACCAGAATATGGGGTACCGAATCGGCTTTAAAAATGGCGTCATAGATGTGCAGTGCTGCACCGCCGGGGTAACCAAAGATGTATTCCACGCCCTCGTCTTCGAGTGCGCGAACGATCATGTCTCCGCCTGAAAGTTGTTCCACTGTGTCGCTCCCTCCGTGTTAATGCCTTACGGTGAGAACGCTGAATGAGTTTGCTTCTTGCGTGCGCACCGAGGTCTGTCGCACGAACCACTGGCCGGATCGCTCCGGACACCATCCAGAACATCGATCACGAAACCCGTGTTCGGCCGTCCTGCGAGGTAGCGCAGTGTCGAGCCCGAGCGTGAGGCGCATAGACCTGCGCAACACTGACGGAACCCGCAAACAGCCCAAATAACTATCCCGTCATAAGAGTGGGTCAGAGGGTAAGGGTACTCACCAATAACCGTTGCCGTTCGCGTGACTTTCCGTAGTGTCTTTATCGCCCCTATTGAAGTCAAGCAATGAGCCAAAATCGTGATTATTGACGATTCTAAGACCACTTTTTGATCGACAAACAGCCTAAAACCACCCCGCAAGCGCGCCCAGCTGACAAAATGAGCGCTTACCTAATAACGCTGTCGTCGCATCTAGGTTCTCACCCTTGACTCAATAACCACGTTGCTCTCGCCATTTCAAAGGGCCCCAACAATAGAAACAGTCCAATGCTCAAAAGAAGCGCTACGGTGAGTGTGACGATCATGCCGCGCTGCCCACCCCGTGTTACAGCAGTCGATTTAGCGCTACCACTCGACAGCACGCGTCCCTCTTCACGCGGCATCAACACCCTGTCAGCTCCAAAATCCCTAGAGGGTTTACTCAAGGAGAGGCGAAGTTCCTTGTTCTTAGTCACGCTTGCTATGGATCCTTCTGTGGACCGTCTCGATCCGCCGATGGAAGCACTCGATGGATACCGATCGACTGGTCCCGATGGGTTGCTATGAAATGAACATCAATGGCACCCGCAAGGAGCGCGCCACCGCCCAAAGCATTACATTCGCTCACGCAGATTATCCGCCAGTCGTTGGTATTGTGGGCAAGCATTGTCGAGCGGAGCCATCGCGCATCCGGCTCGCGAGCCAAATCACGCAACATCACTGCGGGCATACCGTCACCGACGCGCCAAGAGTAGTCTCGGACATAGACGAGCGAACGAGATACTCGAACGGCATCTCCGGTAGCGAAACATTTGGAAAACACACTCGGATCCTCCACCCAGATAATACGATAGTGCCGTGTCTCATCACCCCAAAAGCAGGTGGGTGACAGCGCGTAAAATCCGGCACCGCTGCAATTCTTTGGGCATCTGAGACGCCGCTCTATAAAGAGAGCGGGCGCTGACGTATCACGATAACGTGCTGGGATGCACGCCAAGTTATCAGGACTCGCGACGGCTACTCCCCAGCGGTTTAAAGGAAATATCGACATGGTGGGCGATTCACATAAATCGACGGCTGCAATGGAATCATCACTGAGCAGGATTGGATAAACGACTCTCGGGCTCCCCTCTTTTTGGGTCGCTTGGACCGTCTCTATTTCTTGTGCCATGTCTAGAGGCGCTTTCTTTTTTCCAAGGGCAGCGCTTGCACCCGACGCGTTCGAGGCCCAAGCAACACCTGCCGTCCTGGTTTTTTTAGAGACTAAGCCTGCATTCACGGGTTCTGATTCACTCATTGATAACCAAGGAAGATCAATGAGTGGAGCGGCCTGGCTCACCCAGGCGTCGAGGACATCAATCATAAAATAGGCTCGCTCGGTCGCTTCAGCGGCCTCAGCGGATACCCGACCCGCTCGAGAAATGCTAGCGATGGTGTCGATCATGAGCGTCACAAGCCCCAACCCCAGAGTCAGGGAGATCATCAGTTCGGTAAGGGTAAAACCCAGCGCGTACTTAACAGGCGACGCTATGGTGCCGTGTTTCTTCACAGTCTGCGCATTGCAAAGAGCGCTCGCTCACCCGCACAGCCATCTTGTCCCCAGCGAAGGGTCATGTTCGCGCTCTCGAGATTCAGGTGCACGCAGACATTAGGTAGCGACTGAACTTGGGGTGATTGACACCAGGCCGCGACCCACGCTGGATCGCTCCCCTGACAAAGGTCGCCTGAGGCAAGGTCATGACTCGGGTTGATTGATCTGCGCCCCGCAAAATCCGCCAGCGCATTTTGGGCCTGCCAGTTCTCTCGCGCCTCAGTGTTCATGCGAATGATATCTGTGCCGAAAACGAGCAGGGCCAGCATACCTGAGATCGCTAAGGCGGCGCCTACCAAGTAGTCAATCAGCATGGCTCACACCCTCCCCCCAACCTTGCCCAAAACGCCTCTACCACGCGTAATCGCTGTGAAACTGGCCCCAGTTATCCAGCGTCATTGGACCTAGCAGGTCCTTACCGGCTTTAGGCACAAGCAAGATTCGGAAACGGAGAAAATCCGGACTGAGTGTTTGTGACACCTCAAATGATTTGGCCATACGGCTAGAGGGCGATGCTTTGTCGAGGAGGTCTTCAAGTAGCAAAAACCTTCCGTTCTCTAATCGCGACTGCGCCTGTAGCGCCGCTAAAACCTCGAGATAAAGCCGTCCTTCAGTCATTGTTGAGCGTGCCACCTGATGCAGGTAGCTGGGATAGCTGATCGACGCAAGAATTCCTATGATGGCGAGAACGACCGCGAGTTCGATTAAGCTAAAACCACTTTTGGATCGGGCCTCTTTCAGCGTTCCACCCGACTTAACCTGTTGCGGCACCCACCCTTTCCTTTCAAAGAAGCACGGGTCTCATGATCCGCACTTTTTCAATAACTCAGACATCTGAGGTTGCTTGTGTCAGTACCTGGTTTTTTTTGATGCCCTCGAGTCGCGCGACGCTTAGTTGCACTGCAAGAGAAGTCGACATCGCAATGGGCATCACTCACGGCATTACGAAGGGCATTGCGAAGGGCTGTGCGAAGGGCTGTGCGAAGGGCATCGCAAGGAGAGCCCCTATAAAAAGGCCTGTCACAACAGGCCTGGGGGCGGACGTCCCTTTGAGTTAATGCAAACTCTTTGTTGCCGGCGCTTCGGGTGCTCGATCGCGTACTGCCTCGCGAGCGAACTTAAGCGATGACCCATCGAGCGCCGCGTAAACTCTGTCACCAGGGTTGAATTGCCCTTCGAGAATCGCCTGAGCCAATGGATTTTCAACCAATTGTTGAATAGCGCGCTTCAAGGGCCGCGCACCAAACACCGGATCGAACCCAACGCGAGACAGCTGCTCGAATACCGCATCCGAAATTTCGAGTGTCAGCTCGCGTTCCTCAAGTCGCTCAGCAAGCCCTGCAAGTTGTATCTTGGCAATTGCGCGTATGTTGTCTGCGCCCAACGGATGGAAGACCACAGACTCGTCAATACGGTTAATGAACTCGGGACGGAAATTCTCTGCTACCGCACCCATGACCTCACGCTTCATTTCGTCGTAATCATCGTCCGCCATATCTTGAATAATGTCGGAGCCTAAATTTGAGGTCATGACAATGACCGTGTTGCGAAAATCCACCGTGCGGCCCTGACCATCTGTGAGACGCCCATCGTCTAATACCTGCAATAAAATATTGAACACATCAGGATGCGCCTTTTCAATTTCGTCCAGCAGCAGCACCGAGTAGGGTCGACGGCGCACGGCCTCGGTAAGGTACCCTCCCTCTTCATAACCGACGTACCCCGGAGGCGCGCCAATCAAACGAGCGACTGAGTGTTTTTCCATGAACTCCGACATATCGATACGCACCATGGATTGCTCAGAATCAAACAAGAACTCCGCAAGTGCCTTGCAAAGCTCGGTTTTTCCAACCCCTGTCGGCCCTAAGAACAAAAAAGAACCGTTGGGGCGCTTGGGATCAGAGAGCCCGGCTCGCGAGCGCCTTACCGCGTTTGCAACAACCGTTACTGCCTCATCCTGACCCACCACTCTCTCCTTGAGCGATGCCTCCATACGAAGCAGACGACTGCGGTCCCCCTCCAGCATTTTCGATACGGGAATGCCCGTCCAACGCGAGACGACACCGGCCACCTCATCTTCGGTTACCCGCGACTTCAACAGGGTAGGCTCTGGCATATCAGCGCCCTCGGCGGCCTCTAATCGCTTCTCAAGCTCAGGAATCACACCGTATTGAATCTCTGACATACGTGCCAAGTCGCCGTTACGGTGCGCCGCTTCGAGCTCTTGTTTCGCCTGCTCAATATCGCTCTTGATCTGAGCGGACCCTTGGACCACGGCCTTCTCCGCCGTCCATACTTCTTCGAGGTCGGCAAATTCGCGTTGTACAAGGTCTATCTGCTCATCCAGCAGCTCAACTTGTTTAGTCGCTGCCTCTGTAGTGTCTTTTTTTACCGCCTCACGCTCAATTTTGAGCTGAATAAGACGTCGTTCTAACTTGTCCATTGACTCGGGCTTGGAGTCGATTTCCATTCTTATTCGACTCGCCGCCTCGTCAATCAGGTCAATCGCTTTATCTGGGAGCTGCCGATCGGTGATGTAACGCTGGCTCAAGCGCGCCGCTGCAATAATCGCGCTGTCAGTAATGGCGACGCTGTGGTGCACTTCGTAGCGCTCCTTCAAGCCGCGAAGAATCGCAATCGTATCTTCCTCGTTGGGCTCATCTACCAGTACGCGCTGGAACCGGCGCTCAAGCGCGGCGTCCTTTTCAACGTATTGCCGATACTCATCAAGCGTCGTCGCGCCCACGCAGTGCAATTCGCCCCGAGCAAGGGCAGGCTTGAGCATGTTCCCCGCATCCATAGAACCTTCAGACTTACCCGCCCCCACCATGGTGTGGAGCTCATCGACGAACAGAATCACACGTCCGTCTTCCTTACTAAGCTCATTGAGCACCGCTTTCAAGCGCTCCTCAAAATCACCGCGGAATTTGGCACCGGCGAGAAGCGACCCGAGATCCAAGGCCAAGATCCGCTTACCTTTGAGCCCTTCGGGCACCTCACCATTTACTACGCGCTGCGCCAGTCCCTCGATAATCGCTGTCTTCCCAACGCCAGGCTCACCGATTAAAACCGGATTATTTTTTGTTCGTCGCTGAAGTACTTGAATCGTTCGACGAATCTCGTCATCGCGCCCAATAACGGGGTCGAGCTCTCCGGCTTCGGCGCGCGCTGTTAGATCAACCGTGTATTTCTCCAGAGCTTGACGCTGCTCCTCGGCATCGGCTGATTGGACGGCCTCACCCCCGCGAACGTCATCGATCGCTTTTTTAAGCGAGGCCTCGGTCAGACCAGCATCCCTGATTAGGGCAGAGAGCGCAGAGTTTTTCTCGGCCATTGCCAGTAAGACGACATCACTGGAAATGTAGGCATCTCCGCGCTCCTGTGACAGCTTATCCGCTCGATTAAGTAACCGTCCCAAAGCCTGTGAGCCCTGAACATCACCGGTGCTATCGGCAAGCTTTGCCACCTTTGACAGCGCTTTGTCTACGCCTGCGTGCAGCACTGAAATATTTGCACCGGCTTTTTGCAGCAACGGCAATATTGCGCTGCCTGACTGGTTAATCAATGCACTTAATAGGTGCGCCGGCTCGATCATCGAATGATCGCGGCCGACGGCCAGTGACTGCGCGTCACCGAGCGCCTGCTGCAGCGGATTCGTCAGTTTATCCATTCGCATGTCTGTCTCCTAACAAGCTCTTATTGAGCTCAAAAAAGCACCGCTTCGGTGCCTTTGTTCCTTCTTAGCAATAGACATGGGATTTGTAAGGTTATTTTTCAAGACCTTGCGGTTTGCCGAGAAGCGAGCGCACTAGTCAAAATAAATAACGGTTGCCATCCGACCTGTGACGCCATCGCGGCGATACGAATAGAAATCACTCGAATCCGAAAATGTACAGATGTCTCCACCGGTGACGTGCTGAGCATCGAGTCCCAGCGATAAAAGCTGACGCCTCGCTATCATGTTGAGATCTAAAAGGTATTTATCATCGACCCCTGAAATGCGGCTGACCGCGGCGTCGGTCTCAGCAAGATAAAATGCTGCCAATACATCACCGCCGACCTCAAACGCAGTTGGTCCAATGGCAGGTCCTAGCCAGGCAATCAATTCACTCGCAGGCACTGGCAACGCTTCGACTGTTTGGCGAAGAATATGATTCGCTAGACCACGCCAGCCTCCGTGTATCGCCGCAATACAGCGCCCTTTGCGGTCAGCAAGCACGATTGGCAAGCAGTCAGCTGTCATGATGGTGCAGGCAAAGGTTTCCGTATCAGTCCAGATGGCGTCGGCCTGTACACCTTGAACATAATCGGTCGGTGCATAGAGAACTCGAGTGCCGTGGACCTGCGCTAGCCAGGTTACGGCGCGCTCAGGAGGCAGATAGGCATCAAGCAGAGCCCTATTACTCTCGACACATTCTATGTCGTCACCAACATGATCGCCCAAATTAAGTCCGGCATAGCGGCCGGTACTTACCCCTCCTTGGCGACGGGTACTTACCACGCGCACACCAGGCACGCCAAGATCGGGCTCAAGCCATGTCGATACCTTTTGGTCAGCTGCCAAAGCGATCCTCGCTGTCCAATACCTCAAGGAGATTCATCAGATCGTCCGGGAGATCGGTCTCGAACTCCATCCAATCGCCCGTCGCCGGATGCTCAAACTCCAACGCCTGCGCGTGGAGCGCCTGTCTTGGGAAATTACGCAATGTCGTAATCAGTAGCTCGGATGCTCCGGCCGGAACCCGCTGCCGACCGCCGTATACCGGATCGCCTATCAGCGGCCATTTTCGATGCGCCATGTGCACGCGAATCTGGTGAGTTCGTCCCGTTTCCAAATTCACCTGCAGCTGCGTGTAATGCTTGAAGCGATGTGCGATGCGGTAATGCGTTACAGCCGGCTTACCATCGGCCACCACGGCCATTTTAGTTCGAGCACTCGGGTGTCGATCGATCGGGGCATCGATTTTACCTCCGCCGGTGAGCGCACCCGTACAAACCGCGCAATACGTTCGTGATACTGACCTCTCGGATAACTGAGCCACCAAAGATTTGTGCGCCAGCGGCGATCGCGCAACAAACATGATGCCCGAGGTTTCTTTATCTAGGCGATGGACAATACCGCCGCGTGGCAGAGCGTCGAGTTCGGGTGCATAAGCAAGCAGCGCATTCACCAGCGTGCCGTCGGCATGACCGGCGGCCGGATGTACCACCACACCCATCGGTTTATTAATGACGAGGATATGCTCGTCCTCATACAACACGTCGAGTGGCATCTCCTGCGGCTGCCAATCGACAGCGGGTTCGTCATCCACCTCGAGTCGAAGCAAAGCGCCTGCGAGAGCCTTCTCCCTCGGCTTAACCTGCTTTCCGTCCAGCGTTAATCGACCCTCCTTTATCCAGGTGGCGAGACGATTTCGAGAATAGTCCGGGAACAATTCGACAGCAGCTTGGTCCAATCGCATGCCGTGCTGCTGGATAGGCACCTGGGCAGTCAAGATGTTGCTGTTGGGATCAATCGTCGACATCTTTTCTACCAAATGAAATGAGAGCTGTGATCAAAGCGGAACCGCGGGTTAGAATGTGAAGGTGTGATGCTATCAGATGGAAGCAACAGCAGTGACTAAGCCTGTAAATTTTGGGGGCAAATGGCTCATTACCCTACTCATATTGAGTTTTGGGTTATCGGGTTGTGCGCTATTTGAGAGTGACGACGAACTGGAAGTTGATCTCAACTCCGGTGAGCAACAAATGTATCGCCGTGCCCAACGATTCTTGGACACGTCGAATTTTGACCTGGCGATTAGCGCATTACAGCAGCTGGAAAGTCGATACCCGTTTGGCAAGTATGCAGAACAAGCGCAGCTCGAGCTGATTTATGCCCATCATGGCGCCTACCAGAGTGAAGCCGCCATCGAGGCAGCCGACCGCTTTATCCGTCTTCACCCTCAACACCCAAGCGTAGACTACGCGTATTACATGAAAGGCGTCTCAGCCTACGACATGAACGAGAACTTCTTTTCCTCGCTCATTCCTAGCGACGATTCAAAACGTGATGTCAGTGGCGTCCGTGAAGCTTTTGACGAATTCACCCAGCTACTGACTCGATATCCCAACAGTCGCTATGCACAGGACGCGCGGGCGCGGATGGTTTATATCCGTAACATGCTCGCGCGCCACGAAATTCATGTGGCGAACTATTATTTCAAGCGTGGCGCGTACATGGCCGCCCTCAAGCGAGGCCAGAACGTTGTTGAGAATATGCAGGAGACAACGGCCGTTGCAGATGGCCTGGCCGTTATGGCCCAAGCCTATATTCTGCTGGAAATGAGCGAGCTTGCTAAAGATTCAGTCCGCGTCCTCTGTGCTAACTACCCAGAGCACCCCAACATGGATGCAGAGTGCAACTTTAAAGGCGGGTATGACATCGAGGGCTTCGAGCGATCTTGGCTCAACGAAGCAACATTTGGCCTACTCGATCCGCCGAAGGCACCACAATTCGATTACCGACCGGGCTTCGAGTCTTAGGCAACATCAGCGCGGCGGGCACTATGCCTTCCCCGTCTCTGCCGTCATGCTAGCTCTTGCGCCACGCCCACGAAATGGGATAGCGCCGATCTCGTCCAAAGCCGCGAGTTGTGATGCGGACTCCAACAGGCGCTTGTCGCCGTTTGTACTCGTTTAGATCGATTAATCTCACCACACGCCTGACATCGGACTCAGCAAAGCCGGCCGCAACAATTTGCTCAACGCTCTCGTCACCTTCCACGTAGCGCTCAATAATTTCATCGAGTTCGTCATAGGGTGGAAGATTGTCTTGATCCGTCTGATCCGGCGCCAGCTCAGCTGAAGGTGGTCGATCAATCACTCGTTGGGGGATGCAATAACTCAGTGTGTTGCGGTAACGCGCCAACGCGTACACAAGCATCTTTGGACAGTCTTTCAGGGCATCAAAGCCACCGGCCATATCACCGTACAATGTGGAATAGCCCACCGCCAACTCGCTCTTGTTACCCGTGGTGAGCACAAGACGATGCTTTTTGTTTGAAATCGACATCAGGAGCACACCCCGACAACGCGCCTGAAGATTCTCCTCAGTTGTATCGGCCTTCGTGCCCTCGAACTGCTCTGATAACCCCGACATGAACATCTCGTAGATACGCTCGATCGAGATAACATCGTACTCAACCCCCATCGTCGCGGCTTGCTCACCCGCATCTTCGACGCTCATATCTGCCGTGTACTTAAAGGGCATCATCACAGCTTGCACGCGATCAGCACCCAGCGCATCTACCGCCACCGCGAGGGTCACCGCTGAGTCAATGCCACCTGAGAGCCCCAGAACAACGCCTGGAAAGCCATTTTTTTCAACATAATCACGAACACCTAGGACCAATGCCTGCCACACAGCGGCTGTGTCTGACAGTGCGGAGGCCGCTACGCCCTGGTCGATTTCGACACCACGGACAGTTCGCGAAACAGACAGTTCATATGTCCCCTCCTCGAAATCGGGCGCCACCATCGCAAGCTCGCCGTTGGCATTAACCGCAAAAGATCCACCGTCAAATACCAGCTCGTCTTGTCCGCCTACCTGGTTGACGTACACCATTGGAATATTCTGCTCCGTGGCGCGTTGAGCGAGTACCTGCCAACGCTCCTTGTGCTTACCCCGGTGAAACGGACTTGCGTTTAGGTTGATTAGAAACTCAGCACCTAAGTTTGCAGCCGCATCCGCCGGCTCCTTGTGCCAAATATCCTCGCAAATGGTGATGCCAACTTTGATACCTGCCACATCCACGACACAGGCTCTTACGCCTTCAGCAAAATACCGCTTCTCGTCGAAGACTTGATAATTTGGGAGACGCTGCTTGAAGTACTCACCAACAAGGTCACCGCCGTGGATAACCCCCGCCGCATTAAACAACTGCTCGCCCGCGCGACGCGGATACCCGACGACCACGTAGAGCTCAGGGGGCAGCTCAGATGCTAAGCGTTGCAAGGCGACCTCGATCTGGTCATGCAGGCTCTCTCGCATCAATAAGTCTTCGGGCGGATAACCCGTTAGCGTGAGCTCTGGAAAAACGAGCATGATGGGCTCTTCCTGCTGCTCTACTGCCAAAGCGGTCTTAATCACCTTGTCAGTATTGCCCTGCAGGTCTCCTACCCAAGTATTGAGCTGTCCCATGACAACTTTCATGCGCTGTTTCTCCTCATCACGAGTTGATTACTCGCGGTACTGTTACTGCCATCGTGCGCACTGCTATAGTGCAGGAACAATGATAAAGCAAACGATCTAACGATGTCTGACGGCACATCTCTGGGCGACAAAAATACCATCGACCGCACTCAGGTCTTCGCTGTTTACAACGTTTACCGGCTAGTAATCGGATCGGTTTTATTCGCACTTACTCTCGCTGACACAGGATCTGGACTGTTATCGGACGATAGTGCACTCCAGATGATCGGCGCCAGCATTTTCATTATCAGCAGCCTCATTATCGCGCTGTTGGGTTCACCCTCAAAGTTTACGACTGAAAGCGGCATTTTCGGCGTAATGATGATCGACGTGTTAGCCACAACGCTCGTTGCGGACCCCACCACATCGCTCACCAGCGGATTTACCACGTTGTATCTCGTCACCGTTGCGGCGGCAAGCATGTTACTGGTTAGTCGACAGCTCGCAACGCTCGTTGCGGCGCTAACGGTCCTAGCCATGCTGGCCGATACGCTGTTTATCATTTCACGCGGCGGCTCGGAAACAGGGGGTCTTTTGTATGCGGGGCTCCGAGGCGTCCTTGTCTTTCTGGTTGGATGGTTGGGCCAGCTTGCCGCGGCCACTTTAGTGCAGGCCGCGCAACGTGCAGAGGTGGCCTCCAGCCAAGCACGTCGCCTCAAATTGTTTAATGATCAAATCGTTGAACATATGCAAACTGGCATTTTGCTTGTCACACCCAAAGACAGCCTAAAGCCCGTCAACTCTGCGGCAAAAGACTTGCTCATGCTGGAATCAAATAGCGAGCGACCCGCGAAATTGGTGGACTCGCAGCTGGCCATGGCGCTCGACGAGTGGCGCAATGGCGATACATTAATGCCGTCGCCTTTCAAACCCGACGGAGGGCACCGGACACTACTGCCGCGCTTCACGACACTTGAGAGTGGTAGAGAGGGCGACGCCCTTTTGTTCATCGACGATTACACACCCATGACTCAGTTTGCCCAATCTCTCAAACTGAACTCCTTGGGCAGACTTACCGGCAGCATTGCGCACGAAATTCGTAATCCGCTTGCCGCGGTCAGCAATGCCGTTCAGTTACTCGCAGAAAACGAAAACATGAGTGATGGCGATCGCGAACTGGCAAATATTGTTGTCCGCAACACCCAACGCATGAACGACACTGTCAGTAATGTGCTCGAACTATCACGACGCGTTCCTCCAAACCTAACGCAAGTTGACGTCAATGACTGGATTCTGGGGGTTGTGCACGAATTCAAAGAAGCAAGTTCAGAAGAAGCGTCTCTCACAGTCACTGGCGGTTGTACGTGGCCAATCTCAATCGATAAGAGTCAACTGAAACGCGTACTGGATAATCTCATCGACAACGGATTACGACACAGCGCGTCAGCAACAGGTCAGCGTGCGGTGGATTTGCATATCGGGCAAAGTGTCGTGCAACGCCTATGCTTTATCGATGTTATCGACAACGGTGACGGTGTACCCGATAGTGCGCAGGCGCGTTTGTTCGAGCCCTTCTTCACCACGCGCCCTGACGGAACAGGGTTGGGTCTTTATTTATGCAAAGAGCTTTGCGAGAGTAATGGCGCGGAAATTAGTTATCGTCGTACGCATGATGGCCGAAGTAGCTTCCGGCTAAGCCTGCGAATGCAGTCAAGGGATGCGCAGTGAATCAAACAGTACTTTTAGTCGATGATGAGCCCGATATTCTTCACTTGCTGGAGATCGCGCTTGCGCGAATGAACCTCAATACGTTGAGCGCAAAGTCACTCACCGAGGCTCTGCAGCTGCTTGCGCACCATGAGCCCGATCTATGCCTCACCGACATGCGACTTCCCGACGGCAACGGCCTTCAGCTCGTGGAGCATGTGCAGCAAATGGAGAGAGAGCTTCCCGTAGCGGTGATTACCGCTCACGGTAGTGTTGAAGCGGCCATCGACGCACTAAAACTCGGCGCCTTTGATTTTGTCTCGAAACCGGTAGCGCTGGACAAACTGCGTGAATTGGTTGGGCACGCACTCAATTTGAAGCGAACGGACGGCGCTCGCAACGTGCGTGACCTTATTGGGCCCTCGCCGGCAACAGAGCGATTGAGAGGGAAAATCGCGAAAGTTGCGCGGAGTCAGGCTCCGATTCATGTCCATGGCGAATCCGGTGCAGGTAAAGAAGTTGTTGCCCGACTCATTCATCAATCGAGCTCTCGTCAGGACGGTCCCTTTATCGCAGTCAATTGCGGTGCTATCCCGCCAGAGTTGGTTGAAAGTGAGCTCTTTGGTCACTTAAAAGGATCTTTCACAGGTGCGATGCACGACAAACAAGGGCTTTTTAAGGCGGCAGAGGGCGGCACGCTGCTCCTTGACGAGGTGGCAGACCTACCTCTTGCCACCCAAGTAAAGCTTCTTCGCGTCCTGCAAGAAAAAGCCGTTCGTCCGGTGGGCAGCGAAACCGAGATTGGTATTGACGTAAGACTCATCAGTGCGACCCACAAACAGCTAAATCAAGAGGTAGCAGCCGGGCGCTTTAGAGACGATCTTTTTTATCGGATCAATGTCATTGACATTGCGGTACCCGCCCTCAAAGAGCGCCGAGACGATATTCCAGATCTCACGTCGTACCTTCTCGAAAAAATAGCCGAGGAGAATGCTGAGCCAGTAAAACGGCTTTCACCCTCTGCGCTATCGCATCTAAGCCACGCAGACTTTCCTGGAAACGTGCGCCAACTTGAGAACGTATTAGCGCGAGCCGCAGCCCTAGCAGAGGGCGAGGTTATCCAGATCGACGACCTCGAGATAATAGGCTCCTCAAGCACCATCGTTGCTTCGCAACATCCGCAAAGCCACGATCTGGACTTTGCTCTGGAGGCAACCGTCACGCAAGACGTCACAACGCTTGCGGCTGTCGGCGGTGACCTTGAGGGCCATATGGATTCGATCGAGAGAATGATTCTGCAAAATGCCATGACCGAATATCGCTGGAATAAAACAGCGGCCGCTAAGGCGCTGGGGGTTAGCTTTAGAAGCCTGCGCTATCGTCTCAAAAAATTAGGGCTCGAAGACTAACAACTGCCCCAGCCCATTCGTCTACTAGGCCGACCCACGCGGTTGAGCACCAACGATAAATTCGCGCCGTTTGCACAGGTTGACCACGTCATATTCCGATGGGCGAGTCCCCTTTCCGAAAAAACGACATGCTCGCTTACCAAGCGGCTTCCCGAGCGATTGGTGACGGTGCGTTGCTCCCACTCCCATACCCGGTATAAGCGCCAGCCGAACGTCTCGAGAACCCAAATACTGACACCCTTCGCATAGTCTTCACCGCAGCGCGGAAAGTCAGTGGCTTGCAACGCGACGGAACCCGGAGGCCCGGACCATCCACAGAGGGTTACGGTCGTCCCGTTGTTGACCGAGAAATGCCGTGCGGCTGCAACGGCTGTTTCCAACTGGTCGACGGTATGAAGTTGCAGCGCTCGATCGCGAAGGAAGCTAAGTGAGGGCAACGCAAGCGCCTGCAGAATACTAAGTACCGCAAGCGTGATGAGGCACTCCACGACAGTAAATCCGGATCGATACGCTCTAGCCTTCATCCTTGTGACGGTAGAGCCGCGGCAAGAACGATACAGATCCGTGGTTAGACAAGGTGTTTTACGAACAAGCTGACAGAAAAATGGCCAGAAAAGAGCTGATCGTCAGCTTATCTCCGTGGTCGGTATGCGCAGCTCTTTCGGGAGCGAAAACGTAATATTCTCTGGCTGACCATCGAGGGACTCAACATTCGTATGACCCTGGTTTTTAAGCCAAGAGATCACGCCTTCAACCAAATGTTCTGGGGCAGAGGCGCCAGCGGTGACACCCACCGTATCTCCCTCGGATACCCATTCTGGCTCTATCATGTCCGCAGAATCAATGAGGTAGGCGCTCGCGCCACAACGTTCCGCGAGCTCTTTCAAGCGATTTGAATTTGAACTATTGGGCGAGCCGACCACGAGAACAACATTCGCTTTCTCTGCCAAGGCTCTCACCGCATCCTGACGGTTTTGCGTGGCATAGCAAATATCGTCTTTGCGCGGCCCCTGAATATTGGGAAATCGCACTCTCAGCGCCTCGATTACCTTCGCCGTATCATCGACTGAAAGTGTCGTTTGCGTGACGTACGACAAATTATCTGGGTCTCGCACTACAAGGTTTGAGGCCTGTTCCTCGTCTTCGACAAGGTACATTTTTCCGCCGTTAGCGCTGTTGTATTGGCCCATTGTGCCCTCAACCTCGGGGTGCCCCTCGTGCCCAATAAGAATGCACTCTTTGCCCGAGCGGCTAAACGCCGTCACCTCAACATGCACTTTCGTTACCAATGGGCAGGTTGCATCGAACACCTGCAAGCCGCGGGTCGCTGCTTCATCTTGGACCGCTTTTGAGACGCCGTGAGCGCTGAAAATCACTATCGCGTCATCGGGAACCTCATCGAGCTCCTCTACAAACACCGCACCGCGATTACGCAAATCGTCCACGACTGTTTTGTTGTGCACCACTTCGTGACGAACGTATATGGGCTGTCCGAAGACCTCAAGCGCGCGATTAACGATGTCGATAGCACGGTCGACACCAGCACAAAATCCGCGCGGGTTGGCAAGCATCACTGTCATCAGTGCAACTCCGCTGGTTCCACGCGGTCGATTTTCACCTCAAACCTGAGGGTGCGTCCCGCGAGTGGGTGGTTGAAGTTAACACGGACTGTATCTTCGTCGAAAGAGTCAACAACACCTGGGACCTCGCCACCCGCTGCATCGGCGAAGCTAAATACCATGCCAACTTCGAGTTCTGAGTCGCTGCTAAACGTATGACGCGGTATGTCTTGATAGTTCGCCTCTTGAGGCTCACCGAACCCCTGTTCCGGCAGGATCGTGAAAGCGCCCTCCTCGCCGGCTTTCATACCAACTAAGCAGGCCTCAAAGCCAGGCAGTAGGGAGCCGTCGCCCATGACGAAACTGGCGGGCTCGCGGTCAAAATTACCATCGACCACCTCACCCGTGTCGAGCGTTATTGAGAAATTCAACGATACTTTTGTATTTTCGGTGACTTGAAGATCGCTCGTCATACTTGCTTACTCGTCTCGCCAAAGAAGCTATCCCACACCAGCAACACCGCACCGAGACATATGGCGGCGTCTGCAATATTAAATGCTGGCCAGTACCAATCGTTGTAGTGCCATGAAATGAAATCAACGACGTAACCAAGACTCACGCGATCGATAAGATTCCCAACACCGCCGCCCAGTACCAACCCTAGGGCAACACCTAACATCCGCTCAGACTGCTTGAGTCGCGTCAGCCAAATGACGACAACAACACTCACGGCAACAGCGACTGCCGTTAGAAACCAGCGCTGCCATCCGCCGGCGCTCGCCAAAAAACTGAAGGCGGCGCCCGTGTTGTGAGCAAGCATGAGATCAAACCAAGAAGTGACCTCAACCGGCACACGATACGCCAGCTGCGCCGTTGCCAACGCCTTAGTGTACTGATCAAGACCAATCACTATCACAGCCAGCAAGAATCCAATCCAAGGGTTGGCGAGTGCTCTCATCCAAACCGAGGAGGATCCATTTGCCTGGGTATTAGCCGCCAGCGCGTCCTTAGGCATAGTGCCGTGTCTCGCCATCACCTGCGACATTTGAGACGCAGCGTCCGCACAGTGTTGGGTGCTCAGCGTGCGCACCTACGTCATCCCGTCGGTGCCAACAGCGCTCACACTTTGCCGCGTCACTTGCGCCGACAACGACCTTTAGTCCTTGAACGTCACCGGCCAATGCCTCCTCAGGAGCATCCCCTAGAGACAAGAGCGTGGCACCCGATGTAATCAGGACAAACCTCAGCTCATCGCCAAGGGCTGCAAGCGCTGACATAAGCTCGTCCGAGACATACAGCGCAACGCTTGCATCGAGCGAGCCGCGAATATTGCCAGCCGCACGCTCAGCTTCCATGGCTTTGTTAACGTCTTGTCGCACCGCTAGACAGGTCGTCCAGAAGGCATCGCCCATCTCGTCGTCGGCGTCCATCGAGGGTAAGTCATACCACTCAGACAAGAATACCGACTCTGCCCGCTCGCCTGGTAAGTTTTCCCAAATTTCTTCCGCTGTGAAGCTAAGGACAGGGGCAATCCACCGGCTTATCGCCTCCGCCATGTGATACAGCGCGGTCTGACAAGATCGTCGCGCCACCGAGTTGGTCTGTGTGGTGTACTGCCGATCCTTAATCACGTCCAGGTAAAAACCACCGAGCTCACCGCTGCAGAAGTTATGAACTTTGTGATACACGTGATGGAACTGATAGGTGTCGTAAGCCTCGATCAGCTCGGCCTGCAAGTCTCGTGTCTTTGAAACGATCCAACGGTCAAGCGGAAGGAGTTCGGTGCTATCCACCAAGTCAGTGGCCGGTTCAAAGCCTGCCAAATTTGCCAGTAGAAAACGCGCAGTGTTTCGGATCCGTCGATACGTATCGGACGTACGCTTGAAAATCTCATCGCTTGCAGCGATTTCATTTCGGTAATCAGCGGACGACACCCATAGGCGCAAGATATCCGCTCCCATATCGTTCATCGCTTTTTTAGCGGGGATGATATTGCCGATCGACTTAGACATCTTTCGACCTTCACCGTCCACCGTAAACCCGTGCGTCAATACCTGACGGTAGGGCGACTCGTTAAAGGCACCGATACCTGTAAGCAAGGATGACTGAAACCAGCCTCGATGCTGATCCGACCCCTCTAAATATAAGTCTGCTGGGGAGGACAGACCGTCTCGATCGCGTAAAACGCAGGCGTGCGTGACGCCGGAGTCAAACCATACATCAAGCGTGTCGGTAATCTTGTAGTACTGCTCAGCGTCATCACCCAGCAATTCAACTGGCTCGAGATCAAACCACGCATCCACCCCTCTGGATTCAATGCGCACGGCCACATCCTCGATGAGCGATACGCTATTGGGGTGCAGAGATCCATCAACTTTATTGACGAACAGTGGAATCGGCGCGCCCCACGTGCGCTGACGCGAGACACACCAGTCAGGCCGGCTCTCCAACATAGCGTCGATACGTGCGCGTCCCCAATCGGGTATCCACGTTACGACATCAACCGCCTTCTTGGCCTCCTCGAGTAGTCCCTGACGCTCCATCGAGATGAACCACTGTGGTGTCGCCCGGAAAATAATCGGTGTTTTATGGCGCCAGCAATGAGGGTAGGAATGCGTAAACGGCTTGTGGCACAGAAGCACATTACGCGCCTCTAGCTCCGCCACGATCTCATCGTTCGCTTTAAAAATATGTTTGCCTTCGAAAACCGGTGTGCCTGGCAAATAAACACCGTTTCCACCGACGGGGTTATAGACCTCGAGGTCATAAGTCTTGCCTATCTGAAAATCTTCAAGACCGTGCGCCGGTGCCGTATGCACGCAGCCAGTACCCGCATCTGTGGTGACGTGATCGCCCAGCATAATCGGTACGGGCTCGTTAGAAAAAGGCGGCACCACCAAAATACGATCAAGCACCTCGCCTTTTACAGTGGCACGGATATCCACCTCATCGACACCAAAACGCGCAGCGCATTGCTCAGCTAGCGCCTCGGCCACTAAAACGCCTCGACCACCCACATTCAGCACAACGTAATCAAGATCTGCAGCAAGACTGACACCGCGGTTCGCCACAAGCGTCCAAGGTGTTGTCGTCCATATGGCCACTGATAACTCATCGAGTCCCGTGTCACCGATCAGCGCGGCGGCTTGTTTAGAATCGGCGAAAGGAAACGCTACATCCACCGCCGAGGAGACTTTATCTTGGTATTCAACCTCCGCTTCCGCAAGCGCAGACCCACAGTCCAAGCACCAATGAACAGGCTTAGCACCTTGCTGTAGATGCCCGTTTTCAATGATCTTGCCGAGCGTTCGAACAATGTTCGCCTCGAACTTAAAATTCATTGTCAGATAAGGCTCGTCCCAGTCGCCCACAACCCCCATGCGCTTAAAATCTTCACGCTGGTTATCGACTTGTTTCGCCGCATAGTCACGACACTTTTGACGAAACTCGGCAGCGGTAACTTTATGTCCCGGCTTACCCACCTTCTTTTCAACATTGAGCTCAATCGGAAGACCGTGACAATCCCATCCCGGAATATACGGCGCATCAAAACCCGACAGGGTTTTCGACTTGGTAATTATATCTTTGAGAATCTTGTTAACGGCGTGGCCAACGTGCAGCTCCCCGTTCGCATAGGGAGGGCCATCATGAAGAATAAACGTTGGCTTGCCCGCGCCAGCTGCGCGCATTTTCTGATAGAGCCCCATGCCCTCCCATTGCTTGAGCCGCTGTGGCTCACGTTGGGTCAGGTTAGCCTTCATGGGAAACGCTGTTTGTGGCAGGTTTAATGTAGTTTTGTAGTCAGTCATTTTTGAACTGTCTTCTCTTTTTATGTCACAGGATGCGATGCATGCCACTGCCTAGCAGCCTGCTGGTCAGCCGCGATGGCCGTCTTCAATGCATCCAACGAGTCAAATTTCTTCTCATCCCGGAGCTTTGTCATAAACTCCACGTCTAAACGTTCACCATAGAGATCACCGTTAAAATTAAGCAGATGAACCTCAAGGTTGGCGAGCATGCCATCGTTAACAGTGGGTCGAACGCCGACATTTGCCACACCGGGCGCCTCGGTCAATCCGCCCCCTGACACCCTTACAGCGTAAACACCATGCAGCGGCGACTTTACACGCTTGAGCGCAATATTGGCGGTTGGCGAGCCAATAGTTCGCCCTAACTGCTTGCCTTTGAGTACTTTTCCCGAAAGTTTGAAGGGTTTACCCAATAAATCCGCCGCTTGAACGAAATCTGCGTCGACCAATGAAGCGCGGATACGTGTACTGCTTACTCGCTCCCCCGCGAAATCGAAGGTGGATGTGGGAACCACCTCGTAACCGAACTCAGCACCAAGCGACTCAGTGAAAGCAAGATCACCCGCACGATCTTTGCCAAAGCGAAAGTCATCTCCAAAGGCGATGTAGCGCGCATTGAGTCCCTTCACAAAAATATCTTCCACAAAGGCTCGAGGGCTCATGGCTCTTAACGGGTTGTTAAAGCGCAGACAAAGCAAATTATCGATGCCCTGCTCCGCAAGCGCTGTGAATTTCTCCCTAAACGTCATTAATCGAGGCGGCGCCCGATCGGGAAAAAGGAACTCTCCGGGCAGGGGTTCAAACGTTATAACCGTCGTCGTCAATTTTCGGGCATTCGCTTCGCGCTTGAGATGTCCCAATACCTCCTGATGCCCTCGATGAACACCATCAAAGGCGCCAATCGTGACTGCGCTCTCTGAGAGGCTCAAATCAGACAGGTTGTGCAATCCGCGTATGAGGTTCATGTTTATCAGACGATCTACAAAGTATGCGCAGTATACAGAAGCGCGGCCCGACAATCTCCGGCTCAGTGGTAGCCGGGATCCCGAATCTCCTGAAGCCGCGTACCGAGAACGGCAAGCAAGACGACAAACGCGCCCATTCCTGCCGTAACCAATCCGAGGATGTGAGACACACGCCACCAGACATCCGCCGCGAGCCACTCTTGAACACTGGGCGTCGCGTATGCCAACACAGCTGCCATCACCATGACGGATAGCAATAAACGCAGCGCATACTTACCGGCGAATAAACCCGATAGCGAAACACCACCGCGTCGAAGTCCCATAAACAAGAGCCCCGCATTAAGCCAAGCCGATACGCTTGTTGCGAGTGCGAGCCCCACATGGCCCATGTCGAAATACCACATCAGCGGGAAGACAAAGACCACGTTCAGCACCATATTACTCACCATCGCGATGATGCCGATCTTCACAGGTGTTTTCATATCCTGACGCGCGTAATAGCCCGGGGCCAAAACCTTGATGAGCATAAACGCCCCCAAGCCAATGGTGTAAGCGCGGAGGCTTGCTGCAGCCATGGTGACATCGCTTTCAGAGAACGCACCGTACTGAAATAGGGTCGCTAAAATCGGCTCGGCAAGGAGCCACAAGGCCGCGGTAGCAGGCACTGCTATCAGCAGAACATTTCGAATCGCCCATACCAATGTTTGAGAGAAGGCGTCTGGATCAGCTCGTGTATTGAGCGCCGATAAAGTCGGCAAAATCACGGTTGCAATGGCAATCGCAAATACACCTAGGGGCAGCTCCGTCAGCCGGTCGGAGTAGTACAGCCACGCGACACTGCCATCGGGCAATAAGCTCGCAAGCACCGTATCGAACAACAAATTGATTTGACTGACTGAGACACCAAAGAGCGCCGGGACCATCAGTGCCAAAATTTTTCGAACGCCTTTATCACGTGTATCCCAAACGGGCCGAGGCGTCAGTTTCAAGGTGTGTAAAGAGGGCAGCTGAAAGAGCAGCTGAATGACACCTGCCAGCGCAACGCCCATCGCCAAACCGAGGGCAGGCTCAGGCATAGTGGGCGCCCAAAAGATAGCCGCTGAAATAAGTGACAGGTTGAGTAATACAGGCGTATACGCGGGCACAGCGAAGCGCCCGTACGTATTGAGAATAGCCCCACAGAAACCCGTTAGGCTGATGAGTAGTAAATAGGGGAAGGTCCAGACGATAAGGTCCGCCGTCAGCGCAAGTTTCGCCACATCGCGGCTAAAACCGGGAGCAAAAATGAGCGCCACCCAGGGTGCCATCAGCATGGCAAACGCCGTTAGCACGAATAGCGAACCGCCAAGCACCCCCGCCACGCGGTCAATCAGCGCCTTTACCTCGGCGTGAGTTCCCGTCTCTTTCACTTGGGTGAGCACGGGCACAAAGGCCTGCGAGAATGCGCCTTCTGCGAATAAGCGCCGGAGAAAATTCGGTATTTTAAAGGCAACAAAAAAGGCGTCTGCGTTGGGCGCCGCACCGAGTAAATTGGCGAAGACAACATCACGCACCAGCCCAAGCACACGCGACAACAATGTGCCCATGCTCACGACAAAACTTGAGCCCAGTAAACCGCGCTTCTTAACCGGAGCCACCTCGCTCACCTCAGTCATGAGGGACGCCACTCCGAGCGCAAACGATCGCCATGGCGTGCCAGCCAATGCAGGGCGATGAGGGTGAGTCCATTGTTGATCTTACCGGCATCGAGCAATGCAATAGCGTCCTCACGCGCAACCGAGTGCACCAAAATGTCCTCATGCTCGGTTTCAACGCCTCGCACTTCGCCAATTGCGGCTTCGGTAAGACGTCCAATGAAAAGCCGTATTTGTTCGGTGCAGGCACCCGGACTTGGGTAGTAGGAGACAATGGGCATTAGTGCATCCATGGTACACCCCGCCTCTTCTGATGCTTCGCGGTGCGCAACCGCCTCGTCTGTCTCGCCCGCTTCAACAACGCCTGCAATCGCCTCAAGCATCCAGGGAGATTCAGCCCCTCGAATGGCACCGGGTCGAAACTGCTCAATCAGGATGACGCGGTCTGCTTCAACATCCCAGGGGAGCACCGCCACTGCATCACCGCGTTGAAACAGCTCTCTGCGGATGCCGCTGGTCCAACTGCCGTCAAATCGCTTATGACGCAGTGTGAGTGCGTCCATCCGGAAGTACCCCTGAAATACCGTGTCTTGCGTGATCACCTGTGCATCATCGGCACCGTAGGCGAGGGACAGCTCGCTCAAAATCGGCGCTCCGTGCTCCAATTAACAGGCTTTGAGTAATCATCGACTTGGTCTGCTACATCGAGGATCAGCGCGAAGAGCGCCATTCTGACCAAAACTCCGTTGTCAGACTGCCTAAAAATGGCCAGGTTGGGATCGTCGTTCAGATCCTCATCGAGCTCTTGTGCACCCACGCGCGAGTCTCGGGGCAGCGGATGCATGATGACCGTATTTGGCTCGCAAAGCGCTGTATAAATACTCTGGTTCAGTCGGAATCGCCCACGATAGAGATCAGCATCAGCCTGTGAGGCAAAACGTTCCTCTTGAATCCGCGTTGAATAGACAATGTCGACATTAGCAATGCCGACCTCAAGTTGATCAGTCTCCACAACATCGACACCCCTTTCTCGCATTTCTTCGACTAACGCCTCGGGCATGCGAAGTTCCGATGGTGAAACGAGACTCACGCGCACGTTGCTAAAACGGGTGAGGAGACGCGACAACGAATGGACCGTCCGGCCAAACCGAAGGTCACCCACCATAGCGATTCGAAGCCCGTCGATACCTCTTCCTCGATCGGCTAGTTCACTGCGAATGGTGAAAAGGTCCAATAACGCTTGACTGGGGTGTTCGTTAGCACCATCCCCCCCGTTTATGACCGGCACACGGCTGGCCGTAGCAAATTCACTTACCGAACCCTCGGTGGGGTGGCGCATAACGATTGCATCGGAATACCCGCTAAGAACCCGTGCTGTGTCGTACAACGACTCGCCTTTGGCGATGGCCGTGCTTTCAAAACCCGTGGTCTCTCTCACATGACCGCCGAGTAGATTAAACGCACTGCCAAAACTGATTCGCGTCCGCGTCGATGGCTCAAAGAACATAGAACCGAGAATGGCGCCCTCAAGTACTGAGGTTTTTCGCTCGCGTCGAGCGTAAGGCCTCATGCGATCCGCCACCTCAAAGATGCGGTCTACATGACCGCGGTCGAACTGGCTGATCCCCAAAATGTGATGGCCGGCAAATTTCACAGCACGTTCTCCAAGCGCATCGGTTTGCGCATATCAGGCACATGACGTAGCGCAACGCTCAACATAGGACGCGTACGCTCTTGGGAGCGTAGTTTAAACCGATGCCGCGTTAACACCTAAAACTTTGGCATTCTCGGACACCCAGCGCCGTAAATCCTTGAGTGCGCTTTGCTGCTTTGCGCTCAAGCCCTCGGTGCGCTCTTCCACCTCAAGGGCCGAGTGAAACACAGACAAATTGAGGTGATCACTGGTTTCCCATTGCACCTTACAGTGCTCCCGCCACGCTGATTGCTCCTCATTGTCGAGTATCTCTGGCCAATTTCGGGCTCGGTAGCGAAATAAGAGATCGGGCAACCGCGAGTCGACAAATGCAAAGCGTCTATCGCGCAGCTCTGCGGGTGAGGCATCTCGCACCTCTTGCATTAAGCGCTTATCCGCATTGGGGACGAAGCTGCCGTACAACGCCGTATCTGGATTGGTATCTACAGGCTTTGATGCCGAGCGGTAAATGTCTTGGCATTGGGTGATAAAGGCTTGTCCACGCTCCTGCCGCGCGACTCGCACTTGACTCAAGCGATCGCGCAAACGATCCCCATCAAGTCCCAGACGCTTAGCATCCTCAGCGTTAATCTCCGACATAGGCAGCAGTACGGGTGCTCGATTGACCTTAATGGTCATCAAGCTAGGGCGGTCATTGGGAGACGGCAAATCTTCCTTTTTCGCAAACAAGCGCACCTTGACCTCCTCAACTGACATATCAAGGAATTTCGGCTCGCGCGTAATATCAGCGCAAATCACGTCGGACTTGTATTCGGGATGAATAGCTAACGGGACAATGACTCCAAGACAATGACGATCGGTACCAAAAAGCCCCGATATATGTAGCAGCGGTGTCATACGCTGTGTATCCACCATCGCCTCGGTCCTCGCTTTGAAGCGCTGGCCCAGAAGGCGCTCAAACAAGGGGGTGTCCGCCAATCTCAATGCCCGCGCCAATGCCAGTGTCGCCGTCACATCCGACATGGCATCGTGCGCCGCGCCATGCTCCAAGCCATTAGCGGTGGTTAAGTCCTCAAGCTTAAAGCTTGGAGAGCCATCATCGTGAGTGGGCCATTGGAGGCTATCGGGGCGTAAAGCATAGAAAGCGCGCGCGACATCGATAAGATCCCAGCGGCTATTACCTCTGCTGTACTCACGAGCGTAGGGGTCGTAAAAATTTCGCCACAGGCTAAAGCGCGTAACCTCATCGTCGAACCGCAAGGAATTGTAGCCAACGCCACAGGTACCAGGCTGAGATAATTCATCATGAATACGGGCAATAAAACCCTGCTCAGTTAATCCCTTGGCTTCGCATTCGTAGGGCGAGATTCCCGTCACCCTGATGGCTGTAGGGTGGGGAATCACGTCGAGAGAGGGCTTGGCATAGACCGTCAGAGGCTCGCCAATCACTTCAAGATCTAGCGTGGTCCTGACCCCGGCAAACTGCCAGGGCCGGTCATGCGCCGGTGACGCACCCGAAGTTTCATAATCGTGCCAATAAAGCGTCTCGACCGGCAAGGTCAGTCCTCCGCTCTCGCAGCGACTAAACAGCCTCTAGAACAGCTCAATCGCCTGCTCTTCAATAGCTGCTTGCCACACCTTGGGTCCGGTAATGTGAACCGACTCACCTTGAGCATCCACCGCTACGCTTACTGGCATATCTTTTACGGTAAACGCGTAAATTGCTTCCATGCCGAGATCTTCAAACGCGACAACCTCCGCGTTCGTAATGGCTTTTGAGACCAAATAAGCAGCGCCCCCAACGGCCATGAGATAAACCGCTTTGTGCTTGCGAATCGCTTCGATGGCAACGGGTCCCCGCTCAGCCTTACCGATCATGCCTAATAGGCACGTATGTTCGAGAATGTTGTCGGTGAATTTATCCATTCGTGTCGATGTTGTAGGGCCTGCAGGACCCACCACCTCGTCACCCACAGGATCCACCGGGCCGACGTAGTAAATAAACTTGCCCTGCAAGTTAACCGGGAGCTCCTCCCCGTCGGCAATCATCTGCGTCATGCGCTTGTGGGCGGCATCTCGACCGGTATACATCGTGCCCGATAGCAACAGCGTATCGCCGGGCTGCCAAGTCAGTGTTTCCGCTTGGGTCACAGTATCCAGATCAACCCGCCGTACTGACTCACCCGGCTCCCAAGTTACCTCCGGCCATGCCTCTAAACTCGGTGCTTCCTGATAAACCGGTCCCTCACCATTAAGCTCGAAGTGGGCGTGACGCGTTGCAGCGCAATTCGGGATCATTGCCACAGGTAGCGACGCCGCGTGTGTGGGGTAATCCATGATTTTCACATCGAGCACTGTGGTGAGCCCGCCTAAACCTTGCGCACCAATCCCCAACTTGTTGACGGCATCCATAATCTCAATGCGAAGTTCTTCGGCTTTGCTTGACGCACCACGCTCACGAAGTTCGTGAATATCAACGGGATCCATCAGAGACTCTTTCGCCATCACCATGGCCTTTTCAGCCGTACCACCAATTCCGATACCGAGCATGCCGGGAGGGCACCACCCAGCTCCCATAGTGGGCACTGTCTTTACAACCCAATCGACGATGCTGTCAGACGGGTTCAACATGGCAAGCTTTGATTTGTTCTCGGATCCACCACCTTTCGCTGCAACGCGAAAATCGACGGTATTGCCTGCGACCATGCGGGTATGAATAACGGCGGGCGTGTTGTCCTTAGTGTTTTTTCGTGCACCGGCAGGGTCATCAAGAATCGATGCACGAAGCTTATTATCTGGGTGCAAATAAGCGCGTCGGACGCCTTCATTGATCAGGTCCTCCAGCGGTTGTGACGTTTCCCAGCGAACCGCCATACCGATGTCGACAAACACCGTCACAATACCGGTGTCCTGGCAGATGGGTCGCTTACCCATTGCGCACATTCGGCTGTTAATCAAAATCTGAGCTAGCGCATCCTTTGCAGCCTGACTTTGCTCCATTTCATAGGCTCGGTGCACCGCCTGCACAAAATCCTGTGGATGGTAGTAGGAGATGAACTGAAGTGCGTCGGCTACACTTTCAACAACGTCGCGGTCTTGAATTACCGTCATGCATTACCTCTTTAAACTCGTATTACTGAACCGCGGGCGTCACTACCGCCGGCGCCGCACCTATCGCATCAACTTTTGCGGATAACGCGCGAATATCCGCCCTAAGTTGGTTAACGTTCGTGTTCACTTGCTTCCGGAAATTATTTATCGAAGCGACCCACTCTTCATTCGCTCCAACGCGCTTCCCTAGCGCCGCACGCTCTAACTTCGATCGGTTGACGTTGTCCGCGAGCCGCTCAACATCGCTCTGTATTTGCCGAGCGGACCCCGCTAGACGCTCAATATCGGCAGAGAGTGTCTGTAGAGCCTTAAGGTCGGCTGTGAGGGCATCTAAGGTCTTTTTCTGCCGGAAACCGTTGTCTTGGAGTGTCTGTACGGTTTTGGCGGCTGATTTATCAGTCTTTTCCAGATCAGAAAGCTTTCTGTTAGAGATCTTTCGTGCATCCCAAAGTTTGCGCACCTCAGTATCGAGTAAGTTGAGCTGGGCACCCATGGCGGCCGCCGATTTGGTGACCGTTTCGTCTGTATCTGTCAGTAAATTTTCAAGACCTTGCACCTGCTTCCCTGTCCGCGCTTGATCGACCGTCAATTCAGTAATGAGTTGATGGCTATACCAGGCATAAGCCGACAGAAAACAAACCGCGATAAACGAAAACGCCAGCGCAAATTTACCCGCACTCGACATCCCCACGGTTTCACGGCCTCGACTCGGTATCGCGTTGCGCGGCGCGCTGTCTACGGCTTCATCTCGCCGAGCCGCAAATGATGGAATTTCGGTTAGCTCATCTTGGGCCATGTCACTCCTCCCCCCTAGAAGCATCAGTATACCGCGACCAACCGGGGTTCGTGGCGATTATTCGGGCACAAAAAAGGCGGCCTAAGCCGCCCTCATTGCACAACCCAGCAACTTAAACGTAGTTGAGCAGAGCCCAAACCACGACTGTGAGTAGCAACGACATATGGATCACACCTTTCACAGTGGTCATCGGACCCTGCTTACCCATGATGGCATTAATCTCCAGCAAGACGATCAAACCCAATGCGAGCATCAGTCCTGTTGAGCTACCACCCAAAATGGGCGAGAGATGCTTCGATCCGAGCATACCGAGCAGCATTGGACCCGAGAACAAAGTGTTAGTGCGGCTTGCTAGTCCTGCCTTCGCAGCACTTGAAGGACCGTCACCTTCCTTCATACCCAGGACAACTTGCTGGTTTGGCCAAATGATGAGCCACACATTGAGAAACATAAATGTTCCGGCCGTGGCGCCTACCCAAATAGCTGCCTGATTAAAGTTGGTAAATGCACCTAACTTGTGGAACAGGTAAAGACCGGTGATGAAGGTAAACATTGCACCCCAACGGAACCACCACAACGCACGCGGCGCAAGCTTCGCCATGGCGTCTTTCTTCGCCTCAGCCTCAGCCTCTTTGAAGTACTCAGTTTGTACAAAGTTGAAGTAGTAAAGCATGCCGATCCAAGTGATACCGGCAAGCACATGCACGTAACGAAAGATGAAACCGATCGCGTATTCCATTTATTTTTCCTCTTTTGTAAAACAGCGTCTTCGACGCCCTGCCCTAGGGTCAGTATATCCGCACATCAAAAAAAAAGAACCCGCAACCACCGTTTTAAAGGGCGGCTTTCACCATAATCCGTTTAATGAGAAGCGGTTTGTGCAGTGCACGATATGCAAAGCAACAATCGGAGGCTGACACATCGCAATAAGAACGCCTGCCAATGTTTATACTGCGTGATGGCAAGGCGCGACAGACGCCAAGGTCAAAAACCCTGCAAATGACCCGAGTGCCTGTCGGTAAGGGTGAATGCTCTCGGAACCTCTCGGCCACCCACCACGCACCCATCACGCACTCACCATTAGTTAACCAAAAACTAGCTTAGGTGGCGGGCTGAGAAGCGCCTAAATCGCGGACACACGTTTTTCTGCGCAAAAAAAACCCGGCGCTCGGCCGGGTTTCTAAGTCGCAATGAGCGTGGCTTACATCATGCCGCCCATACCGCCCATGCCGCCCATATCAGGCATTGCAGGCGCTGCACCTTCTTCCTTTGGCGCTTCAGCAATCATAACTTCAGTTGTGATCATAAGACCTGCAACCGAGCCCGCCGCCTGAAGTGCTGTACGAGTTACTTTCGCTGGGTCAAGAATACCCATACCGATCATATCGCCGTACTCACCCGTCGCCGCGTTGTAACCGAAGTTACCTTCGCCTTGGCGAATTTTATCGAGAACAACTGACGCTTCATCACCTGCATTGGTAACGATCTGACGCAGAGGACCTTCCATGGCGCGCAATGCAGCTGCGATACCCGTGTTTTGGTCTTCGTTATCACCTGTCAGGCCGTCAACAGACGCAATTGCGCGAATAAGCGCAACACCGCCGCCAGCAACCACACCTTCTTCAACCGCTGCGCGAGTTGCATGAAGTGCGTCTTCAACACGTGCTTTCTTTTCTTTCATTTCGATTTCAGTCGCTGCACCTACCTTGATCACAGCAACACCACCTGCCAACTTCGCGACGCGCTCCTGGAGCTTCTCGCGATCATAGTCAGACGAGGTATTCTCGATCTGAACACGAATCTCGCCAACGCGACCTTGAATCGCATCAGCATCACCCGCGCCATCGACCAGCGTTGTGTTGTCTTTGTCCATGGTGATGCGCTTGGCATTACCGAGGTGCTCAAGACTTGTGCTCTCGAGATCGAGGCCCACTTCTTCAGAAATCACCGTACCGCCGGTCAAAATAGCAATGTCCTGGAGCATCGCCTTGCGACGATCGCCAAACCCTGGTGCCTTACATGCGGC